>DAOPRQ010000006.1:39539-46447 GCA_035349055.1 Propionicimonas sp.
TCGTGGGAGATCTCGGCCAGCAGGATGCCGTCGGTCATCACCTTCACGCGAGTCTGGCGGCTGCGCTGGCTGGAGAACCGCACCTGGAAGCCGACGGTCTGCCCGACCGCCTCGCCCATCTCCTGGGCGATCCGGGTGGCCAGGCTGCGCGCGGCGATCCGCCGCGGCTGGGTGTGGCCGATCTTCCGTCTTCCGGCCAGCAGGCAGATCTTGGGCAGCTGCGTGGTCTTGCCGGAGCCGGTTTCGCCGGCGACCACGATCACCTGGTGGTTGCGCAGCGCATCCCGGATCTCCTCGACGTGCGCGCTGATCGGCAGCGCTTCGTCGAAGGTGAGTACGGGGTCAGCGGTCATAGCCGACCCAGTTTAGTGCGCGGCGGCGGTTCAGGAGCCGTGGCTGTCCTTGGGCCGGATCACTGCGATCGGGCAACTGCCGTGGCTCATCAGGCCGCGGATGAGTCCGCCCACCGAGTAGGTGGGGAAGGCTGCGTGCACTTCCAGCGCGAGGAGGTCGAGTTCGGCCGTTCGCGCAGCGAGAATGTCCAGCGGCACGCCGTACTCGACCTCGAGTTCGACCGCGACGTCCGGGAAGGCCTCGGCCAAGGGCTGAATCATCTCGGTCATCCGCTGCCGGGTGACCTTGACCGCCGCGGCCTGTTGCTCTGCGGTCGGGTGCCCGCCGGAGAACCAGCGTCCCTGCGGCGCCCGACAGACGCTGATCACCGACACCTTGCCGCCACGGGACTGGCATTCGCGCAGCGCCCATTCCAACGCCACCGCACCACGCGCGGAGGTGTCCACGGCCACGCCGATCAGACCGGCCGGCGTCTCGCGGACCACGTCCGTCGAGGACACCACGACCACCGGGCAATGCGCCGCACCGACCACTCCGACGGCTGTCGACCCGACGAAGGCCTTTTCCCCGGTCGAGGTCGACCGGCGGCCCACGACCACCAGCGATGCGTCCGAACTCATGCGGGTCAGTGCCGCCGCGGTGTTGCCGAGCACCACCTGGGTACGCACTCGTCCGCGCTCCAGACCGTGGGCCACCGCGACATCGATCGTGGACGCGAGCATCTCGGCAGCCCCGAGCTTGATCTCCTCCGGGTCGAAGACCACACCCCAGGCACTGTTCAACACAGTGTCATCGACAGCATGGACGACCACCAGTTCGGCTTCCCGGTGTCTGGCCTCGACGATCCCGTACTCAAGGGCGCGGGCGGCGTCCTCGGAACCGTCGAACCCAACCACCACACGGGCCGGACCCTCATAGGGCTTCAACATCTCAATTCCTCTCCACGGCGGCCGACACCGCGCGGCCGGAGTAGGTGGACGGGGTGATCACGATGGTCAGGCCGCTGTGGTCCGGCGCCCACGGTGCCGGCAGCACTGGTTGGGCGGAGCCATCGTGGTCTGCTGCGACGCCGTGCACCAGCACGCTCCAGCCGGTCGCGGTGTCGACATCGATGTCGTCCACCTCGAAGGCAACCTCGACATCGTCGGCCAGTTCGCCCATCACCGATGCGGGGTTCACCCGAAAGAAGATGCGGTCGTCGTGGCAGCCGTAGGTGACCGGAAGGACCTGCAAACCGGAGGCGGCCAGCCAAGCGACCCGGCCGACACAGTGACTGCGAACCAGCTGACGACATTCCTCACCCGAGGGGCGGGTGAAATGTCCAGCGGTATCCATCGCGCGAATGCTAGCCCGGGCGTGGCCACCAAGACTGGTGAACCGCCGAAGTCAGTGGTTCTTCTTAGGTTATGGCCGGACGGAGCCCTCAGCGCAGCCAGGTGGAGGCCGCCACGATCACCGGGATGGACGCGATGGTGGAGATGAAAATGGCATCCCGGGCGAGCAAGGTCCGCACGTGGTAACGGCCGGCGATCAGGTAGATGTTCTGGGCGGTCGGCAGCGCAGCGATCACCGTTACCGCCAGCAGGTCGGCGGTGCTCAGACCGAACACCCAGGCGCCGAGGGCGAACGCGATCGCCGGATGCAGCAGCACCTTGATCGGGGCGGCGAGCGCCAGTTCGCGGGCGTGACGGCCGCGGCCGGGAAGCGGGTCGAGCCGGAGCGAGATGCCGAACGCCAGCAGCATGGCCGGCACTGCGACCTGGCCGATCATCTCGATCGGTTCCCAGAGCAGCGTGGGTACTTCGATCCCGAGCAGGTTGACGGCCAGGCCGGCGAGGGTACCAAGCGTGATCGGGTTACGCACCGGCAGGGACGCGTAACGCCACCAGGTCAGGCGCACCCCGTCCTTGCGCGCGGCGCCGAGGTCGAGCAGCGCCAGTGCGGTCGGCTGGAGCACCCCGACCTGGATCAGAATGATCGGCGCCATCCAGGTCATGTCACCGAGCACGTACGCCGCGATCGGCAGGCCCAGGTTGCCGGCGTTGGTGTAGGCCGCGCAGAGCGTGCCCACCACGCGTCCAGGCAGATCGCCGCCACCGAACCAGACGCGCGCCGCGATCAGATAGGCGCCCGCGGCCAACGCGATCGCGAGGGCTGAGACCAGCAGCGTCCGGCTGAACAGGTGGCTGAGGTCTGCGCGGGAGACCAGCGAAAACAGCAGCGCGGGCGAGGCCACCGTGAACGCCAGCCGGGAAAGCATCCGGCGGTGGTCCTCGGTGAGTACACGAAAGTGCGCCACCACCCAGCCGACCCCGATCACCGACCAGATGGTGAGGTATCCGCTCAGGGCCGCCTGCACGTGTTCAGCCTAAGCCAGTCACCAGGACAGAAAGGTCGCCGCCCACCGCACACCCCTACGATGTGCCGGTGGCTGAACGCAACCATCTGATCGACCTGGCGCGGATCACGTCCGTGCTGGTGGTGGTCGTGTTCCACACCCTGTTGTGGGTGGTGGCGGTGCCGGACGGGCAGTTGCTGATCTATCCGTGGGCGCCGGGTCCGGGATGGTGGGCAGCGAGCTGGATATTCAACATCGTGCCGGTGTTCTTTGTCGCCGCCGGCTACGCCAATGCCGTCGTGGTGGACAAGTGGCGCACTAGCGGGGCGCCCTATTCGGCGTTTCTGGTGCTGCGGGGCGGCCGGCTGCTCGGCCCGATGACGCTGTTCGTTGCGGTCTTCACGGTGGTCGGGACGGTCGCCGCGTGGGCGGGCTGGCCGATGGAGTCGGCCACGCTCAGCCGCCAGTTCGCCCAGTTGTTGTGGTTCGCGGTGGTCTACCAGCTGCTGCTGGCCGCTTCACCACTGGCGGTCTGGCTGCACGACCGGTTCGGCGGGTGGGTGATGCTGCCGCTGTTGCTTGGCGTGATCGCGGTGGACGCGGCCGTCCGGGCCAGCGGGGATCTCGGCCTGCAGTGGCTGAATCTCGCCTTCGTGTGGCCGCTGGCCCATCAGTGGGGCATCGCCTACCACCGGGGCTGGTTCCGTGGTTGGCGGACGCGGACTCTGCTCGCGCTGCTGGCCGGCTGCGCCGCGGTGATCGCGGCCCTGGTGTTCGCCCTGGACTATCCGCCGGCTTCGGTGGCCTGGGCGGACGTGCTGGTGGCCAACCTGCTGCCGCCCACGGTAGCCATCCTCGTGCTCGGACTGGCTCAGACGGTGGTGCTCGCGCTGCTTGAGCAAGCCGGAGTGGGCGTATGTCTGCGCGCGGGCACCCAACAACTGGTGCGGGTGGCGAACGCGCTGCTGCTGACGGTCTATCTGTGGCAGATCCCGGCGATCCTGGTTGGCGCGGGGGCGCTCGCGGGCCTGAGCCTGCTGTGGCCCGCGGCAGCGCCAGTGTTGATGAACCGGGTGCTGCTGGTGGTGCTCGTGCTCGGCATCGTGGTGACTGCCGTGCCCTGGCTGGCCCGGGTGGAACTGCGGTTGATACCGGCATCCGGTAACGGCATCGCGAAGCCGGGGCACGCCGAGATCGGCTACGCACTGTCCTGCACCGGCACCTTCGCGGTCTGGCAGGCGGGGGCGGTGCTGCACCCGTCCGCACCGTGGGCAGCGGCCGCGGCCGGGCTGTTCGCGGCCGGAGTGATGGCGCTGCGCCGCGTCAGTGCCAGCACGGTTGTTGGCTAGACTGGCCGCTCTATTCAGGGGGCCAGATGGATCCGACGCAGTGGCACGTGCCCTACCCCTTGGTGGTGGCCGCGCTCTTCGTGATCGTCATGCTGCGCGCCAACGGCACCTATTGGCTGGGCCGCGCGGCCTCGGCCGGTGCGCGGCACACCCGCCTAGCCAAGCTGATGGACTCCCCCGGCTACCTGCGTGCGACGCAGCGCATCGACGCCTATGGCCCGCCGGTGATCTCGCTGTCGTTCCTGACCATCGGCTTCCAGACGCTCGCGAACCTGGCTGCCGGGGCGACCCGGATGAGCCTGCGGCACTACCTGCCCGCGGTGGTGATCGGCTCGGTGATGTGGGCATTCCTGTACGCCACCCTGGGCACGGTCGGAGTGGACCTGCTCGGCGATCTCTACCGCCAGTCCCCCGCGCTCGCTATCGGACTGGCCGTGCTCGTGATGGCCTTGATCGCCGCCTACGTGATCTGGCAGGTGCGGCGGCGGACGCTGGCCGGACGGGTGCCGCTCGCCGAAGACACTGCCCTCGCTGAGGACTGACCCAGCGTCCGCACAGGCTGGCGGCTTAGCATTGGCACATGGCTGAGATTCGCAAGTACGACCCGGCTAAGGGCAACGCCATCGTCGAAGCGCTACGCAGCGCCATGGGCGACCCGATCCGTCCGGTCACGCCCGGAGAACCGGCGCCGACCCGAAAGCCCAGCGTTGCCCCAGCCACCACCACTTCCTGGGTGACCTTCAATGTGGCTCAGGCTTCGGCTTCCGACGAAGCGGCCGACCAGGACTGAGCGGTCAGCAGGCCAAGCGCGACCACCGGAACAGCCAACGGGCTCGGCCACCCATCAAGGATGACCGAGCCCGTCGCCGTATCTCACATCAGCTGCAGCCGCTGGTGGAACCGCAGCCCTCGCAGATGTAGCAGGAGCCTGAGCGCCGCATCTTGGTGCCGCAGGTGAGGCACAGCGGCGCGTCCACGCTCATGCCGGAGAGCTGTTCCAGCACCTCGGCGGTCGAGTGGGCCTTGAACTCAACCAGGGCGGGCTGGTTCGGTCCGTCCTCGTGCACCCGGACGTCGTCCGCGGCATCGTTCTTGAGCGACTCCGACTCGATCAGCTCGGCCTCGTCCTCCTCGGACAGGTACCGGCCGGTCTCGACGTAGCGCGCCCGCTCGGCCGCGGTGTAGATGCCGAGCTCGGCCCGCTCGTCGAAGGACAGGTAGTCCAGGGCCAGCCTGCGGAAGATGTAATCCATGATCGACTGCGCCATCCGCACGTCCGGGTCGTCGGTCATGCCGGCCGGCTCGAACTTCAGGTTGGTGAACTTCTGCGCGAACTGCTCCAGCGGCACGCCGTACTGCAGGCCGATCGAGACCGCGATCGAGAACGCGTCCATCACACCGGCCAAGGTCGAACCCTGCTTGCCGAGCTTAAGGAACACTTCGCCCAGCTTGCCGTCGTTGTACTGGCCCGAGGTCATGTAGCCCTCGGCACCGGCCACGGAGAAGGACGTCGTCCGGCTTACCCGCGACTTCGGCAACCGGTTGCGGCGCGGCCGGTACTCAACCCGCACCTCCGGCTCAGCCTTCGCCGCCGGCTCATCGGTCTTCTTGCCATCGCTCAGCGGCTGGCCGACTTTGCAGTTGTCGCGGTAGACCGCGAGCGCCTTCAGGCCGAGCTTCCAGCCCTGGGCGTAGACGTCGGCGATCTCCTCGACCGTCGCCGTCTCCGGCAGGTTCACGGTCTTGCTGATCGCGCCGGAAAGGAACGGCTGCACCGCAGCCATCATCCGCACATGACCCATCGGCTTGATCGCCCGCTGGCCCATCGCGGTGTCGAAGATCTCGTAGTGCTCCGGCTTCAGGCCCGGCGCGTTCACCACGTGGCCGTGGTTGGCGATGTAGTCGACGATCGCCTCCACGGTCTCGCCGGCGTAGCCGAGCCGCTGCAGCGCTCGCGGGATCGTCTGGTTGACGATCTGCATCGACCCGCCGCCGACCAGCTTCTTGAACTTGACCAGCGAGAAGTCTGGCTCGATGCCGGTGGTGTCGCAGTCCATCATGAAGCCGATGGTTCCGGTCGGGGCCAGCACGGACGCCTGAGCGTTCCGGTAGCCGTTCTTGGCACCGAGCGCCACCACCTGGGCCCACTCCTCGGACGCGGCCATGTGCAGCGGCTTGTCCAGCTCGTCCCAGATCCGGACGTCGTCATTGGCGGCCTGATGCTTGCGCATCACCCGCTGGTGCGCGGCGGCGTTGCGCGCGTAGCCGTTGTACGGGCCCACGACCGCGGCCAATTCGGCCGAGCGCCGGTAGGACACGCCGGTCATCAGCGAGGTGATGGACGCGGCCAGGGCGCGGCCCGCGTCCGAGTCGTAGCCGCGGCCGATCGCCATCAGCAGCGCGCCGAGGTTGGCGTAGCCGATGCCCAGCTGACGGAAGCTGCGCGTGGTCTCGCCAATGGCCTCGGTCGGGAAGTCGGCGAAGCAGATCGAGATGTCCATCGCGGTGATGATCAACTCGATGGCCTTGACGAACGACTCGACGTCGAAGGTGTCGTCGTCGCGCAGGAACTTCATCAGGTTCAGGCTGGCCAGGTTGCAGGAGCTGTTGTCGAGGCTCATGTACTCCGAGCACGGGTTGGACGCGTTGATCCGGCCCGACTCCGGATTGGTATGCCAGGCGTTGATCGTGTCGTCGTACTGGATGCCCGGATCGGCGCACTCCCAGGCCGCCTTCGCCATCTTGCCGAACAGCTCGCGGGCGTCGACCTTCTCGATCACCTCGCCGGTCATCCGGGCGCGCAGGCCGAAATCGGTGCCGTCCTCGACCGCCTGCATGAACTCGTCGCTGACCCGCACCGAGTTGTT
>DAOPRQ010000007.1:0-5183 GCA_035349055.1 Propionicimonas sp.
CTTAAGCCGGGTATCAATCGTCTGCGCTGCGACGAGGGCGCCGCGGACCGCGTCCGGAGCCACGTGAAAGGTGGCCCCGAGGACCTCCATCAAGCCGTAGGGCGGCTGACCGGTGAACTGGTCCCTCATCGCGTAGGTCATGAACGGACGCCCGCCCACGATCGGCAGCTGCTTGGCCTCGATCTGCCGGGCAAGCTCGACCGCGTCCGGGTGGAACTGGCCGTCCCGCATCGGCACCTGGGTGAGCACCACCAGCACCGGCAACCCCAGTTCGTCGAGGGTGCGGATGAAGCGTTCCTCGAAGTCCTCGAAGCGACGATCCATGCCGCGGATGCAGTACCAGGCGATGTGGATCTGCTCGCTGATCGCCTTGCTGCGGCTGTCCTTGATCGCCTTGGTCAGTTCCTTGATGATCTGGTCGTCGTCCTTGCCGAGCTCAAGGCCGCGGGTGTCGATGATGCCGAGGCTGCCGCGGGTGTCCAGATAGAGGTGGGAGCCCATCGTGACCGGGGCGCCGATGCCGGTGGCTGCCAGCGGTTCGCCGAAGATGGCGTTGACCAGGGTCGACTTGCCGACGCCGGTCTTACCGAACACGGCGATGTTGACCCGGCCAAGCTCGGCTGCCTGCTTCTCGTACTCGGCCTTGAATGATTCGGTGAACCACTGCGTCACGCGCCCAGCCTATTGGGGAGGTCGACAACCGCCATGGGTTGTCGCCCCGAGCCTCCCCGGATCGAGGTGTCCGACTCGGCCCGGATCGGGATCGGCATGGTCCGGCTCGGCCCGGATCGTGTGTTCAGCTCGGGCGGGCCCGCTCACCGGTTGAACCCACTTTTGACCGCTAATGGCCGGCCTCTCGGCGGCTCCACCGCGGCCGACCCAATTTTGACCGATTATCGGGCCCGAATTCGGCCTGAGAACCGATCAAAATTGGGTTGGTCGCTAGCGAGGGCTCCTGCACCGCCCCATAGCCAGCAAAAAGTGGGTTGAACCGTTGGCGGCGCCCGCAACGGAGTATCGGCTGCGCGCGTGTCTAGCCTCCAGCCAGCCCTACCCGTTCGCCGAAGCGGACGGCTGGGCGGCCGTCCGGGTGCCCTACGTCGGCGGCGAACTGGCCGCGGAGTTGATCCTGCCGCCGGCCGGCACCGCCCCGTCCGCGATCAGCACCGACACCTTGGCGAAGCTGCACCAGGCGCTGGCCGCCAGCACGTCCGAACCGGTGGAGCTCTGGCTGCCCACCCTCGATCTGGCGCCCAAGCCGCTCGACCTTCGCGGGGTGCTCGGCGATCGGGCGCCGTCGGTGCTCTGCGGCGCGCCGAACACCGACCTGTCCGGGATCGGTCCGCAGGATCTGTGCGTCAGCCAGGCCGTGCAGCAGGCGGTCCTGCAGCTGGACGAGGAAGGCACCAAGGCGGCTGCGGTGACCGAGATCGGCGCCGTGGCGTCCGGCGCGCCGGCCCAGCCCGAGCACAAGCTGCACCTGGACCGCCCGTTCCTGCTGCAGATCTCGGCCAGCAGCACCGGTTGGCCGCTGTTCCTGGCCGCCGTGACCGACCCCCGCCACTGAGTCGAGGAATCGCCAGAGTCAGGCGGAGACCTCGCGGCGAGTCGGCACTGAATGCAGCGGGACGGTCTTCACCGGCTCGCCGGTGAGGACGGCGACGATCGCGTCCTCGGTGACCTGCAGGTAGCTGCGTCCGTCGGGAGCGATGGAGTTGGCGTCGAAGTAGTGGTCCTTGACGTTGTGCTGCATCGGGCCGAGGTCAATGATCTCGATCCGGCCGTCCTTCAGCGCGTTCGTCCACGGCGAGAAGACCGCGTGCGGCCAGCGGCCGGCGAAGAGGATGCCGCCGAGTTTTTCCAGCGGGTCCTTGGAGCCGCGCAGGTGCCAGAGCTTTTGAATCCGGTCCAGGCCGTAGTCATCGGCCATCATGCCGCCAACTGAGATCACCTGCAGCGGGATCCGTCCGCCCATGCCCAGGTACCAGGCCGCACCGATCGAGATCTGGGCGCCGCCGCTCCAGCCGATCAGCGTGACCGGCAAGCCGCTGCCCATCGGGTAGCCGTGGCGGCGCAGCGCACGCATCACTTCCTGCGCGGTGCCGACGTTGTACGCCGGCCCGTAGCGGCGGTCGGCGCAGACGAACAGCTGCATCGCGTTGCGGGCATTGATCAGCATGCCGGCCAGGGTCTCCGGGTTCTTGAAGCGAAGCTTCTCCACCCAACGCCAGACCGCGGCGGTCGGACGCTGCGCGGTGAGCCCGTTGTTCGAGACCGAGTACGGGAAGACGTCGTGGATCACCTTCAGCCGGGTGAGCCGCGAGGAGAGGTTCTGGATCAGCGGCAACTCCTCCGGCGGGACGGAGTCGCCCCCGACCGCGCCGATGCCGGACAGGTAGACGACGTAGCCGTCGTAGGCGGAGTCGTCCGGCCCGGAGTCGATGGCGGCCAATTCCTGGACGGTGGCTGCGGCCTCGTCCGCGCCCTCCCGCGCCCACCAGCCCAGCGATTCCAGCGGCGCGAAGGTCAGGGCGAGGAGCACCAGCAGACCGAGGCCGATCAGCACGTTCACCAGGATCATGACCGCGCCTCCGGATCGAAGCGCTGCCCGAGCGGCAGGAACAAGTGCCCGGAAAGCAGGTCGCTGCCGGTGATCATCGAAGGCTGGCCCGAGACCAGCCGCCAGATCCAGTCGCCGATCCATCTGATCGGCACCGCGAACGCCCGGGACAGCACCTGCATGCACAGCCAGGAGATCAGGGTGATCCACAGCGCCGTCCAGTGATCGGTCCGGAACACCACGTCGACGATCACCCACAGCGCCACCATGCCCCAGACGTGCAGGAAGCCGGCGATCGCCGGCCCGGCGTACGGGACCAGCACGAACACCCCGAAGACCAGCGGCGCGGTAGCCAGCAGGACGGCGGTGACCACCGCGGTGAACCCTGGATCGAACCCAGAGATCAGCGGGCCGATGACGTAGATGACCGCGGCCTGCACCAGGTAGAGCAGCACCATGCCGATGCCGTTCAGCGCGAGCGTCAACGCGAACCGCCAGCCGCGCAGCCGGTTGAAGAAGATGACCACGGCGTCGCCCAGCAGCGTGGAGATGCCGGCGATGGCAGCCACCGCGACCGCGATCCCAAGTCGCTGCGGATGCTGCGCGATCCAGTCGGCGTTGCCCACGTCCAGGCCGAGGACGCCGACGATCACGCGTCCGACCGCGCCGAGGAACTCAAGGATGCCCATGCCGGCCTCCAGCCACTTCGGTACTGCTCGATCCCGGTCGGGAGCGGGCCTCGCCAACCTCGGCCAGCATCCGCGGGTGCTGCGGATCCGCAGGCTATCAGCGCGGGTTCGGCAAGGGGGAATACCGCATTGTGACCGTCATCGTCGTGCGGTGGCCCGCGGGCATAACGTAGCCGCGCTGTGCCCGCCCGCAATGCCGCGGCCTACCGGAGAAGGACCCCCATGAGCTTGTTGCGCACCAAGTCGATCGAACAGTCTATCGCCGATACCGACGAGCCCGAGTACCAGCTGAAACGATCCCTTTCCGCGCTCGACCTGACAGTCTTCGGGGTGGGCGTGGTGATCGGCGCGGGCATCTTCACCCTCACCGGACGCGCGGCGCACAACGTGGCCGGCCCGTCCATCGTGATCAGCTTCGTGGTGGCCGCGATCTGCTGCGCGCTCGCCGCGATGTGCTACGCCGAGTTCGCGTCCACCGTCCCGGTCTCCGGCTCGGCCTACACGTTCTCGTACGCGTCCCTGGGCGAGATCTTCGCCTGGATCATCGGCTGGGACCTGATTCTGGAGATGTTCCTCGGCGCGTCCGTCGTGGCGCAGGGCTGGAGCGCGTATCTGGGCGTGTTCCTGGAGAAGATCGGCGTCGTGCTGCCACCGGTGATCAGCTACGGCGGCCTGGTGGACCTGCCGGCGATCCTGCTCGTGGTGGTACTCGGCGGGCTGGTGACCATCGGCATCAAGGAGTCGCTGCGGGTCAACCTGGCCCTAGTGGCGTTGAAGCTCTTCATCGTGCTCTTCGTGATCGTCGCCGGCATCGGGTTCATCAACCCGGCCAACTACTCACCCTTCGTACCGCCCACCGCACCCACCGAAGCCGCGACCGGCTGGACGCAGCCGCTGCTGCAGTTCCTCACCGGCGGAGCGCCGACCGCCTTCGGCATCGGCGGCATCTTCGCGGGTGCGGCCCTGGTCTTCTTCGCCTACATCGGCTTCGACGTGGTGGCCACCACCGCCGAGGAGACCAAGAACCCGCAGCGCGACCTGCCGATCGGCATCATCGCGTCCCTGGCGATCTGCACCGTGCTCTACTGCGCCGTCGCGCTCGTGGTGACCGGCATGGTGCCCTTCGACCAGCTCGACCCGAAGGCCGCCCTGGCCAACGCGTTCGCCTTCCACGGCCAGGCCTGGATGGCCACCCTGATCTCGGCGGGTGCGGTGGCCGGCCTGACCACGGTGGTGCTCACCCTGATGATCGGCGCCACCCGGCTGATCTTCGCCATGTGCCGGGACGCGTTGCTGCCGATGAACCTGGCCAAGGTGCATCCGAAGTACCGGACGCCGTGGGTGATCACGATCATCGTGACCGTCGCGGTCGCTCTCGTGGCCGGCCTGACCCCGGTGGGCGTGCTGGAGGAGATGGTGAACATCGGCACCCTGTCGGCCTTCGTGCTGGTGTCGATCGGCGTGATCGTGCTGCGCAAGAAGCGTCCCGATCTGAAGCGGTCGTTCAAGGTGCCGTTCTCGCCGTGGCTGCCGATCGCGTCCGCACTGATCTGCGGCTACCTGATGCTGAACCTTTCGGTGGAGACCTGGCTGCGCTTCCTGATCTGGCTGGTGCTCGGCTTCGTGGTCTACTTCGCCTACTCCCGGTCCCGGTCGCGCCTGGCCACCGGCGTAGGCATCCGTCCGGACATGCTGGACGCGATGGGGCACGGCCACGCCCCCCAGGACCCCGACGACCAGCGCTAACCCCGCCACCCAGCCCACCACGCACCGCCCACCGCCCACCGCCCGCCGCGGCGCCGGCCACCCGGACGCGGCCGGGCCACCCGGGCGACTGGGGCGATTTGCCGCCGAAGAGTGCATTTGCCGCCGATATTTCGGCGGCAAATGCCACTCTTGGCGGCGGATTCGGGAGAAGCGCGGACGCGCGGGGC
>DAOPRQ010000007.1:5283-41960 GCA_035349055.1 Propionicimonas sp.
GGCGGCAAATGCCACTCTTGGCGGCGGATTCGGGAGAAGCGCGGACGCGCGGGGCGGGCGGACGCGCGGGAGCTACGGACGGTGGCGGCGCTGCTGGCCGTCAGCTAGGGCGGTGGCGATTCGATTGCGGAAGGCCCGACGATCGTTGAGATCTGGCCAGGTCCAGCGGACGACCACCCAGCCGGCGGCTTCGATGGCGGCCTGACGCCGCTTCTCCGCCATCACAGCGGCGGCTACCTCGCGCTCCGTTCCGGTGTACTTCACGGCTCCGTCGAACTCGCCCACCACTCCGTACTCCAGCCAGGCGAAGTCGGTTCGGCCCAGCCAGCGTCCGTAGTCATCGAATACCTCGAACTGGAGCACCGGCACCGGCAGCCCCACTTCGGCCATCCGCACTCGGCTGATCGATTCGGCGACGCTCTCCGCGCGACGATCGGCGAACTCAAGCGCGCGACGCAGCACGCCCGCGCCGCTGGTGTATCTGGCAGCCGCGGACATGTCCGCCAGCAACTGCGGATCGGCCTTCGCGTGCAACGCGGCATCCAGAATCGCGACCGCCCGCTCGTAGCTGACCGATCGAGCCAGATCGACCGCCGTCCGCTCCAGGCTGGTGACGCGGTAGCCGTCCAGCTCGATCAGGTCGGCGGAGTCCAGCCGAGCACAGCGGACGTGTAGTTGGTTGGTCCGAGCACCATGTCCACCGCTCGCCCGGGTGATCGAAACGCGGTGAAGCATCGGCTTCCAGACCGGCAATCCGTGGAGCACCGCGGCCGAGCCGTGGCTCAACACAGCGTTGGAAGCGAGGAGCGGCCAGGTACCGGCGACGAGCTGCCGGTGCTTGGCGAGGTCGTCCTTCGGCGCCTCCGTGGCCCACGCGCCATGACGTACCAGCGTGCGCTCGCCGAGTTCGAGCGACCTGGCCAGCTGCCGCTGGTTGGTCCCAGCCGCCCGCAGCTGGCTCGTCCGCAGAACATCCATGCCGCTATCGCAGCCCAAGCCGGACGCGTCCGCCAGAGCGGACAACACATTGACAACAATCGGACAACACCTTCTCGCCGGGCAACCCTGGCCGCGTCCGCGCAATTCGCCGCCGAAGCACGCATTTGCCGTGGATATTTCGGCGGCAAATGCCACTTTCGGCGGCGAATCCGGCGGGAGAGACCGGCGGACGGGACGGGAGCGGACGACGGACGGGACGGGCGAGGGCGGCGGCCGGGCAGGCAGCGGACGCACCGGCGGCGTACCGGGTGGGGCGCGAACCGGTAGAATCGACGCCGAACTCGACGCCGAGGTCGGCGGCTCGCCGACAAATCGGCGCTCTCTAGCCAAATCGGAGACTCAATGCCCGTACGCGCCGACCTGCGCAATGTCGCGATCATCGCCCACGTCGACCACGGCAAGACCACGCTGGTGGACGCCATGCTGTGGCAATCGGGCGCCTTCCGCGAGAACCAGGACGTGAACACCCGGGTCATGGACTCGATGGACCTGGAGCGGGAGAAGGGCATCACGATCCTGGCCAAGAACACCGCCGTAGACCACGTTCTCCAAGACGGCTCCACGGTCACGATCAACATCATCGACACCCCCGGCCACGCCGATTTCGGTGGCGAGGTGGAGCGCGGCCTGGAAATGGTGGACGGCGTTCTGCTGCTGGTGGACGCCTCCGAGGGCCCGCTCCCCCAGACCCGCTTCGTCCTGCGGAAGGCGCTGGCAAAGAACCTGCCGATCATCGTGGTGATCAACAAGGTCGACCGCGCCGACGCCCGCATCGCCGAGGTGGTCGACGAGGTCTACGCGCTCTTCCTCGACCTGCTCGACGACGATGAGGCCCACCACCTCGACTTCCCGATCATCTACTGCGCCGCGAAAGCCGGACGCGCCTCGCTCACCCAGCCCGCGGACGCGTCCCTGCCGGATTCGGCGAACCTGGAGCCGCTGTTCCAGCTGATCATGGACACGATCCCGGCGCCGCTCTACACCGAGGGTGCCCCGCTGCAGGCGCACGTGACCAACCTGGACGCGTCCCCCTACCTCGGCCGGCTGGCGCTGTGCCGCATCGTCGAGGGCACCCTCACCCGCGGCCAGACGGTGGCCTGGTGCCGGCACGACGGCAGCATCACCAACGTCCGGCTCTCCGAGCTGCTGATCACCAAGGCCCTCGAACGGGTACCCGCGGAGTCGGCGGGCCCCGGTGACATCGTGGCGATCGCCGGCATTCCCGAAATCACCATCGGTGAGACCCTGGCTGACCCCAACGATCCGAAGCCGCTGCCGCTGATCCACGTCGACGAGCCGTCGATCTCGATGACCATCGGCATCAACACCTCACCCCTGGCCGGCAAGGTGGGCAAGCTGCTCACCGCTCGCCTGGTGAAGAACCGGCTCGACACCGAACTGGTCGGCAACGTCTCGATCCGGGTGCTGAACACCGACCGTCCGGACACCTGGGAGGTGCAGGGACGCGGTGAGCTGCAGTTGGCAGTGCTGGTCGAGATGATGCGCCGCGAGGGCTTCGAGCTGACCGTCGGCAAGCCGCAGGTGCTGGTGCGCGAGATCGACGGCAAGCTGCACGAGCCGGTCGAACGGCTCACGGTCGACGTGCCCGAGGAGCACGTCGGCACGATCAGCCAGCTGATGGGCACCCGCCGCGCGCGGATGGAGCACATGGTCAACCACGGCACCGGCTGGGTGCGGGTCGAATACGTGATCCCGGCGCGTGGCCTGATCGGCTTCCGCACCGAGTTCCTCACCGAGACCCGCGGCACCGGCATCATGCACCACGTCTTCGAGGGTTACGAGCGCTGGTCGGGCGAGATCAAGACCCGTCAGTCCGGCTCGCTGGTCGCCGACCGTACCGGCGTGGTCACCGGCTATGCGCTGTTCAACCTGCAGGAGCGCGGCACCCTGTTCGTCGCGCCCGGCGACGAGGTGTACGAGGGCATGATCGTGGGCGAGAACCCGCGTCCCGATGACATGGACGTGAACCCGACCAAGGAGAAGAAGCTGACCAACGTCCGCTCCTCCACCGGGGACGAACTGGAGCGCCTGATCCCGCCGCGGCTGATGAGCCTGGAGCAGTCGCTGGAATTCTGCCGCGAGGAGGAGTGCCTCGAGGTGACGCCGAAGAACGTCCGCATCCGCAAGGTGACCCTGGACGCGAACGAGCGGGCCAAGCAGCGCAACCGCGCCAAGAAGGCCTGAGTCGGATTCGCGGGCGCAGCGACCTGCCAGTCGGGACGGCCGTACGCCCGGTTGACGTTTGCCACCGAGACCGGCGTTTGCCACCGCCATCTCGGTCCGCCCTACTGCCCCGCCGCTCGATCCTGAGTCGCACCGGCGAAACTAGCGCTTGCCAGGGAATCTTCCCCGGCAAGGGTCAGTTTCGCCGGCTTGGCAATGTGCGCGGCAACCGGCAGATCCGGGCCACAGCTTTGGTGTCGGTAGCAGGCGCCGGTTTCGGCAGCAGGCGTCGGTTTCGGAGGAGGCGTCGCGCGACTTGGGTGTCCGAGCCGGGTCGGCCAGACTCGGGCTGGTCTCGACGCTGCCGTTCGGAGTGACCGAAGCCGAGCGTTAGGCTCATCCCATGTCGTTACCGGTGCTGGATGCCACCGAGCAGCGGGTTCTGGGTTCACTGCTGGAAAAGCAGCGTACGGTCCCCGCCAGCTACCCCCTTTCACTGAACGCCCTGCGGCTGGCCTGCAATCAGACGTCCAGCCGTGATCCGGTCGTCGACTACTCCGAGCGGACGATTCAGGACGCCGCCCGCGCGCTCAAGGACCGCGGCCTGCTGCGGCTGGTCTGGGCCGGCGCAGGGTCGCGCGTAGTGAAGTACCACCAGTTGCTGGATGAGGTGCTGCCACTGGACGAGGCCGACCGGGCCCTGCTCACCGTCCTGCTGTTGCGCGGGCCGCAATCCCCCGGTGAGCTGAAGACCCGCACCGAACGCCTGCATGGTTTCGCCGACAAAGCCGAGGTGTCGGAGCGCCTCGAAGCGATGGCTGCCGCCGAGCCACCGCTGGTGCGGGAATTGTCGCTGGTCCGCGGCCAGCAGGATCGCCGCTGGGTACACCTGCTCGGACCAGTACCGGTCGGTGGCGCGGACGCGGAGGCGCCGCCAGCCGTGGATCGCGAGGCAGCGCTGGCCGAGGGCGCTGCCGCTCGGGACGCGAAGGTGATCGCCGCCTATGACGCGGCCGCCGCGGCGTACGCCGCCGAGTTCGGCGAGGAGCTGATCGAGAAGCCTTTCGACATCTGGCTGCTGGAGCGGGTGGCCGAGGCGGCCGACGGCCCGATCATGGATCTGGGCTGCGGACCGGGGCATATCGCGGCCTTCCTCGCCGATACCGGCGCCGAGGTGCACGGCCTGGACGCGTCCAGCGCGATGATCGAGCAGGCTCGCTCCGCCTATCCCGATCTGGATTTCCAGGTGGGCCGGTTCCACCAGTTGCTGCGTCCGCGGACGGCGGCGGCGTGGGGCGCGATCATCGCGTGGTACGCCTTCGGTCATCTGGCCCCGTCCGAGCTCGGCGCGGTACTGCGGACCGCGTCCGGCACCTTGAACCCGGGCGGACTGCTGGCGCTGGCGTTGGAACTCGGCGACCGGGTGCGGCACGCTGATTCCCTCTGCGGCGTGGAAGTCGACCTCGACTACGTCCTGCACGACCGCCAACAGGTGCTGGCCGCCCTGGCCGCGTCCGATCTGGTGGTTGACGAGTGGTACGTGCGAGCACCGGTTGGGGGCGAGGCCGATACCAAACGCCTATACGTGCTGGCGCGCAAGGCGGGCTGAGATTCGGCCCTCCCGGGCGAACGGTGGCTGAGCTTGACGAAGCCCCTCCCAACGGCCCATCGTCAGGCTCAGGGATCGTTGGGGGGAGGCCTCAGGGAACGTTTGAGGGATGACTCAGAGTCGGCCGAGGAAGCTCACTATCGCGTTCACGATCTCACGTTCGGCGTCGGTGCGGCTCACGGCCGGGACTCCGTCCCCGGACTGCGGACCGTAGCGGCCGAAGAAGCTGTGCACGCCGCCGTCGATCTGCAACAGCTTTGAATCCTTCGGGAGGCGCCTCAGCCCGTCCGCGATCTTGGCGGCATCGGCGACATTGTCGAACTCGCCCTTCAGGCTCGCTACCTTGAGCTTCGCGGACGCCAGGCTGGCCCCGTCCGGCGGGTAGGCGGCCATCAGCACCAGCCCGGCGACCGGCTCGCGTCCGGCCTTCAGTTCGTCGGCCAGGTATTGCGCGGCCATCGCGCCGCCGAGCGAATGCCCGGCCAGCACCACCTTGCGGCCGTCGGCGTACCGCTGGATCAAGGCGGACGCACGGTCGGTGTCGGTCACCGCGAGGTCGAAGGAGAACTCCGGGATCAGGGTCTCGTAGCCACGAACGGCCAGCATTCGGGCCAGCCACTCGTACGCCTGCGGACGCACCAGTCCGCCGGGGTAGATGATCACCAGGACGTCCTTCGCTGCGGTGCCCGCGGGCGGCGCGACCCGGATCAGCCGGCCGCCGGCGTCCTCGATCACCGGCGTTACCCCGATGGTGGCCTGGTCAGTGATCGCGTCCTGGCCGACGATCAGCGGTGGTCGGAAGAGAACCGGCCAAGCCCAGCCCGCACCGAAGACCAGCGCCAGCCCCAGCAGTAAACCCAGCCAGCGAAAAGCTCGCTTCATCGCACACCTCCCCCGCGACCATGATGAGGCTCCTCGGCCGCCCGCGTCAGTCGAAGTCGAGGGTTGTGCTGATCGAGGTCTCGAAAGCCGACCCCAGCAGTGGGGGCGACTTCCCACAGGTTTGAACCCACTTCCGGCAGGTTATGGCGGCCGTCACAGCTGGCCGAACCGGACCAACCCAAATTCTGCAGGTTATGGACGGGAATTCGGCCCGCGTAACCTGCTGTTTTTGGGTTGGCGGGAATCTGCCCCTGAACAGCCCCGCCATAACCTGACGAAATTGGCTTGAACGCGCGAGGGTGACGCCAACACCGTCGCAGCGGGCAAACCGGTTCGGGTCAGCGGCCCAAACCGGGCTGCGGCCGCCAGTGCAGCCCAGCGTCCGGGTCAACGATCGTCTCTTGGGCGGCCGCGATACCGTCGACGACCAGTTCGGCGTCTGTCGGTAACGTCCGCTTCAGCAGTGCGAGCCCGATCGGGCCGAGTTCGAAATGCCGCTCGGCAGTGCCCATGCGACCGACGACGCGCCCGTCGAGAAAGACGTCGGCG
The DNA here is from genome assembly GCA_035349055.1 of Propionicimonas sp. Taxonomy (GTDB): domain Bacteria; phylum Actinomycetota; class Actinomycetes; order Propionibacteriales; family Propionibacteriaceae; genus Propionicimonas. The sequence continues at coordinate 11,507 of DAOPRQ010000007.1, forward strand.
CCCAGTTCGGGCAGCCGCTCGGCGCTGCCGTCCAGGTGCAGCAGGGTCAGCCGACGCGGCGGCCTTCCGAGGTTGTACACCCGGGCCACCGTCTCCTGGCCCGGGTAGCAGCCCTTACGCAGGTGCACGGCCGGGCCGAGGCGGTCGTCGTCGGGGTTAGCCAGTTCGTTGGGGATCGTCTTCTCATCGGTGTCGAGGAAGATCCGCGGAGTGCCGGACGCGATCCGCAGCGCATCCATCGCCCAGGTGCCGGCCCGAACCTCGCCCAGAGTCGCGTCCACCTGAGCGGACGCAACGATCGCCGGGCCACCCCTGGGCGGCAGCACCAGGGAGTATTCGTCGCCGAGCTCGATGATCTCCACGCGCGCTGCGAACACCATCCGCCGTAGCCAGGCCACTAATGAGTCGCGCCGACCTGGCTCGGTGTGCGCCCACAACGTCTCGCCGTCATCCACCGCGCCGAACACATGGACCAGGTGCCCCTGCGGATCGAGGATGTAGGCGACGGTGGGCGTACCCGAGGGCAGCGAAGCAAAGTCCTGGCTGGTGATGTCGTTCAGCCACTTCAGCCGGTCGGCACCCCTGATCGCGAACAGCGGCCGATGCGACAAATCCACGCCAGCCGTGCCGGCCAGCAGCGCCCGCTGCTCGCGCAACGGATCGCCGTAGTGCCAGACCGCGCCCGCGTCCAGGCCCTCGGTGAGCCGGACGCTCACCTGCGCTCCAAGGTCGCCCAGATGTAGGGCTGCAGCTCGTGCTCCTCGGTGGCGCGATCGAAGGAGAACAGCAGCTTGCCCTCGACGTTGCCGTAGAGCCGGCGGCCGGCGGTGTAGCTGACCTTGGCGTCGCGGGTGCGGGCGACTGCGTCAGTGATCAGGTCGAGGCGGCCGGGCTGCAACTTGCCGAACCAGATCTCGGCGAAGCCGTCCGGGGAGCACATCATCACGTCCACGGTGCCGTCGGGGAGCGGACGCCAGAAGCCGGTTTCCATGAACAGCGGCCTGGTCGGGCTACCGTCCGAGTCCACCTCGAACGCCTGGGCCAGGTAGTGCAGGAAATCCTCGCCGTTGTCGGCGAAGTCCACCTGAATGCGATAGCCGACCTTCTCCTCGCCGGGCCACTGCCGAAAGCCGGTGCCCTCCCAGCGGCCGCGCAGCCAGGCGACGCCCACCAGCGCGGGGTTCAGGTCGGCCGGAATCTCGAAAGCCATGTTCAGTCTCCTTTTCGGCTGCGCAGCAGGGCAAACAGCCCCAGCCCGCACAGCACGACGAGCACGAGGCAGGCGGTGAACAGCACCACACCGGTCACCGAAAGCGGGGTCAGCACCTGTGCAGCTTACTCAGCCGCCTGTGGATGAGGGGTCCGAGGACGCCGGTTCTCCACAGGCGGCCGATTGAGCTGACCGGATTCGGGCGCGGTTACGGAGGACTAGGGCATGCGTACTCCAACACCATGGCTGCTGCCAACCGAACCCACCGGGACTCGACAACTGCTGGCGATCGGCATCAGCAAGGAGATGCTGATCACCCAGCTCAGGACGGGTCGCCTGTTGCGACTGCGCCGAGGCGTGTACTTGACCCGCTCAGCCTGGCCCGACGACGGCGCCGGCCAGCACCTGCTGCTGGCCCAAGCAGAACTCGTCGCGCATCCCGGCGCCGTGCTGAGCCACCAGTCGGCCGCCGTTGCCTGGAATCTGCCAGCGCCCGGCTTACCGAGGTGGCACGAACGCTCACCTTCGATCACCCTGCCGGCCGGCGGTGGGCACCGAACGTCCAGGGGGCCTATCGGCTGTAGCGGGGGCTTCATCAGCCTTCCAGATCGGGTCAGGGTCACCGGCGATCGAGACAGGTATCTGATCTGCCACCGAAGTCGGGTTTCGCCCGTCGACCTGCTTGGATTGGCTCGTGCGAGCGGTGGTGCAACGAGTCAGCCGGGCCAGGGTTGAGGTCGACGGCGAGGTCATTGGCCGGATCGAGGATCCCGGGCTGCTGGTGCTGATCGGGGTCACCCACACCGACACGGAGTCGGTGGCCGACAAGCTGGCCGACAAGACCTGGCAGCTGCGCATCCTCGAAGGTGAGCGGTCCTGCGCCGAGGCCAGTGCGCCACTGCTGGTGGTGAGCCAGTTCACGCTGTACGCCGACACCCGCAAGGGGCGACGCCCGTCCTGGAGCGCAGCCGCACCCGGGACGGTCAGCGAACCGCTCGTCAACGCCTACATCGCGGCCCTGCGCCGGCGCGGCGCACACGTCGAGACCGGACGCTTCGGCGCCATGATGGCGGTTACCAGCACCAATGCCGGCCCGATGACGGTGCTCCTGGAAGCCGACGCCTGATCGAGCGCACGTGGGTCTCGACGCAGCCACCAATAAATACCCCCGAGTTTGGTTACAGCGCTGAAACGAGAGGTCACTAAGGTTGGCGCTGGAATCGGCCCGCGAGACCGTGGAGGTGTCGGATGGCGCAACTGCTCCTGGTGAGCAATGAGGTCGCGCGTGGCACCCCGGCGGAGATCTCCTTGCCGGTGCTGTCCCTGCTCGCGCACGACATCCGTGGGGTCGCCGCGGACACCCTTGCGCTAACCGAGTCGGCCCGCGCTGATCTGGTGGTGCTGGACGGACGCGCCGATCTTCCCGGAGCGCGCACCATGGCCCGGCTGTTCAACTCCTCCGGGTCCACCGTGCCGCTGCTGCTGGTGCTCACCGAGAGCGGCCTGGCCGCCGTCGCCACCGACTGGGGCTTGGCGGACGTGGTGCTCGACACCGCCGGGCCGGCCGAGTTCGAGGCCCGGATTCGGCTGCTGGTCACGTCCGCGGCCAACGACGGACTGATCAGCGCCGGCGGCATCGTCATCGACGACGCCGCCTACTCCGCGATGCTGGACGGCGCCCCGCTCGACCTCACCTACACCGAGTTCGAACTGCTGAAGTACCTGGTGCAGCACCCCGGCCGCGTGTTCAGCCGGGAGCACCTGCTCGCCGACGTCTGGGGCTACGACTACTACGGCGGCACCCGGACGGTGGACGTGCACGTGCGCCGGCTGCGCGCCAAGCTCGGCCCGGAACACGAGGCCCTGATCGGCACCGTCCGCAACGTCGGCTACCGCTTCTCCCCGGACGGCTCCGCGCGCCGTTGAGTCCCGCCGCTACCCTGCAAAGATGCCGACCAATCGACTCAGCGCTGCCCAAGCCGAACAGGTGCTCGACCTGGCCGCGGCCGCGACCGCGCACGATGGCGTTGATCCGCTCAACGAGGAGGCGCGGTTCGCGCTGCGCGACGACTCCGCCGAGCACTACCTGCACCACGTCGGCGACCGATTGGCCGGTTACCTGATTTGGCTGCCGTTGCATCACACCGGGCAGTTGGTGGTGCACCCGGAGTTTCGGCGGCAAGGGATCGGACGGACGCTGGTTGAACAAGCGTTTGGGGTGATCGACGGGGCCCCGGCCGGCTCGACCACACGTCCGGTGGCGATTTGGGCGTTCGGCCATCTGCGCGCGGCGCAGGGATTCGCGTCCGCTCTGGAGCTCAGCCCGGTGCGTGGGCTGCTGATCATGGATCGCCCACTCGCCGAACCGGTCACACCGCACGTCCCGGACGCACTGCAGCTACGCGGCTTCGAGCTGGCGGACGCGGCCGCGGTGCTCACCGTGAACGCGGCCGCCTTCGCTCATCACCCCGAGCAGGGCAGCCTGGACGAGGCCGGCCTGCACGCCCGCATGGCCGAGCCCTGGTTCGACCCGTCCGGCCTGATCCTCGGCTTCGATGCGGACGGTCTCGCCGGCTTCCATTGGACCAAGCGGATGGATGCCCGAACCGGCGAGGTGTACGTCATGGCGGTTGCCCCCAGAGCCCAGGGACGCGGCTACGGCAAGGCCCTGCTGAACGCCGGGCTGGCCCACCTACAACGATCGGGATGTGACCGCGTCCTGCTGTACGTCGACATGGCGGATCAGGTAGCGGTAAGAATGTACGAAAGCGCCGGATTCCGAGTCACCCACCGCGACGTGCTCCTGGCGCCGAAGCCGAAGGAGCAACAATGACGGTCGAGGAACAAACTGTCGCAGCAGACGCCGCCCCGACCCCACCCGACCTTCCGGCCGACCGCTTCTCCGACCGCGAGCTGTCCTGGCTGGCGTTCAACAACCGCGTGCTCGACCTGGCCAAGGACGCCAAGCGGGTGCCACTGCTCGAACGCGCCAAGTTTCTGGCCATCTTCGCCTCCAATCTGGACGAGTTCTTCATGGTGCGGGTGGCCGGCCTGAAGCGCCGGATGGCTGCCGGGGTCGCGGTGACCAGCAACTCCGGGCTGATGCCCCGCGAGTTGCACGACGCCATCCTCACCCGCACTCGCGAGCTAGTGGTCGACCACGCCCAGGTGTTCGCCGAGGACATCCGGCCGGCGCTGGCCCAGCACGGCATCGAGATCCTGCGCTGGGACGAGCTCACGTCCGATGAGCGCGAGAAGATGACCGCGCTGTTCGAGAACCGGATCTTCCCGGTGCTGACCCCGCTGGCGGTCGACCCGTCCCACCCGTTCCCGTACATCTCCGGGCTGAGCGTGAACCTGGCTGTGCTGCTGCGGAACCCGGCCACCGGCGTCCGCCAGTTCGCCCGGGTCAAGGTGCCGACGATCCTCAGCCGCTTCGTTCCGCTCGGCGGCGGACGCTTCGTCCCGCTGGAGGAAGTGATCGCTCGCCATCTCGGCCAGCTGTTCTCCGGCATGGAGATCCTCGGCCACTCCACCTTCCGGGTGACCCGCAACGAGGACGTCGAGGTCGAAGAGGACGATGCCGAGAACCTGCTGTTCGCGCTGGAGAAGGAGTTGCTGCGCCGCAAGATCGGACGCCCGCCGGTGCGGCTCGAAGTCGAAGAGGACATCGACGACCGGATGCTGCAGCTGCTGATCAGCGAACTCGACATCGCCGAGAAGGAGGTCTTCCGGATGCCCAGCCCGCTGGACCTGCGCGGGCTGTTCGCGATCGCCGACCTCGATCGGGAGTCGCTGCTCTACCCGTCCTTCCTGCCGAAGACGCACCCGGAACTGGCCGAGGTGGAGACGTCCCGGCCCGCCGACCTGTTCGCGGCGCTGAAGAGCCGTGAAGTACTGCTGCATCATCCGTACGACTCGTTCGCCACCAGCGTGCAGCGCTTCATCGAGCAGGCGGCAGCCGATCCGGCCGTCCTGGCGATCAAGCAGACCCTCTACCGTACGTCCGGCGACTCGCCAATCATCGACGCCCTGGTCGAGGCCGCGCAGGCGGGCAAGCAGGTGCTGGCGCTGGTCGAGATCAAGGCGCGCTTCGACGAGCAGGCCAACATCGCCTGGGCGCGCAAGCTGGAGAAGGCGGGCTGCCACGTGGTCTACGGCATGCTCGGGCTGAAGACGCACTGCAAGCTGTCGCTGGTGGTGCGCGAGGAGGAGACCGGGCTGCGTCGCTACGTTCACATCGGCACCGGCAACTACAACCCGAAGACCGCCCGGATGTACGAGGACATGGGCCTGCTGACTTCGAACAACATCATCACCGATGACGTCGCCAGGTTGTTCAACCACCTCTCCGGCATGGCGCAGGAGACCCACTACAAGCGGCTGCTGGTGGCGCCGCACGGGGTCCGCCGCGGGCTGATCGAGAACATCAACCACGAGATCGAGAACCATCGCGCCGGGCTACCCGCCCGGGTGCGGATCAAGGTGAACTCGATCGTGGACGAGGCGGTGACTGACGCGATGTACCGCGCGTCCCAGGCCGGCGTGCCGGTGGACCTGTGGGTGCGCGGTATCTGTTCGGTGCGTCCGGGCGTGCCGGGGCTCAGCGAGAACATCCGGGTGCGTTCGATCCTCGGCCGGTTCCTCGAGCACAGCCGGTTGTACTGGTTCGCCAACGGGGGCAATCCCACGGTCGGCATCGGCTCGTCCGACCTGATGCATCGCAACCTGGATCGCCGCGTCGAGGTGATCGTCGGGCTGAACAACCCCAAGCACATCGACCAGATCGAAGGGCTGTTCGAACTGGCCTTTGACGAGGGGACGGCGTCCTGGTGGCTGGAGGGCGACACCTGGACCCAGCGGACGCTGGACGCAGACGGCGAGCCGCTGCTCGACATCCAGGACCACCTGATCGCCACCATGGGCCAACGTCGGGCGGTCGAGCGCTAGACGATGGCGAACACTCGCGTCTCGAAGCAGATCACTGCGGCCGGCACGGTCGTGCTCCGGGAGAACCCGGACGGCCAGACCGAGGTACTGCTGGTGCACCGGCCGCGGTACCAGGACTGGAGCCTGCCCAAGGGGAAGCTCGATCCGGACGAATACCTGGTCGGCTGTGCAGCCCGCGAGACCCGTGAGGAGGCCGGGGTCAACGTGCGGCTCGGCATTCCACTGGACCCGATCCAGTACCCGGTCAGCGCAGGCACCAAGACGGTCTTCTACTGGCGATCACGGGTCGTCGGCAACGGCCGGCAGAAGGCCAACGGCGAGGTGGACGACGCCGCGTGGTTCAGCGTCCGCGAGGCGCTCGACCTGGTTACCTACGCCGACGAGCGTCCGCTGATCCGGCAGGCGGTCGCCCTGCCGGACTCGACGCCGCTGTTGCTGATCCGGCACGGCAAGGCGCTGCCGCGCAGCGACTGGGACGGGATCGATTCGGAGCGTCCGCTGGATGAACGCGGTCGGCTGCAGAGCCAGCGGTTGACGCCACTACTGGACGCCTACGGGGTCGGCCGGCTGGTTTCGTCCACGTCGGCGCGCTGCCTGCAGACCCTCCTGCCGCACTCGCACGCCAGCGGCCTGGTGCTGGAGGCCGAACCCGCCCTCAGCGAGGAGCGCTTCGCTACCGAGCCCAAGGCAGTCACTCCACTGCTCAAACGCATTGCGAAGCAGGCTGCCGAGACCGGGAAGCCGGCGGCGATCTGCGGTCACCGTCCGGTGCTGCCCACGATGCTCGCCGCGCTCAAGCTAGCGCCGCGCAGCCTGCAGCCCGGTTCGACCCTGGTCGTCCACTTGGCCCCGGACGCGTCCGTGTTGGCCGTGGAGTTGCACAAGCCTGAGGTCTGACCACGGGAGCCGGCAACTGTTGCCAGAGTCAGCGCCTCGGCGCGGCCGTACTTCTTCGTAGTACGAACTTCGGCGGTAGCACCAAATGCTGGGTGCGGGCCTTGCCGGTCTCGATCAGCTGCACCAACAGCTCCACCGAGAGCTGCCCGATCTCGTCGAAGTCCTGGCGGATCGTGGTCAGTCCGGGCCAGAAGAACTCGGCCTCGGGGGTGTCGTCGAAGCCGACCACGCTGAGCTCGTCCGGCACCCGCAGGCCAAGTTCATGCGCCGCGTACAGAACTCCGAGCGCCATGGCGTCGTTGGCCACGAAGATCGCGGTGACCTCCGGATCGCGGAGCAGCTCGCGTCCAGCCTGGTAGCCGGACGCCGCCGACCAGTCACCGCGCTGGATCGGCTTGATCGGCGCGCCGGCGGACGTCAGCGCCTCCTGCCAACCAGTGACCCGTTCGGTGCCCTCGTACCAGAGGTTCGGACCCGCCAGGTGCCAGACCGTACGGTGCCCGAGCTTCAACAGGTGCTCGGTAGCCAGCCGGGCGCCCAGGCGCTGGTCGACCGAGACCACCGGGTAGTTGCCCGGCGTTCCGGCATGGATCGCCACCATCGGCGGCAGGTCCGCCGGCGGCTCGACCTCGTGCACCTCGGAGATGAGCGGCTGGAGCAGGATCACTCCGTCCGACGAGCGCGACTGCAGCAGGTGGACACCCTGGGCCACCGCGTTGCGATCCGGATCGTCCAGGTGCGCGACCGTGACGCTGTAGCCGCGGTCGCGCGCCGCCAGCTCGATGCCGCGCAGGGCGGCTCGCGGGCCGAACAGCGTGGTGTCGACGGTGAGCACACCGATGCTCCGGGAGCGTCCACTGGCCAGGCCACGGGCCATGATGTTTGGCCGGTAATCGAGCGAGCGCATCGCCGCGCGGACGCGTTCGCGGGTGTCGGTCGCGACTTTCGCGTGACCATTGATCACGCGGGAGACGGTCATGGTGGATACTCCAGCCAGCCGAGCCACGTCCGTCAGTGTCGGCGGACGATAGACCGCAGTGCCGTCCCCAGCGACTTCACCCATGGGTGTTAGCGTATTACACTCCAGCCCGCGGGTTTCAGAAACCGCGGCCGAAGACGGACGTGCCGCCCGAGATCAAAGCGGAAATCTGGCCCGCTATTCACCTTGCGTTCACCCGGCAGTCCCGGAGCGGTAAGCCGGCCCACCTAGGGTCAGCAGCGGAGCACAACCGCTCCCAAACCAAGACGCTAAGGAAACTCCGTGAAGATCAAGCCGATCGCCGCCGTGCTGGCCACCGCCACCGCGTTCACTCTCGTGGGCTGCGCAGCGAATGAGGCCGCCGGCACTGGTGGTACCTCATCCGCCGCCGCCCAGACCCTCACCGGCAAAGGCGCCAGCTCGATGAAGGCAGCCCAGGAGAAGTGGGTCGCCGACTTCCAGACCGCCCACACCGGCATCACCGTCAACTACTCGCCCGAAGGGTCCAGCGCCGGGCGCTCGGCCTTCACCGCCGGGGCCGTCCAGTTCGCCGGCTCCGACCGTCCGCTCAAGGACGAGGAGATGGGCGCAGGCAAGTTCGCCACCTGCGCGGCCGACTCCAACGCCCTGAACCTGCCGGTCTACGTCTCGCCGATCGCGATCATCTTCAAGCTGGACGGCATCGACAAGCTCAGCCTCGACCCGGCCACCGCGGCCAAGATCTTCGCCGGTCAGATCACCAAGTGGAACGACCCGGCGATCGTCGCGCTCAACCCGGACGCCAAGCTCCCCGACAGCAACATCACCGCCGTCCACCGCGCGGACGGCTCGGGCACCACCAACAACTTCACCGACACCCTGCACCAGCTGGCTCCGGAGGTTTGGACGGAATCCGCCGCCGACGACTGGCCGGCCGCGTTCGGCGGTGAGGCAGCCACCGGCACGTCCGGCGTGGTCAGCGCGGTTTCCGGCGGACAGGGCACGATCGGGTACGCGGACGCGTCCGCGGCCAAGAACGTGGGCATCGCCAGCCTGGCGGTGAACGGCAAGTCGCTGGAGCCGTCCGCCGAGGCGGCCGCGGCCGTGATCGACCACTCCCAGACGGTCGCCGGACGCGGCGAGCACGACCTCGCCTACTCCCTCGACCGCACCTCCGAGGGGGTCTACCCTGCGGTGCTGGTGTCGTACGCGATCGTCTGCGAGACCTACAAGGACGCGGCCACGGCCAAGCTGGTGAAGGACTACATCGGCTACATCGCCTCCGCCGAGGGTCAGCAGGCGGCCGCGACCGCAGCCGGATCCGCGCCGCTTTCGGCCGCGATCCAGGCCAAGGTCAAGGCAGCGGTGGATTCAATCAAGTGACGTCAGCCCTCGACGGCGCCGGTGGTGGGCCCACCGGCGCCGTCCGGACGCCCGGGCATAGCCTTGGGTCAATCGCCAGAAAGCAGGCAGACGAGATGACCCACCCGCTGTCCACGGATTCCGGCCCCGGACCCGCGGGCGCCCCGGAGGCAGCCCTGGCGGCCGATCCCAAGCGGTTCGGCGACCGGGTGTTCCGCGGGTTCGCCACCGGCGCCGGCGTGCTCATCCTGGTGATCCTGGCGCTGGTCGCCGGCTTCCTGTTGATCCAGGGTGCGCCGGCGTTATTCGCCGACCCGGACCGGCTCGCTTCGCAGGGCTACGGCGAGTTCGCGTCCTGGGTGCTGCCCTACGCGTTCGGCACGGTCTGGGCGGCTGTGCTCGCGCTGGCGATGGCGGTGCCGGTCGCAATCGGGATCGCCCTGTTCATCTCGCACTTCGCCCCACGCCGGATCGCGCAGCCGCTCGGCTACCTGATCGACCTGCTGGCGGCGGTCCCGTCCGTGGTGTTCGGCCTGTGGGGCTCGACCCTGCTGGCCCGCGCGCTGATCCCGTTGTACGGCTGGCTCAACGCCAACCTCGGCTTCATCCCCTTCTTTGCCGGCATCACGTCCGGCACCGGGCGCACCATCCTGACCGCGGCCATCGTGCTCGCGACGATGGTGCTGCCGATCATCACCAGCCTCTGCCGCGAGGTCTTCCTGCAGACCCCGCGGCTGCACGAGGAGGCCGCGCTGGCACTCGGCGCCACCCGCTGGGAGATGATCAAGATGGCCGTCCTGCCGTTCGCGCGTCCGGGCATCATCGCGGCGGTCATGCTGGGGCTGGGCCGCGCACTCGGCGAGACCATGGCCGTCTCAATGGTGATGTCGGGCGGACGCAACATCACGTTCGAGGTGCTCACCAGCCAGAACCCCAACACCATCGCGGCCACCATCGCGCAGAACTTCGCCGAAGCGTACGGGCTGAAGACCAACCAGTTGATCGCCGCCGGCCTGGTGCTGTTCCTGATCACGCTGGCCGTGAACATGCTCGCCCGCTGGATTGTTTCCCGTCGCGCCGAATACTCCGGAGCCAACTGATGAGCACGTTGAATCCGTCCGCAGGGCCGCTAGGGGCTCGACCAACCGGCGGCACCGGACCCCTGCTGGGCGGCGACACACTCACCTCCGGACGGCTGCCCAAGGCGACCACCTGGGTCGCGCTGGTGGCCAGTGCGATCGTGGGCTTCGCGATCTCGGTCCTGGCCACCGGCGCGGCCAACGCCGGACTCACCGTGCTGTTCGGCTACGTGCTCTTCCTGCTGATCATGGAAGTCGCCAGCCGAGTGGTGGAAGGGCCGCGGCAGGCGTCCGATCGTAGAGCCGGCAACCTGATCATCGGCGCGTTCCTGCTGGCGCTGCTGCCGCTGGGATCGGTCACCTGGGAGGCCGTCAGCAACGGCATGGCCCGCTTCGACCCGTCCTTCTTCACCAACTCCATGCGCAACGTGGTCGGCGAGGGCGGCGGTGGCGTCCATGCCATCTACGGCACCCTCTACGTCACTGGCATGGCCAGCCTGATCTCCGTCCCAATCGGCCTGCTGACCGCGATCTACCTCGCCGAGTACGGCGCGGGCAATCGGCTGGCCAAGCTGATCACCTTCTTCGTGGACGTGATGACCGGCGTCCCGTCCATCGTCGCCGGCCTGTTCGCGTACTCGCTGATGGCCCTGCTGGTCGGGCCGGGGGCAGTGTTCGGCTTCTCCGGCAGCGTGGCGCTTTCGGTGCTGATGATCCCGGTCGTGGTCCGCTCGTGCGAGGAACTGCTGCGGTTGGTGCCGAACGAGTTGCGCGAGGCCGCGTACGCGCTCGGGGTGCCCAAGTGGGTGACCATCGTGCGGATCGTGATCCCCACCGCGATCTCGGGCCTGGTCTCAGGGGTGATCCTTGCGATCGCCCGGGTGATCGGCGAGACCGCGCCGCTGATGATCGCTGCCGGATTCACGGCCTCGCTGAACAACAACCTATTCGCCAACCCGATGATGACCCTGCCGGTGTTCGTCTACGACGCGTACGCGCACCCCGGCGTGGAGCCCGCACCCTACCTGGAACGGGCCTGGACGGGTGCCCTCACCCTGATCCTGATCGTGATGCTGCTCAACCTGATCGGCCGGCTGATCGCCGCCCGCTTCGCCCCGAAGACCGGACGCTGAGAGAGAACCTGAATGTCCAAGCGGATTGAAGTCACCGACCTGAACGTGTACTACGGCTCCTTCCGGGCCGTCGAGGACGTGACCATGACCATCGAACCGCGGACGGTGACCGCGTTCATCGGCCCGTCCGGCTGTGGCAAGTCGACCTTTCTGCGGACGCTGAACCGCATGCATGAGGTGATTCCGGGCGCTCGGGTCGAGGGCGAGGTGCTGCTCGATGGGGAGAACCTGTACGGCACCGGCGTCGACCCGGTGCGGGTGCGTCGGCAGGTGGGGATGGTGTTCCAGCGGCCCAACCCGTTCCCGACGATGTCGATCCGGGAGAACGTGCTGGCCGGGATCAGGCTGAACTTCGCCAAGATGCCGAAGGCCGCGCAGGACGAGCTGGTCGAACGCTCGCTGCGCAACGCCAACCTGTGGGAAGAGGTGAAGAACCGGCTCGACCTGCCCGGTTCGGGCCTGTCGGGCGGTCAGCAGCAGCGGCTCTGCATCGCCAGGGCGATCGCGATGGCACCCGAGGTGCTGCTGATGGATGAGCCCTGCTCAGCGCTCGACCCGATCTCCACGCTCGCGATCGAGGACCTGATCAGCGAACTCAAGGAGAAGTACACGATCGTGATCGTGACCCACAACATGCAGCAGGCCGCCCGGGTCTCGGACGTGACCGCTTTCTTCAACATCGCCGGCACCGGCTCCCCCGGCCGCCTGATCGAGTCCGGCCCTACCGACAAGATCTTCTCCGCTCCCGACATCGCCGCCACCGAGGACTACATCTCCGGCCGCTTCGGCTGAGCACCCCCGTCCACGACTCCAGGGTCAGCTCCCGTGGCTGGCTAGGCTTAGCGCGTGAGCAACGCTGGTTGGTATCCGGACCCGGGCGGCCAGCCCGGCATGTACCGCTATTGGACGGGCACCGAGTGGACGTCCGCCATCACGGCCAATCCGGCCGGCACCCAACCACCGTCCTATTCGTCGGGGCAGCCGGCTGGTGTCCCTGGCCAGGGACGCAAGCGCGGCGCGACCGGCTGGTGGCTGGGTGGCCTCGCGGCTCTGGCCGCTGTGGTGGTGGCGATCTGGTTCGTGGCGCAGTCGTTCGGCACCACCGGCGGGATCCTCGGCGGCGACGATCCGACCACTCCGGGCGGTGGCGCCACCCAGTTGATCTGCCCACCCGGCGACAACAGCACCGCGTCGGCTCCGCCTGCCGGTGAGCCGGGCTGGACCACCGGTGGACGGCTCTCTTTCCCAACGCTCGGCGACCCGTGGACAACCGGGCACGACTACGAGGTGCCCTACGGCTCGGTGGCCACCGTGCAGACGGTGCTCGACCAGGACAATTACGACGGTCGGGGCAACTCGTGGGTGGCCAGCGTGCTGGTCAGCGACCTCTACGTCGGCGACGGCTTCGCCAGCCCCAAACAGGGCGCTGAGATCGTCCTGAAGTGCGTGCTGGGCAAGTACTACGCGGACACGATCGTCACCCAGAACCCGATCAGCAGCGCAAAGCATGACGTGGACGGCCACAGCGGGTGGCTGATCGAGACCGACCTCAGCTTCAGCATCTCCAACCTCAACGCGACCAGCGAACGCGTCCTGCTGTTGGTGGTGCAGACCGGCACCGAGGAGTACGGCCTGTTCTATGCGTCCGTCCCGAACACCCTCGACCACCTGATGCCGGACGCGCGTCAGGCGTTGGCCAACCTACGAGTGGAAGCCTGACCGCAAGCGTTCCCGGAGCCTGACGACGGGCGTGAGCCTAGAGATGGTTCTTGAGCCTGACGTAGGGGCGAGCTCAGCCGCAGGACACGATGCCGAGGCCCTGCTTCATTCGCAGCACCCGGGCAACAGATCGCGTGACCTGCTCGGCGAAGGCTTCATCCTTGCCGGCTTCGACCTTGACCGCGTCCACCATCGGGCCGACCAGCGCGGGCGAGGCGTTGATCACCACGTCCCCGCCGGCGGAGAGGAAGCGCAGCGCGCGCTGCCCTGCGGGGATCTTGGACACCGAGACTGCGGCGCCGAGGTCGTCACTGATCACCACGCCGTCGTAGTCCCAGTCCCGCAACAGGCCGATCACCTTCGGCGAGAACACGGCCTGGTTCTTGGCATCGATCTTGGAATAGCGAGCCGAGGAGATCATCACCGCGGCCACGCCGGTCTCGATGGCGGTTCGGAACGGGAGCAGCGAGGCGCTGTCGGCAGTGGTCACATCGTCCACCACACCGGACGCGTGATCAGTGTTGCCGACCACCTCGCCGAGTCCTGGAAAGTGCTTCACCGTGGTACCGACAGCAGCGGCGGAGTAGCCGTTGATCACCGCCCGCACTTTCTCCGCAACGAGTTCGGGGGCCGACCCGAAGCCCCGATTCAGCTTGCCGATCGGGGCGTTCGACTTCACCTTCTTGGCCGGTACTACGTCAGCCACCGGGGCGAGGTTCAGCTGGACGCCGGCCTCGATCAACTCGACGCCCCAGTTGCGGGCTCGCGCCTGGAGGCTGTCCAACGGCAACTCGGCCTGCTTGGTCGCTGAAGGAATCTTGCGGAACCCGGTGCCGGTGAGCCGCTGCACCACCCCGCCCTCCTGGTCTACGGACAGCAGCATCCCCGCGTCCGGCACCAAAGCGGTGAGTTCCGCGGCCAGCGCAGCCGTGTCCGCGACGCCACCGGACTGGTTGCCGAGCAGTACCACCGAGCCCAGTTGATAGCTGGTGATCGCCTTCCGCTCGGCCGCGTCCAGCCCGTCGGTCACACCCACCATGATCAGCTGCCCGATCCGGGCGTCCAGCGACATCGCCTGCGCCTCAGCCAGACAGAGTTCCAGTTCCGGCTCGTCGGACGGGGTAGGCGGCTCGCTCTCCTCCGGCTGGACCGAAGCGGACGCCGTCGGCGCCGGAGTGGGCGTGGTCGGCGCCGACGTTGGCGTGGTCGGCGACGGCGGCTCGGACGGCCTGTCCGGCGGCATCACCGAGCACCCCGCCAGCAGCGCGGACCCCGCCAGCGCCGCGAGTCCAGCGACCAAGCATCCGCGCCAGCCCGTCCGCCGCTTCACCCAACTTCCGTCCCTTTCGGGAGCGAAGTTTGAGTTGATGGCTGGGATTGGACGCATTACAGGTCCAGCGCCAGCACGGCGTTCTCGACGACCTCGGTCAGCGCCGGGTGGATCCAGTACTGGCCGCGGGCCATGGTGGCGGCGGCCAGGCCGGTGGCCATCGCCTGGATCAGCGGCTGGATCAGATTGGACGCGTCCGGGCCGATGATGTGGGCTCCCAGCAGCTGTCCCGTCCCGCGATCTGCGATCACCTTGGCGAAATGGTCGGTGTCCTCCATCGCCCAGCCGTAGGCGACCGAGCCGTAGTCGCGGACGCCGACCACGTAGTCGCGTCCCTGCTGGCGGCAGTCGTCCTCGGTGAGCCCGACGGTCGCGACCTGTGGCCCGCTGAACACCGCCATGGGGATGAACCTGTGGTCACTGCTGCACAGGTCGTCCGGATGCAGGAGATTGTGCTGCACGACCCGGGCCTCGTGATTGGCCACATGCTTCAGCTGCCATGGCGAACTGACGTCACCGAGCGCCCAGATCCCGGCGGCGGAGGTGCGCTGGTGCTCATCGACCACCACGTAGCCGTCGGCGCCGACCTCGACACCCGCCTTTTCGAGGTCGAGGGTGTCGGAATTCGGCACTCGCCCCGTAGCGAGCAGCAGTTGCTCGGCCTCGAAGAAGTACTCGATCCCGTCATCATCGGTGGTGCCCACGCCCACACCGAGCGGGGTCGTCTCGATAGAGGCCAGGTGCTGGCCAAGCCGAAGCACCACCCGACGGCTCAGCAGCTTCGTGAACCGCTTGGACACGTCGTGATCGAACGCGCGCAGCAGGTGGTCACCGCGGTACAGCATGGTCACCTGGGTGCCGAACGCCGCGAAGATGTGCGCGAACTCCGCTGCGACCAGCCCGCCGCCGACGATGATCAGCGATTTCGGCAGTCTCTCCAGTCGCATGATTGAGTCGGACGTATGCACGCGCTCGCCAAGTTCAGCTGCGTCGGCGCCGGGCACGTCCGGCAGCCGCGGACGGGAGCCGGCAGCAAGCACGATCTGGTCGGCGCTGATCAGCTCTTCGCCGACCTGCAGCACCTTCGCCGAGACGAAGCGGGCGTGCTCACGGAAGAGAGTGACGTTAGGGCTGTTGCGCCGGTACTCCTCGCCGCTGGTGGCGATCGGGTCGATCCGGCCGAAGATCCGGTCGCGGATCGCCGGCCAGTCAACACTCACCTGCCCCGTGTTCACCCCGAGGATGGACGCGCGGCGCGCCGACTCGGCCAGGTCCGCGGGGTGGGCGAACATCTTGGTTGGGATGCAGCCGACGTTGAGGCAGGTGCCGCCGAACCACTTCTGGCCATCGATCAGCGCCACTCGCCAGTCGGCGAACTGCTTGGTGATGATCGTGTTGCCGGTGCCCGAACCGATCACGACAAGGTCGAAGTGGCGCATGCCCCGATTGTTCCATGTCGCCCGGTGAGGTTCGCCTCGACGCGTCTCGCAGCCCCTGGCGTCCCTCGCCCTCTCTAGTGACAAGGTGGACCGCTTCTCGCCGTCACCCCGCCAAACCGTCCACTCTGATCAGAGCACCAGCCACACCGCCCACACCACCGGCAAAGTGGACCGTTCCTCGCCGACACGGCCCCAAACCGTCCACCATGGCGGCGCGGTGACGCCTCCCGTCCGACGGAGACTGACCGTGCGGGGTAGAGCCGGCGGGTCAGATGCCGGCGTAGGAGTGCAGGCCGGAAGTCAGCAGGTTGATGCCGACGAAGTTGAACCAGAAGCTGGCCAGGCCGATCAGCGCCACGATCGCTGCCCGGCGGCCCTTCCAGCCGACCGTGGCGCGGGCGTGCAGGTAACCGGCGTAAATGATCCAGGTAACCAGCGACCAGGTCTCCTTCGGATCCCAGCCCCAGAACCGTCCCCACGCGTACTGCGCCCAGATCGCGCCGGCCGCGATGGTGAACGTCCACAGCGGGAACGCGAACGCGTGGAAGCGGTAGCTGATCCGGTCGAGCGCATCAGCGGACGGGATCCGCGCCAGATACCCGCGGACGCTCCCCTTCGCCTCCGCGCGGGAGCGCCACAGGTAGATCAGCGCGGCGATCCCACCGATGTTGAAAGCGGCAGCCGCGGCCACCGCGGCGAAGATGTGAATCCGGAACCAGACTGAATGCAGGGCCGGCATCAACTCCGACACGTCGACGTAGAAGACCGTCACCGCCAGGCCCTGGCCGATCGCTAGCAGCAGGGTTGCCGGGAGGCCCAGCCAGCGGGTACCGCGCAGCGCCATCACCAGGTAGACGATCACCACCGCGGCGAGCGCGCTGGTGATGAACTCGTACATGTTGCCCCAGGGCGCGCGGTTGGCCGCGACCCCACGGAGCACCACACCCAAGATGTGCGTAGCCGCGGCCACGAACGTGATGCCCAGCGCCGCCCGTCCGAGCAATTCGATTCGCTGGCTGCGGGCCGGAGGTGCGTCCTCGACCAGGACGCCGGACGGCGTCACGACGCCGTCCGGTTCGGCGGCAGCACCCACCAGCACCGGCTCGGGCAGCTTCACGGCGCGAGCGGACGCCCACTCCGCAGCGTGCACGGTCATGGCCAGCAGGTAGAGCACGGCCGAAGTGACCATGGCCAGGCTGGAGTAGTACGCGATCACGGCTCCTCCTTGTCGGCTTCACTATTGCTCAACCCACAGGCAAGCGCCAACGCTCGTACCTCGGCGGCGAGACCCTCGCGTCCGTCCACCCGGTCGAGGCCGGCGACCGAGATGGTGAGTTGTCCGGTCGGCTCCGGCACTGCCCGGACGAACAAGCGGCGCGGCTTCACCGAGAGGGAGATCGACATGCCGAGCACGGCCAGCATCACCGAGCCGAGCGTCAGCCAACCGCCGGGTGTGTTCGAGATCTGCAGCTTGGTCCAGCGCTTCCAGCCGTCGAAGGAGATCGAGCCCCGACCGTCGGGCAACTCATAGCTGGTGCCCACGGCGAGGCCGGCGCGCACCGGGTCGCCGTTCGGCTTGGTGAGCTGGGTGAGCCCGGTCTTGTTGAGTGAGTAGACGTTCTCGGGCATCCCGGTCTCGGCCTTGGGCGGACCAGCCCAGGCGTTCACCAGTAGTTGCGGGTTGAGCACGTCCGGGAACACCGAGACCATGCCGTTGGCGCCGTCCTCACCCGCGGTGGGCAGGAACACCCCTTCGAACGCCAGCCTCTCCGGACGCGCGTCCGGGGCCTTGATCACACCGTCCGACCGGAAGTTGGCGTCCTGCGGCAGGAAGACCACCGGCCCGGAGAAGGCCACATCGCCATTGCCGTCGCGAACCGTCACCACCGGTGCGTAGCCATGCCCGAGCAGGTGGACGCTGTTCCCTCCGACCGTTACCGGAGCATTCACCTCAAGCACCTGCTGGCTGGGCGCTCCGCCAGCTCCGGTAACAGTCACCTCGGCCCGGAACAACCGCGCCGCCCCTTGCTGCACCGGACCGGTCTCGAACTCGGCTTCGAACGAATCCAGCCGGACGGTGAAGGGCGACAACTGCGCGGCCCGGAACCCGGCACCGCCACCGAACTCGTCGTACTGGGTCAGCGTGTTGGAGAACGCCTGGCCCTCGACGACGATCGCGGTGCCTTTGAAGCTGAACAGCGCACCCCAGGCCAGGCCGATCAGCGTGGTCACCAGGCAGATGTGGAAGACCAGGTTGCCGGCTTCGCGCAGGTAGCCCCGCTCGGCCGAGATGGCGGACGATTCCCGCCGCACCCGGTACTTGTGCGCGCGCAGGTGCGCCTCGGCCGCGGCCAGCACCTCGTCGCCGGATGCCACCACCAGACCGGTGGTGAACTCGGGCAGCCGGGAAAGCCGCCCGGGCGCCGGACTCGGCGGCTGCCGGAGCGCGCGGACGAAGGTCGCGGTGCGCGGCAGGATGCAGCCGATCAGCGAGATGAACAGCAGCAGGTAGATCGCGGCGAACCAAGGCGAACCGAACACGTCGTAGAACCCGAGCCGGTTGAGCCACTCCCCCACGCCCGGGTTGGCCCGCAGGTGGTCGGCCACCCCGACCGGATCGGTCGGGCGTTGGGGCAGGAAGGAGCCAGGAATCGCCGCGATGCCAAGGATCAGCAGCAGGATCAAGGCCGTGCGCATCGAGGTGAGCGTCGTCCAGGCGAACCGCAACCAGCTGAACACCGACTTCATCAGATGACCACCTGAAAACCGCTGACCCATTGCCGCATGACCGCCATCACCGCGTCCCACCAGCCGGTGACCAGCAGCAGACCGACCGCGATCATGGCCACCCCGCCCGCGATCTGGAGCCCACGATGATGCCGCTTGACCCAGTCCAGCGTCCGGGCCATCCGTGCGAACGCCAGCCCGGCCACCAGGAAGGGCAGGCCCAGCCCGAGCGCGTAGGCCAACGCGAGGACGCCGCCGCGCAGTGCGGTCGCCTCGTTCAGCGCGAGCGAGAGCACCACCGAAAGCGCCGGGCCGATGCACGGCGTCCAGCCCAGGCCGAAGACAATCCCCAGCAACGGGGACGCGGCCACGCCAAGGCGAGGCACCGCGTTCAGCCGCACCGTGTTCTGGCCGAAGGGCAGCCAGCCGGTGAAGATCAGCCCGAGCGCGATGCTGAGCAGGCCGACCGCGATCGTGATCGGACGCTGCCAGGCGATCAGCGCCGAGCCCAGGGTTCCCGCGAGCGCGCCGGTGGCCACGAAGACGAGCGCGAACCCGGAGATGAAGCCGACCGTGCCCAGCAACACCCGCCGCCTTGGACCGGTGCCTTCGGTGATCTCGACCGCGCCTAGCCCGGTCGCGTAGCTCAGGTAGCCGGGCAGCAGCGGCAGCACGCAGGGGGAGAAGAAGGAGACCAGCCCGGCGAGCACCGCCACCGGTAGCGCCAGCAGCATGGAGCCGCCGATCGCCTCCCGAGCCCAGGCGTCCAGATCGAGCGGCGTCATTTTCCGGCCGCCACATCTTCGACCAGGCCCACGAGGGTCGCCTGGGTGGTCTCGCCGATGATCCTGGCGGCGACCCGGCCGTCGGCGTCCACCACCAGGGTGCTGGGAATGGCGCTGGCCGGAAGCTGACCGGAGAACTTCAGCAGCAGGGCCCCGTCCGGGTCGAACAGGTTGGCGTACGGCACCTCGAAGGCACGGACGAAGGCCTTGGGCGCTGCCATGTCGATGTCACGGGTGTTCAGGCCGACGAAGATCGCCTGGCCGGCGAGCTGCTTGCTGGCCGCGGCCAGCGCCGGCGCTTCCGCGCGGCAGGGCGAGCACCAGGATCCCCAGACGTTGTAGACGATGACCTTCCCGGACACGTCCGCGCTTCGCCAGGTCGCTCCGTCCAGCGTGGTGCCCTCGATCGCAGGGGCTTCGGGACGATCGGCGATCGCCAGCACGGTGATGCTGCCGTCCCCGCCGACGAAACCGCCGGAGCTGGACGGCGCTGAACTGCAGCCGACGAACAGCGTGGCCGCCGCCATTGCGACCAGCAACCGGTAGGCGCGCATCAGGCGCCAGCCCTACCGTGTCCCCGGCAAATCCAACCGTCGTCCCGGCGTTGGCCCGGATCTCCGCACCGGTCCACTTCGATCAGGCTCCCGGACGGAACTTCTTGGCCTTGGGCGGCACCAGGTCGGCGCAGGGCTCGGCGTAATCGACCCGGACCAGGTGCCCGTCGTGGTAGGTGAAGGACGTGACGCTGGCCAGGCTGGTCTGGCGACGCCGCGGGTCGTGCACGAGCCGGCGGCCCTCGGCCCAGGAACGAGCCATCCAGATCGGCAGTTCGTGAGCCACCACGACCGCTTCACCGCCGACCGAGTTCGCTGCGGCGTCGGCAAGCGCTGCCTGCATCCGGGCGACGATCGAGACGTAGGCCTCGCCCCACGACGGACGCAGCGGATTGCGCATCGCCCACCAACTCGACGGCCGGAACAGGATCTCGTTGCGCTTGCCGAAGGACTTGCCTTCGAAGACGTTGGCGGCCTCGATCACCCGCTCGTCGAGATGCACCTCGAGTTCGGGGTGCTTCGCCGCGATCGGAGCCATGGTCTCCAGCGCACGCTGCAGCGGGGAGCTGACCAGGTGGACGAGGTTCGCGTCCGCGAAATACTCACCGAGGCGTTCGGCCATCCGCTGGCCGAGTTCGGAGAGCCCGAACCCCGGCTGGCGGCCGTAGAGCACCCCTTCGGGGTTCTCCACTTTGCCGTGTCGCACCAGGTGGACGACGCTGATCTCCATTGGACTCCTCGCTAGCTGTGGCCCCAAGGATACGCAGCCGGACTTCCACGTCGTGAGCCGAGCGCCGCGGCCAACGCGGCGGCGTCCACATGCCAAATGGCGTGGCGCGCCCCGTCCACGAAAGTGACCGGAACGTGGTCGCCGAACTCGGCGCGCAGTTCCAGGTCACTGTCGACGTCAACGGTCGTCCAGGTCGCATCGGCGGATGCGCAGACCGCGCGCACTATCGCGACCGCCTCGTCACAGAGGTGACAGCCGTCACGGACCAGAAGTACCACCCGGGCTTGATCCATCAGTCAGCCTGGGAAGCGATGGCGACTACTTGCCAGCGCGACGACGCTGGATGCGCGTCTTCTTCAGAAGCTTGCGGTGCTTCTTCTTCGCCATCCGCTTGCGGCGCTTCTTGATGACCGAACCCACTGGCAGACCTCTCGAATACCACCCCGGGAGGGGCGGCAAGTAACTGGCTCGGGCTGGGGATCAGCCCGAAAGGACATGGCCGGACATTCCAGCCAGACACAGGATCTTACTTGAACGCGAGCCGCTGGAGCGAATCAGCCGGCTCGGTAGAACGACCCACGCAGGTAGGCGTCGACCGCATGCTCGGGCACCCGGAAGTTGCGGCCGAAGCGGATCGCCTCCAGATCGCCGGAATGGATCAGGCGATACACCGACATCCGCGACACCCGCAGTGCTGCGGCGACCTCGGCCACCTTCAGAAACTTGACCGTTCCCAACGGCAAGACCGGGTCGTTCATCGGCGAACCTGTTTCACTCTGGGCCGTCCGGACGAGGGCCGCTCGACCCACCCTAGTGCTCGACCAGCGCCCGCGGGCCCGGATGACGAACTCTGTTGAGCTCGGTGGCAGTCAGCCCGCTGCCATAGCGTGGCGCCAGGCGAACGGCCCGAGCCTGCGGACGCGAATGCTGGCGACCTGCACCGCGAACTCCAGGGCCGCCAGTCGCGACCAGCCGGACGCGAGCCCGAACGCGTAGGCGCCGTGCAGCACATCGCCGGCGCTGAGGGTGTCAACCACCGATGCGGACGGCGGCTGGACCACGCCATGCTCGCCGTCCGACCACCAAACAAGCGCATCGGCACCATGACTCACCGCCAACAACCGCCGCCCTGCAGCCAGTTCAGCCGGAGTGAGACCCGCGGGGTGGACGTAGTCGGCGGAGCAGATCACGTCGGTGCTCAAGGTCAGCAACTGGTCGAAGACCGGCTTGTGGGAACCCGCATCCACGACTACCGGCAACCCGGACGCCGACGCCTCACGCGCGGCCGCGGCAGCCAATTCGGCGTGGTGCCCATCGATCAGGACAACATCAGCCGCGGTCAGGTCCGGCTTCGGCGGCGACGCCAGGTGTGGCCGGTGCCCGGAGCCACTGATCACCGCCCGCTCGCCGGTGGCCGCGTCCAGCAGCACACTGGAGGTCGCCACCTCGAACCCGTCCGGAGCGGCATCGATCACTTCCACCCCAGCGGACGCGAGGTCGGCGCGAATCGCGTCCGCGGCGGCGCCTCCGCCCAAGGCGGTCCACAGAACCGCCCGGCCGCCGAGCGCGGCGAAGGCGATCGCGGCGACCGTGGCCGGCCCGCCGGCAGCCAGCCAGGTCTGCTTCGCGGTGGTCTTCTGGTTGGGTGCCGGCAGCACGTCCACCAGCTGGATCACGTCAAGCGTCGCCAGGCCGACGAACCAGCCGACCGGACCCGGCGCCGCCCCCTTGGCTTCGCTCAGGCCCGGCATGCGATTCCGCCGCGCTGCTGGTCGAGCACGCACAGCGGCACCCCGCCGGGCGTCTCCAGCATCGTCTGGGTCTCCCGCACCGAGCGAGTTATCGAGCCGGCAGCGGTCAGCCGAGCCACCTCAGCCGACCGGTCGTCGGTCACCTGGTGCAGGTGGCCCACCACTTCCCTCGCGATCTCGGCCGGCTGCAAGCGCAGGTCGAGCGCCAGCTCACCAGCCTTGCGGGTGATCGCTTCACCGGCATCGGGCGGCGTCCACTCGCCGGCAAGGATCGCTTGCCAGAACGCCGCCTCAGCACTGAAGCGCGCCCTGGGGACGTCCCAGCACACCTGCGCCAGCCGGCTCGTCTGCCCGGCAGGCCACACCGCGGCCGGCGGCACGGTGGCGGCCGGCTGGGTCACGAAGCAGAGCACGATTCCGCCCGGAGAACGCAAGACCACGTAGCTGTGGCGCGAGTCGTCAACCAACTCCGCCCCCAGATCCTCGGCCGCTTCCGCCGCAGCCCAGGGATCGACCACATGCAGGTCGAGATGCAGCCGCGTGACCCCGTCCCCGAGCCGCTGCACCCGTAGGTAGTCGTCGCCGGACGCGGGCAGCAGGGTCGCGAACTCGGAGTTCTCGCCGCGCGGCGCCGACGCGTCAAAGCCGGTGGCGTGCGTCCAGAATCGGACGCCCGCATCGTACTCAGCGGCCGGAAAGTCGAGGAACGCGGTCAACCAGAACGGTCGGGCGGCCCCCATGTCAGGACGAGGCCAGCTTCCGGCTGCGGTCGCGGGCCGCCTCCATGGCAGTCATGAACGCCGCCTTCACCCGGTGGTCCTCCAGCTCCCGCAACGCGGCCGCAGTGGTGCCACCCGGTGACGTGACCCGTTCCCGCAGCACGGTCGGGTGCACACCCGACTCCGAAAGCAGCTTGGCCGAGCCGTACATGGTCTGCACCACCAGGGTGGTGGCGATGTCCCGCGGCAGGCCCAGCATCACACCGGCGTCGATCATGGCCTCGACGACGAAGAACAGGTAGGCCGGGCCCGATCCGGAGATGGCCGTGACCGCGTCCTGGTACTTCTCCGGAACCGTGACCACCTTGCCGACCGCCGACAGCAGCCCGGTGACGTGTTCCAGGTGCTCGGCGGTCGCGGCGGAACCGGCCGAGATCGCGGCCATGCCCTCGTCCACCTGGGCGGGCGTGTTCGGCATGACCCGGACGACCGGCGTGCCTTCGGGCATGGCGGCTTCGATCCGCGAGGTCACCAGTCCGGCGCACAGCGAGACAACCAGCGTGCCGGGACGGATCGCGCCACCCACCTCGGGCAGCACCTCGCCGGCGTCCTGCGGCTTCACCACGACCACCACCGTGTCGGCCTCCGCAGACGCCTCGGCAGTGGAGCCGGTGCGGATCCCGTAGCCAGCTTCCATCTCGGCCAGCCGTGCGTTGTGGCGGTCCGCCGCCGTGATCTCGTCGGCGGCCCAGCCGGCCCGCAGCAGACCGGCGATCAGGGTCTCCCCCATCACGCCGGCGCCGATCACGGCAAGCTTGGTCATCGCTTCGCCACCAGCTCGGCGATCTGGACGGCGTTCAGCGCCGCACCCTTGCGGAGATTGTCGTTGCTGACGAAGAGCACCAGCCCGTGACCGTCCGCGACGGACTGGTCGGCGCGGATCCGTCCGACGTAGCTCGGATCGGTGCCGGCCGCCTCCCGGGGGTTGGGGATGTCGGTCAGCACCACCCCGGGCGCGGTCGCCAGCAGCCCGGTGGCCCGGGTGACACTGATCTCCTCTTCGAACTCGGCGTGGATGCTCAGCGAGTGCCCGGTGAACACCGGCACCCGGACGCAGGTGCCGGCAACCAGCAGGTCGGGGATGTGCAGGATCTTGCGCGACTCGTGCCGCAGCTTCTGCTCCTCATCGGTCTCGCCGCTGCCATCGTCTACGAGCGCACCGGCCAGCGCGACCACGTTGAACGCGATCGGCTTCAGGTAGGGCGCCGGGTCGCCGAACGGGACGGCACGGCCATCCAGCGCCAGCCGAGCCGGGTCGGCCGCGGCTGCGGTCTGGTCGGCCAGCGCCTGGACGCCCTTCACGCCCGAGCCGGAGACCGCCTGGTAGGTGGCCACGGTGAGCCGGCGCAGCCCGGCCGCGTCATGCAGCGGCTTGAGCACCGGCATCGCGGCCATGGTGGTGCAGTTGGGGTTGGCGATGATGCCCTTCGGCGGATCGATCGCGTCCTCCGGGTTCACTTCGGACACCACCAGCGGCACGTCCGGGTCCTTGCGCCAGGCGGACGAGTTGTCCACCACGATGGCGCCGGCGGCGGCCACCTTGGGCGCGAACTCGCGCGACATCGTCGCCCCGGCGGAGAAGAGGGCCAGATCGAGACCGGAGAAGTCCGCGGTCGCGGTGTCCTCCACCAGGATCTCGCGATCCCGCCACGACAGCGGCTTACCCGCCGACCGCGCCGAGGAGAAGAACCGCAGTTCGTCCACCGGGAAATCCCGCTCGGCAAGCAGCGTCCGCATTACTCCGCCGACCTGACCAGTTGCACCGAATACACCAACACGCATAGGGGCCAGCCTAATGCCAGCCACCCACAGCGGTCCGGGTGAGGCGTCCGCCGTGGACGCAGACCGCGCCGGAGGCGTGCGGCTCAGCGCATGATCTCGCGGTTGAACCCCAGGTAGCGGGTGCCCTTCATGGTGACCGTGCCCCGGTCGCCGACGACCAGCAATCCGTACTCGGACGCGGATACCTGCAACTCGAAGCGTTCGCCGCTGGGCTGTTGGAAGGTCACGAAGTGGGTCTGGCTCACCGACGACTCGCCGCCGCCGTGGGTCTCGACGCGCTTGTCCACGATCATCGCCACGGCGTTGACCTCGGGGGCAGCCTGATTGGCCGCGGCGGTACGTCCGGCTTTGACCAGACCAAAGATGATCGCCCCGATGACCACCACAAAGACGATGCCGATGAATACGGCCACGACCGCGAACATGATCCCGAAGCCAGTCATGCCAGCACCCTACCGACGAAATCCGGACGCCACGGACTGCTCACAGCCACGACACGTACGGCGCGATCAGCGAATAGCCCACGAAGGCGAAGAAATCGAGCAGGAAGTGCGCGACCACCAGCGGACCCACGCGTTTGAATCGCCAATAGGCCAGGCCGAAGACGATGCCCATCACGATGTTCCCGACAAAGCCGCCATAGCCCTGGTAAAGGTGGTAGCTGCCGCGCACCACGGCGCTGGAGAGCAGCACCACCCACGGTGCCCACTTCAACTGTGTGGCGCGGACGAACCAGAAACCGATCATCACCACCTCTTCGAGGATGGCGTTCATCGCTGCGAGCGCGATCAGCACCGGCACCGTCCACCAGTTCGCCGCGAGATTGGCCGGTGCCACGTTGGTGTTCAGCCCGAACGCACGCGCCACGAAGTACAGGGCCAGCCCGGGGATACCGATCACCGCGGCCAGTCCGAAGCCGCGGCTGAGGTCGAACCCGGGACGCCGCAGGTCGAAGCCGATCCGCGTCCGGTCGGCGCTCCGTTGCAGCAGGTAGAGCGCCAACAGTGCCGGGACCAGGGGAAATACCACTCCGGCCACTTGGTAGGAGAGGTCGAGCCATGGGCGGTCCGGCACGACCGAGGAGTTGATCGACGTGGTCTGCTGGTTCAGCGGAGTGCCCCGGGTGGCCTTTTCGAGGATCGAGAGGATCGAGTAGACCGCGGACTGGCCCAACGACACCCCCAGCACCAACAGCAGTTCGATGCCCGGAAGCGTCCGACCGTCCGCCGGGAGATCGCTGGTCAGCGGTTCGGGATTGAGTTCGGCGGCGGCCATCAACCCGCCCGTCCAGCACCGACGGCCAGGTGCTCGCGAGCGAACGTCAGGCTGTCGGCGATCAGTTTCACTCGATCGGCACGTTCCATCCCCCGAGTCTGCACCTCGAGTACGACATGGCCCCGGTAACCCTGGGCGGCCAGCGTGGCGAGCACCGTGGCCGCGTCCTGGTCGCCGGCGCCCGGGGCCAGGTGTTCGTCGGTCGCGCCGTAACTTCCGTCGGTGAGGTGCAGGTGTGCCAGTCGCTCACCCCAGTCGTGGACCAGCGCGCAGGACGACTGCCGCGCTGTCGCTGCGTGCGAGAGGTCGAGGGTGAGATGGTCGCAGTCAAGCAGGGACGCGTCCCAGCTGGGCGCGTAGGCGCGCACCTCGCCACCGCCTGGACCGCGCCACGGATACATGTTCTCCACGGCGAAGGTGAGCCCGGTCGTCGTCTCAAGCCGTCGGATGCCCTCGGTGAACCCGGACGCATAGCTGCGCTGCCAGCGGAACGGCGGATGCACGACCACCACGTCCGCACCGAGCTGATGGGCGGCCATCGCCGATCGCTCCAGCTTCTCCCACGGGTCGGGGCCCCAGACCCGCTGGGTGAGCAGCAGCGTTGGCGCGTGCACCGACACGACCGGAACTTCGTGGTATTCGGCCAGCCGTTGCACCGCGTCCACGTCTGCTGAAGTGGGGTCGGCGCCAACCATCAGTTCGATGCCGTCGAAGCCGAGTTGCCGGGCGAGCGCGAAGCCGGCTGCGGTGGATTCGGGATAGACCGAAGACGTGGACAGGGCCAGCTTGGGGGCTGACGCGTTCACGGATGGCACGACGCAATCGTAGGCGCTGGGTCCGACACCTCTCCGAGTGCTGTGCAGCAAACTCCGGGCGAACTCCGCGAGCCGGCCAAACCTGCACAACGGTTTGGTTTCCGGCGGTGACGGACCGCCGGACCCGGCACGGTCACCCTCGATTCGCGTCAAAGGTGGCAGATCGCCACAATGGGTTCATGCATGTCGATCATCTGACCTTCGCGGTTGGGTCGGCGGGACTGAAGGGTGAGTCCAAGCGACTCGGCGCCCTGCTCGGCGAGCGGTTCCGGGACGGCGGATTCCACCCGCGATTCGGCACCCAGAACCACATTCTCCCGCTGGCCGATGACCGCTACCTCGAAGTCGTCGAGGTGCTGGAGCACCCGGCCGCGGAGAAGGCTCCGTTCGGGCAGGCGGTCCGTTCCCGCTCAGAGATGGGCGGCGGTTGGCTCGGTTGGGTAGTTTCGGTCGATGACCTTGCCCCCTTCGAGGATCGGCTGGATCGCCAGGCTGTGCACGGTTCCCGGCATTTCCCGGACGGGCGGCTGCTCGAGTGGGACCAGATCGGCGTCAAGGGCCTGATCGCCGACCCGCAACTGCCGTACTTCTTGAAGTGGGACTCCGACCCGTCGGTGCTGCCCAGCGCGCTGGCGGGCACGATCCGGCTGGAGAAGATCGAGATCGCGGGCGATCGCTCCCGGGTTGAGGACTGGCTCGGCATCCAGATCGGCGACGAGTTCGACGGCGTCCGGATCAAGTTCACCCGTCCCGCCGGCCAGCCCGGCATCCAGTCGGTGACCTTCGACACCCCGCACGGCACGGTGCGGATCTAGGGACGCGCCTTAGCGCTCCCCCACCCCCCGCGCCGCGGGCACCCACGCGCCCCGCGCGTCCGCCATTTTGGCAACTTCGCTCCCGAACGGGACTCCCGCTCCCGAAAGTTCGGGAGCAAGGGTCCCGTTCGGGAGCGAAGTTGAGTTATGGGTTGATGCTCCTCAGCCGCGCTGCTGGCTCGGAAGTAACGTCAGAAGCACCCGCTAGCGTCTCTGGCATGGCGAAGAGCACGAGCAATTCCTACCGCTGCACCGAGTGCGGGTGGACGACTCCGCGCTGGGTCGGCCGCTGCGGCGAGTGCCAGGCATGGGGCAGCGTCACCGAGGGGTCGGCGCCTTCGGCGAGGGTCGCCTCGTCGGTGCCGGCGAGCCCTGCGCTACCAATCGGCGAGGTGCCGCTGGAGGCCGCGCGAGCCATCCCTACCCGGCTCAAGGAGCTCGACCGCGTCCTCGGCGCCGGCCTGACGCCGGGCGCGGTGGTACTGCTGGCCGGCGAACCGGGTGTAGGCAAGTCGACCCTGCTGCTAGAGGTGGCGAGTCGCTGGGCCAGAGCCGGACGCCGCACGCTGTACGTGACCGCTGAGGAATCTGCGGCACAGGTGCGGTTGCGGGCCGAGCGCACCTCGGCGGTGATCGACGGGCTCTATCTCGCGGCGGAGAACGACCTCGGCAACATCCTTGGCCACATCGAACAGCTCTCCCCCGAGCTATTGGTGCTCGACTCCGTGCAGACCGTACAGGTGCCCGGCGCCGACTCCGTCGCCGGCGGCGTCGCCCAGGTGAAGGAGGTCACTGCCGCGCTCGTGCGGATCGCGAAGCAACGCGCGCTGCCGGTACTGCTGGTCGGCCACGTCACCAAGGACGGCAATGTCGCCGGGCCCCGCACCCTGGAACACCTGGTGGACGTCGTACTGTCCTTCGAGGGCGATCGCATGGGCGGCGTCCGCATGCTGCGGGCGATCAAGAACCGCTACGGGCCGGCCGACGAGGTGGGCTGCTTCGAGATGGTCGAGTCCGGCATCCGCGAGGTCACCGATCCGACTGGGCTGTTCACCTCGCAGCACACCGAGCCGGCCCCCGGCACCTGTCTCAGCATCACCATGGCCGGCCGGCGTCCACTGCTAACCGAGGTGCAGGCGTTGGTGGCACCCAACTCCGGTCCGGTGCCAAGACGGGTGACCCACGGCATCGAAGGCGGGCGGGTGGCGATGATCCTGGCGGTGCTGCAGCGAAGGGCCGGCGTCCGCCTGCACACCCGCGATGTCTACGTCTCGACGGTCGGTGGAGCGAAAGTGTCCGACCCGGCCACCGACCTGGCCACCGCGCTGGCCATAGCGTCCGCCGCCTGCGACGAGCCGCTCTGGCAGCCGGTGATCGCCCTCGGCGAGGTGGGCCTGTCGGGCGAGCTGCGGCGGCTCCCCGGGGTCGACCGACGGCTCGCCGAAGCGGCCCGACTGGGCTTCAAGCTGGCCCTGGTGCCGTCCGGTAGCGGCGCCCGCACCCAGGGACTGAAGGTGGTCGAGGTGGGCAACGTCAGGGACGCGTTGGCGGCGATGCAACTGCATCCTCGAAGGAAGCGGGAAGAGCAAAGACCGCACCTGGAGCTTGCTTGACGGCCGTTTCGTCCTATGCCAGATGAGCCTGGGTGGGCCGGGAAGAGACGTTCCCCGTCCTCCTGCCCAGGCCGCCGGGCGTACCGGATGGCCAAGCCCGTGCCGGCCGTGGATCAGTTCAGGCCTTGCGCACCACGAACACCTGCTTGGCGCTGAGCGCGTCCGCGAGAGTTGCCGTGCCGACGTAGGTGCCAGGTTTGATCAGGTCCTTGGTGTTGCGGCAGCCGGACGCCGACCGCTTCAGCGGCCACTCGACGGTGAACTCGTAGGCCTTCTTCGACTTCAGCGTGGTCTTCTTCGTCGGGCCCCACTTGGCACAATCCTGGGTGGTCCAGATTTTGTCGGTGCCGCTGGTGATCGCGAACGTGAACGTCTCGGGCGAGAGGTCGAGGACGCACTCCGCCGAGCCCTTGTTCGTGATCGCCACCTTGAACAGTTGCTTACCGTCCTGCTTAACCTTCTGGTAACCGGCCACCGACAAGTCGCTGTTGGTGCCGTCGCAGGTCAGCGGGCCGGTGGGCGTCGGGGCGGCCGAAGGCGTTTCGGATGCGCTCGGTGAGGCCACCGCGGTCGGCGTGGTGGCCGCGGACGGGGTTGCCGGGACGGCCGCGACGGGCGCATTCGGAGCGGGCTGGAACATCGAGAGCACCAGCCACAGCACGAGGAGGGCGGCCGCGACGAGGGCGGC
This sequence comes from Propionicimonas sp., assembly GCA_035349055.1. Classification (GTDB taxonomy): domain Bacteria; phylum Actinomycetota; class Actinomycetes; order Propionibacteriales; family Propionibacteriaceae; genus Propionicimonas. The sequence continues at coordinate 41,898 of DAOPRQ010000007.1, forward strand.
CCGCCGCGCCCAGTAGACCCAGACAGGTTGTTTGCCAACCGGGTGCATTACCGAACCCATGCC
>DAOPRQ010000007.1:42060-44501 GCA_035349055.1 Propionicimonas sp.
CCCAGTAGACCCAGACAGGTTGTTTGCCAACCGGGTGCATTACCGAACCCATGCCCACAGGCTAGGTGGCCGCGTCGCCGGGCCGCGCGCACCACGCCGTCCGCGCGGCACAACCGCCTCGGGTACGGTTGGACTGAAACCAGCAGTGCGGAAGCCCTGCCAGCTACCGACGACCGTTTGACGTCCAGCCCGAGGTGGAGATGACCAATCCGTACGCCCGCCCCTACGAGCGTCCTGAGGACGCCGATCTGACCATTCCGCTGGTTCCTGATTCCGGCTACAGCCAGCCCAGCCAGCCGCCGTTCACTGAAGAGACGCTGGTCGATCCGCTACCGCAGGCACCCCGCGACCCCTGGGGCGTCGCCTCGGCGCAGGAGTTCGGCTACAACCCCACTCCCGGTCAGGCGCCGACCGGTTCGAGCCCCCAGCCCGCCCAGACGCAGCCCAACTACACCCAGCCGCAGGTGGGTCAGCAGTCGAGCTATCAGCCGTACCCGGCGTCCGACTACCCGCCGATGGCCGCCTACCCCACGACGGCGCAGCCCACGCAACCGTCCGCGGTAGCGCCGTGGTCGGCCTCCGCCCCCGTGCCGTACGCGTTCTCCGAGGCGGCCCTGCCCGAGCACCCGAGCGCGACCACCGCGCTGGTGCTCGGCATCCTGGGCATCGTGGGGCTCTGGCCGCTCGGGCCGATCGCGTGGATCGTGGGGGCGAAGGCCAAGCGCGAGATGCGAGCCGAACCTGGCCGGTGGCGCTCCAGCGGCAGCCTCACGACCGGCGTGGTGCTCGGCGTGATCACGACCGTGCTGATGGTGCTCATGACCCTGGCGATCCTGTTCTTCGTCTTCCTGGTCGCCGTTGCCTCGAGGTAAGGGCTCGCGAACACCGGCGAGTTTGCCGGATCCGACGGTTCGGTCAGACAGAAGTGGTTCACTCGACCCATGAGCGAACGATCTGATCTTGAATTCCTTCGCATGCTGCACCGGCTGGCCCGCTCGGCCGAGTCGGCGGAGACGTCGCGTCCAGGCAACCTCACCCGGCTGGGCGCCCTGGTTGCCGCCCACCTCGGGGTGCCGGCCGAAGCGAACCAGTTGCTCAGCCTGCCGCTGCCTGCCCACCGCCTGGTGGACGCTGACCTGGCGCTCAGCCACTTGGCCGACGCCGACCCGGACACGACGGTCGTCGGGATCAGCGGTTTCGCCCGCCACGAGGACAGCCTTGCCGCCCTGCTGGTGAACGAGCACGCCGACGTGACCCCCGGCCCGGTGGACTACACCTGGCTTTCCACCGGGCCCGACACCCGTCGCCAGGTGGTGAGCAACGGCGTCCGGCTGTTCCGGCTCGGTGACCGCCCGGTGGCGGTCTGGCAGCGCGCAAGCGATCCGCGAAGCGGGGAGGAGCGGGCGACGGTACAGGTGGCGGCGGCGACGGCAGCGGACTCAGAGCAGGTGATCGCACAGGTACAGAACCTGATGGCCGAACTAAGCGTGCTGCGCGGCCAAGTGGTGTCGTTCACCGGTAATGAGTTCCAGCCGGGAATGGCCGGCATCAGCTTCCACCACCGACCGCAGGTGGAAGCGGGTGCCATCGTGCTGCCTGAGGGAGTGCTTGATCGGGTGGTGCGTCACGCGGTCGGCATTGGCCAGCAGGCTGAGACGCTGCGCCGGCACGGCCAGCACCTCAAGCGTGGCCTGCTACTTTACGGGCCGCCTGGCACCGGCAAGACACTGACCGTACGCCACCTCATCGGCGAGGCGAGGCAGACCACCTGCATCCTGCTGAGCGGGAACAGCCTTGGTATGGTTACCGCGGCCGCCGAACTGGCGCGCGCCATGCAGCCTGCGCTGGTGGTGCTGGAGGACGTAGACCTGGTCGCCGCCGACCGGGAGTTCTACGGCGGTCCGCAGCCGTTGCTGTTCGCGATCCTCGATGCCCTGGACGGGCTGGACGGCGACGCGGACGTGGCTTTCATCCTCACCACCAATCGCGCCGACCTGCTCGAGCCCGCGCTCGCACAGCGCCCTGGGCGCGTCGACCTCGCGGTGGAGATCCCGTTGCCGGACGCGGCCGCGCGCCGCCGGCTTTTCGAGCTTTACGCCGCTGGGCTGCCGTTCGACCCGGCCGCGGTGCACACGGTCGCGGAGGCGGCGGCAGGGGTGACCGCCTCATTTGCGAAGGAGGCGGTACGACGAGCGGTGCTCGAAGCGGCCCTGGCCGACCGCGAACCGACCGACGCCGACCTGTCGGCCGCGGCGGCTGAGATGCTCGCCGGCGGCGCCGGGCTCACCAGAGCCCTGCTCGGCTCCCCGGACGCCCGGCACGAGCACTACGGCCTGATCGGGTTCGCCGACCACCCGGTCGGTTTGTCCGACTGACCCGGACCGCCAGGTCGGTCAGGACGGCTGGCCGAACTCCGCCGCCAGCGAATCCGGCACCAGCGA
>DAOPRQ010000008.1:0-42488 GCA_035349055.1 Propionicimonas sp.
AGGTGCAGCGCACCTTCTACGCCCGCGGCCAGACCGGCCAGCAGCTGCTGATCGGTGCCTACCAGGCGCTGGAGCGCCAGGTCGCGGCCCAGACGGTGAAGATGTACACCCGCCACGAAATGCTCGACCTGATCGTCGTGGACGGACGTGCGCGCGGCATCGTGACCCGCGACATGGTCACCGGCGCGATCGAGAGCTGGACGGCCGACGCGGTCGTGCTGGCCACCGGTGGCTACGGCAACGTGTTCTTCCTTTCCACCAACGCGATGGGCTGCAATGTCACCGCCAACTGGCGGGCGCATCGCAAGGGTGCCTACTTCGGTAACCCCTGCTACACGCAGATCCACCCCACCTGCATCCCGGTGCACGGCGAGACCCAGTCGAAGCTGACCCTGATGTCGGAGTCGCTGCGCAACGACGGCCGGATCTGGGTGCCGAAGAAGGCCGAGGACTGCGGCAAGGACCCGCGCCAGATTCCCGAGGAGGACCGCGACTACTACCTGGAGCGGATCTACCCGGCGTTCGGCAACCTGGTGCCGCGCGACATCGCGTCCCGGCAGGCCAAGAACATGTGCGACGAAGGCCGCGGTGTCGGTCCGGCGGTCAAGGAGTTCGACCACGACGGCAACGAGGTGTTCACCCGGCGTGGTGTCTACCTGGACTTCGCGGACGCGATCGGCCGGCTCGGCAAGGACGGCGTGGCTGCCCGCTACGGCAACCTGTTCGATATGTACGCCCAGATCACCGGCGAGGACCCCTATGAGGTGCCGATGCGGATCTACCCGGCGGTGCACTACACCATGGGTGGCCTGTGGGTGGATTACGACCTGATGTCGTCGATCCCGGGCATGTACGTCACCGGTGAGGCCAACTTCTCCGACCACGGCGCGAACCGCCTCGGCGCGTCCGCTCTGATGCAGGGTCTGGCCGACGGCTATTTCGTGCTGCCGAACACCATCAACGACTACCTCGCCGGTGCGGCGTCCTTCGGCAAGGTCGACGACAGCCACCCGGCCGTGGTCGCGGCGGTCGCCGAGACTACGGAGCGGATCGAGCGCCTGCTCGCGGTCAAGGGCACCCGCACGGTCGACTCCTTCCACAAGGAGCTGGGCCACATCATGTGGGAGTACTGCGGCATGGAGCGCTCGGAGGAGGGCCTGAAGCTCGCGATCACGAAGATCGATGAGCTGCTGGAGGAGTTCTGGCGCGACGTCAAGGTGACCGGCGTCAACGAGGACTTCAACCAGACCCTCGAGCGGGCCGGGCGCCTGCTCGACTTCTTCGAGCTGGGCCGGTTGATGTGCGTGGACGCGTTGCATCGCCGCGAGTCCTGCGGCGGTCACTTCCGAGCTGAGAGCCAGACCGAGGACGGCGAGGCCCTGCGCCACGACGACGAGTTCCTCTACGTGGCGGCCTGGGAGTACGCCGGCACCGGGGCCAAACCCGTCCTGCACAAGGAACCACTGGTCTACGAGGCCATCGAGCTAAAGCAACGGAGTTACAAGTGAACATCACCTTGCGCGTATGGCGCCAAGCTAACGCCCAGACCGAAGGGCGGATGGTTACCTACCAGGTGCAGAACGTCTCTTCGGACATGTCGTTCTTGGAGATGCTCGACCTCCTCAACGAGGACCTCACCATCAAGGGTGAGGAGCCGGTGGCCTTCGACCACGACTGCCGTGAGGGCATTTGCGGCATGTGTGGCGTGGTGATCAACGGGACGGCCCACGGCCGCGGCGATTCGCCGGTGCCCACCACCACCTGCCAGCTGCACATGCGGTCGTTCTCGGACGGCGCCACGATCGACGTGGAGCCGTGGCGCGCCGGTCCCTTCCCGGTGATCAAGGACCTGGTCGTTGACCGCTCGGCCTTCGACCGGATCATCCAGGCCGGTGGCTTCATCTCGGCCAACACCGGTGCAGCCCCGGACGCGCACGCCGCGCCGGTTGGCAAGCTGAAGGCCGATCGCGCCTTCGACGCGGCCACCTGCATCGGCTGTGGCGCCTGTGTGGCGGCCTGCCCGAACTCCTCGGGCATGCTGTTCACGGCAGCCAAGATCACCCACCTGGCGATGCTCCCGCAGGGCCAGCCGGAGCGGTACAGCCGGATCAAGTCGATGATCGCGACCCACGATGCCGAAGGCTTCGGTGGTTGCACCAACATCGGCGAGTGCGCCGAGGTCTGCCCCAAGCAGATCCCGTTCGACACGATCAGCCAGCTCAACCGCGACCTGATCGCCTCGCTGTTCAAGAAGGACGGCAAGTAACAGCCACTCCAGCGGCGGCGTCACCCTCTGTGGTGGCGCCGCCGCTGGCGTTCTGGCGCGCTGGCCCTGCGCCGATTTCCGGCCGGACGGCCAGCTATGGCAGACTGGACGACTGTTGTGCCGTGGGCGCTCCTGCCACAGGGGGAAGGCGGCCACGACCATCCAAAAGCATCTAGACGAAGTGACCTGTGGCACTGGCGAGGAAATCATGAATCAGTTGGTTGAGCAGGTCGGCAAGGCAGCGCTCCGCGACGACGTGCCGGACTTCCGTCCCGGCGACAGCGTCAAGGTGCACGTCCGAGTCATTGAAGGCAACCGCTCCCGGATTCAGGTCTTCGCCGGCGCCGTCATCTCGCGCACCGGCTCGGGTATCGCCGAGTCCTTCACCGTCCGCAAGGTGAGCTTCGGCACCGGCGTAGAGCGCACCTTCCCGCTGCACAGCCCGATCATCGAGAAGATCGAGGTCGAGCGTCGCGGCGACGTGCGTCGCGCCAAGCTGTACTACCTGCGCGGCCTGCGCGGCAAGGCAGCCAAGATCAAGGAGAAGCGCGACCGCTGAGTCGTCGGCGTCCTCTATCGCGCATCTGGGATACTGGAGTTCGAGAGGGGACCGCGATGAGCGCACCGACTTCAGCCGGCAATGGGCGCAAAGCCTGGTCGGTGATCGGCAGTTGGCTTCGCGAGATCGCCATCGTGGTGGTCGGCGCGCTGGTGGCTTCCACGTTGCTACGTCTGTTCGTCGTGCAGATGTTCGTGATCCCGTCCGGCTCCATGGAGAACACCCTGCTGGAGCACGACCGGGTGGCCGTGCAGAAGATCGTGGGCTTCGAGCGCGGCGATATCGTGGTGTTCCGCGACACCCAGAACTGGCTCATTCCGGTGCCGGTGAAGGACGACCCCGTTGTGAAGACGCTCGTGTTCCTCGGGCTGGCGCCCGATGAGAGCACTGGACACCTGATCAAGCGGGTCATCGGCGTGGCCGGAGACCATGTCGCCTGCTGCGACGCCAGGGGACGCGTCACCGTCAACGGCGTGGCGCTGAACGAGACTGAGTACCTGTACACGGATCCAGCCACTGGCAAGCAGGTCGATCCGTCCTCGGTGGCCTTCGATGTGGTGGTGCCGGCCGGTCGGGTGTTCATGATGGGCGACCATCGCAACGATTCGCAGGACTCCCGCTGTCATCTCGATGAGCAACTCGATTCCGATCCAGCGGGCAGCGCCGCGTTCATCCCGGTCGAGAACATCGTGGGTACCGGAGTGGCCGTGGTGTACCCGTTCGCACGGATGCACACGATCAGCCGTCCGCTCACCTTCGAGAGCATTCCTGCGGGACAGGATCCGCCGACGGAAGCCGTGATCACCGGCCCCAAGGTTCTCTGCTGAGGTCGAGTTGGCGGTCGTGGTACGCCGGGACGCCGGCATCTATGCCTACGAGGCAACCCTTTCCCGAGCGGGTTTCGGGCTGATCGCCGGCGCCGATGAGGCCGGACGGGGCGCCTGTGCCGGTCCACTGGTTGCCGGAGCCGTGATCCTGCGTCTGGGGGCCGCGGGCGAGATTCCCGGACTGGCCGATTCGAAACTGCTCAGCGCGGCCCAGCGCGAGCGGGTGTATGCCGAAGTCACTGCGCGCGCACTGAGTTGGTCAGTGGTCTGTGTCGAGGCCGACGAATGCGACCTGCTCGGCATGCATCACGCCAACCTCACCGCGCTGCGCCGGGCGTTGCTGCGGCTCGAGCCGACGCCGGCGTTCGCGCTCACCGACGGGTTCGGCGTGGATGGGCTGGGCGTGCCGAACCTGGCCATCTGGAAGGGTGACCGGGTGGCGGCGTGCATCGCAGCGGCGTCCGTGGTGGCGAAAGTGACCCGCGACCGGATCATGACCCAGTGGCACGAGTCGCTGCCGCATTACGCATTCGACGTTCACAAGGGATATTGCACGGATCTGCATCAGGAGCGGCTCGACCAGCACGGCCCGAGCCCGATCCACCGCTGGTGTTTCGAGAATGTGCGCAGGACAGCGTCGGCGTCCGCTTGCGAGACCTCGGGCGATGGCAGCGCGCCGGACGCGGCGGTCGTCCGGGAAGCCACAACCACGGCGGCTCCACTCCTCGATATAGAGTGAATCCGACATGAGCACCGAAGACCTTGAGCAGTACGAATCCGAACTCGAACTGCAGTTGTACAAGGAGTACAAGGACGTCGTGGGGATCTTCACCTACGCCGTGGAGACCGAGCGACGGTTCTATCTGTGCAACGCGGTCGACCTGAAGGTGCGTACCGAGGGTGGAGATGTCTACTACGAGGTGTCCATGGGTGACGCCTGGGTCTGGGACATGTACCGCCCGGCCCGTTTCGTGAAGAGCGCCAAAGTGCTCACCTTCCGCGACGTGTCGATCGAAGAGATCGCGCACAGCGAGTTGAAGGTTCCCGACAACCTCTGAATGGGGCGAAGCTCGGTCGTCCCGGCGCCGGTTCCGTCATCACGCTCGGGCTCGGCCATCCCGCGAGGGCTCGTCCTGGCGAGGGTTCGGCCATCCCGCGAGGGCTCAGTCATCCCGGCGAAGGCCGGGATCTCCCGCGGCCAGAGTCGCCGCGCCCTGTGGATAACGCAATTGCTATCCACAACCCACTGATTCGTTGACAGATTTCCGGCGCACTTGCCGAAGGTGTAGCTGGAGGTGATCTGTGTGGGACGAGCCGAGGTGTGGCATGCGGGGGAGGATCTCGCGGCCGCGCACCTGCAGCGGCTGGGCTGGCAGGTGCTCGACCGCAACTGGACGTGTCCGGTCGGCGAACTCGACATCGTCGCGATCGAGCCGGGTCCGGAAGCCGTCGTGGTTTTCTGTGAGGTGAAGACGAGGCGTGGGCTGGGATTCGGCACACCGCTGGAGGCGATCACACCGGCGAAGGTGGCGAAGCTGCGTGAAGTGGCGCTGCACTGGCTACGTGCGCGGCCCGTGCCGGTGCCGCACATCCGCTTCGACGGTCTCGGCGTGCTGCTGCCAAGGGACGCGCAACCGGTGATCACGCACTGCCGGGGCATCGGGTCGTGAGACAGGCGAGAGCATGGTCGGTGGCGCTGGTGGGCATCGAGGGCCGAATGGTGGAGGTGGAAGCGGCCATCAGCAGTGGGCTGCCGCGCACGACCATGGTCGGCTTGCCTGACGCGGCGCTCTACGAGGCACGGGACCGCTGTCGTGCGGCGATGGCCGCAGTAGGGCCGGGTTGGCCGTCCGATCCGGTGACGATCAACCTTTCGCCTGCGACGCTGCCCAAGGCCGGTTCCCACTACGATCTGGCGATCGCGGCTGCCGTGGCCGCCGCCGGCCGTAGGTTCCACCCCGACGCGCTGGAGGGTTTGGTGCTGTTCGGCGAACTCGGTCTGGACGGCCGCATCCGGCGGGTCCGGGGGTTGTTGCCGGCACTGCTGGCGGCGATCGGCCAGGGCTTCGGCAGGGCCGTGGTGCCGGCGACCCAGCTTCGTGAGGCTGCGCTTGTCGACGGCCTGGTTGCGTACGGGGCGAACCGACTCGACGACCTCTTCGACATCCTGGAAGGTGGCCCGGGCGCGGACATCACACCTGCCGAACCCACCGTAGATCCGGTGCCCACCGGGCGGGACCTAGCCGATGTGGCCGGCCAGGTCGAGGGCAAATGGGCGCTGGAGGTGGCCGCCGCCGGGCGGCACCACCTGTACTTCCACGGGCCGCCCGGGGTCGGGAAGACGCTGCTGGCCGAGCGGTTGCCCACGATCCTTCCCGACCTGGAGCTTTGGGAGGCGTTGGAGGTCTCCGCGGTGCACTCGCTTGCCGGTCTGGCCCTCGACGAAGGACTGGTCCGGCGGCCGCCCTACTCCGACCCACACCACTCCGCATCCATGGCGAGCCTGGTCGGCGGCGGGGCCCGGATCGCCATGCCGGGCGCGGTGTCCAGGGCGCACCGGGGCGTCCTCTTCCTGGATGAGGCCCCGGAGTTCTCGCCCCGGGTGATGGAGGCCCTTCGAGTGCCGCTCGAATCCGGACGCATCGTGCTTGGCCGGGCGGCCGCGACCGCCACCTATCCGGCCAGCTTCCAACTGGTGCTGGCGGCGAACCCCTGCCCCTGCGGCATGGCCGGCACGCCGGGCGGCGACTGTCGCTGTGCGCCGATGGCGGTGCGAAGATACGCAGCCAGGGTGTCCGGGCCGATCCTGGATCGGATCGACATCCACCAGCAGTTGCGGCCCGCCCGGGCGTCCTTTCTGGGAAACCAAGTGGTTGGCGAGAACAGCACGACCATCGCGGCGCGAGTGGCCGCGGCCCGGGAACGACAGCTCCATCGGTTGGCCGCCAGTGGATGGCGCAGCAACGGTGAAGTCCCGGGTCCAGCTCTGCGGAAGCGGCTGCCACTGCCAGACGGGGCAGAACTGCTGGACACCGCGGTCGCCCGGGGCCGGCTGTCGGCGCGAGGTGTTGACAAGGTACTTCGCCTCGCCTGGACGGTGGCCGACCTGCAGGGGAGCGCGAAGCCGAGTCGGGAGCATTTGCACACAGCCCTCGCGATGCGCCGGGGCGAGACGTTGGAGGCGAAGTGACGGACGAACGAACCGCGCGGATGTGCCTGGCCGCGGTGGTCGAGCCCGGGCACCCCACGATCGCGGAGGCCGTGCTCAGCTACGGGGCGGCTGCGGTGTGGGCGAGCCTCACCCGTCCTGGTGCCGATCTGCCGCTGAGCCGTCGGGCACGCGTCCTGGTGGTCGAGGACTTGCTCACCGCGACCAGAGCGCTCGGCATGCGGTTCGTGGTTCCCGGCGACGCGGAGTGGCCCGGCGGCACCGAGGATCTGCGCAGCTGTGAGCCGGTGAACCAGCTCACCGGTGAACCCCTGGGGCTCTGGTTGCGCGGCGCGGGTGACCTGGCCGAGTTGGCCGGCACCAGCGTCGCGATCGTCGGCTCGCGCGCGTCCACGCCGTACGGCGACACCGTGGCGGCCGATCTGGGAGCCGAGCTCTCGGAGGCGGGCCGGAGCGTCATCTCCGGCGGGGCCTACGGGGTGGACGCCGCCGCGCATCGCGGTTGCCTGGCAGGTCGCAGTCCGACGGTCGCAGTGCTCGCCGGCGGGCTGGATCAGGCGTATCCGGCCGGTCACCACCAGTTGTTCGAGCGCATCGCCGAGCGCGGCGTGCTGGTTTCCGAACTGGCGCCCGGCGAGCATCCGACCCGCGTCCGCTTTTTGGCACGAAACCGCCTGATCGCCGCGATGACACCCGGAACAGTGATGGTGGAGGCGGCGGCCAGGTCGGGCGCCCGCAACACGGTCACCTGGGCGAACGAACTCGGCCGGGTGGTGATGGCGGTTCCCGGGCCGGTAACCAGCGCAACATCGGTCACGCCGCACCGGCTGATCCGCGAAGCCGAGGCTGTGCTCATCACTCGGGCACCCGACGTGCTGGAGTTGCTGTCCCCGCTCGGACGGCCGAACCCGCGCATACCTGGAGGCCGAAGGGAGACCGATGATCTGTCCGCTGAAGAGCTCCGCCTGTTCGAGTGCGTGCCCGGGCGGGGCTCGCTGCCGGCCGCCGAACTGGCCCTACGCGCGGACCTCTCACTGCCTCGCTGCCTGGCGCTCCTTGAGGAGCTCGCCGATCGCGGTTTCGTGGCGCAAAATCTCACCGGAGAGTGGCAATTGCCGCCACGCGCACGGAAGACTGGCTGAGTGCTGAATTGCATGCAACGTCGCGCTCCGCTCGAGCGTGTAGGGATCATGAAGAAGTTGGGATCGGCCCTGATAGCGGCGGCAATGCTCGCTCTGGTGGGCTGTTCTGCGGGGTCCGGGGCCGGTGCACGTGCTGAGGACGTGTCCTCCTATGCGGGCGAGGATGCCAGCGCAGGACCGCAGGCCATGCCGACAGGCACCGACTCGACGCTCACACCGCAAGTGGCACGCTCGGCCGAAGTGAGCCTGCGGGTCACCGATGTGATGGTCGCGGCGCAACGGCTGCGTGAACTGGCGAGCGCCGCCGGCGGGCAGGTCACTGCCGAGAGCCTCGTCCTGGACGCCAAGGACCAGAGCTACTCCGCCGTGGTCATCTCCGTCGATGCTGACAAGCTCGACAGCACGCTGACTGCGCTGGCCGAGGTGGGCACGGTCGAGTCGCGGGTGATCAACTCCGAGGACGTCACCACCCAGGTGGCGGATGTGAATGCTCGGGTCGCGGCACTGAACGCTTCCATCCAGCGGCTGCAGGAACTCTCGAAGAAGGCCGGCAGCGTCGAGGAACTGGTCCGGGTTGAGACCGAGCTGTCGAATCGGATCGCCGAGCGCGACTCGATGGTGGCCCAGCAGAAATGGCTGTCCGGACGGGTAGCCCAGTCGCAGATCTCAGTGCAGTTGATCACGCCCGAACAGGCGGGACCCCTGCAGACGACGGGGTTCATGGGCGGACTACTGGCGGGCTGGAACGCCTTGGTCGCGACCGGATTGACCTTGCTCACCGTGGTCGGCGCGCTGCTGCCGTTCGCCGCGGTCGCCCTGCTGATTGCGCTCCCGCTGCTGTTCTGGCGCCGCCGCGTCCGAGCCCGCAAACGCCAGTCGGTGCCGGATCCCCCGCCCACCGTCGACTGAGCTGACGCGCGGGCTCAATGAACTTCGAATAGGTGGGACACGCGCTCAGATTCAGCGCGCGGGTAGCGTGCGCCGTGGCCCCAGCCCCTAGGGTTACCGGGTGCACAAGCTGACCGTCGCCCAAGGCACCGCGCTGAGCGCCGGCGCGGTCCTCGGCACCGGCATCATCTCCATGCCCGCGTTGGCAGCGGCTGTTGCCGGTCCGGCCTCCCTGATCGCGTGGCTCGCTCTGGTGTTGCTTTCGGCTCCGCTGGCCTGGACGTTCGCGGAACTGGGCGCACGCTTTCCCGACGGCGGCGGTGTCTCCAGCTACGTCCGCCGCGCCTTCGGCACCTGGGCAGCTGATGCCATCGGCTGGATCTTCTACTTCGCAGTTCCGATCGGCGCGCCGGTCGCCTGCTCCTTCGCTGCCGGCTATGTCGCGGACGTGCTCGGCGGGGGACAGGTGGCCCGGATCGGTACCTTTCTCGGCATCATCGGGATCGTTTTCTTGATGAACTGGCTGGGCCTGCACGTCTCCGGACGCATGCAGTTGGTCCTCGCGGGCGTCCTGGCACTGGTCCTGCTGACGACCGTCCTGGCCGCGCTGCCCCATGCTGACCCGGGCAACCTCACTCCGTTCGCCCCGGCGGGGCTAGGCGCGATCGGCTCGGCGGCCGCGCTCCTGGTGTGGGCTTTCGCGGGCTGGGAAGCCGTGTCGTCCCTGTCGCCGGAGTATGCCGATCCCCGACGTGACGTGCCGAGGGCCACGATGCTCGCGGTTGTGGTCGTGGGCGTGCTGTACCTGAGCGTCGCGGTGACCAGCGTGCTGGTGCTCGGACCGCAGCTGGCCGCCAGCCAGGCGCCGCTGGCCGATCTGCTGGCCACTGGGGTCGGCGGCCCGGTGCGTCCGATCATCGCGGTCGTCGCGGTACTGATGACCCTGGGTGCAGTCAACGCCTACATGGCTGGTGCCACCAAGCTGGGTTCGGCGCTCGCCGCAGAGGGTGCACTGCCGTACCGGATCTTCGGCACGGATCGGAAGGCGCTGATGTTCGTCGTGGGCGCCGCGGTCGTGTCTGAGTGGCTCCTCGCAGACCAGCACACCCTGATGCTGCTGGTGAGCGGTGGGCTGACCCTGGTCTATGTGGTGGGCACGGCGGCAGCGGTGAAGCTGCTGCCCGGACCCGGCGCGAAGGCTGTCGCCGCGTTCTCGCTGGCCTGCGTCTCGGTGCTGCTGGTGCTCACCGGGTGGCCGGCGCTGGCCGGTCTCGGAATCGCGATCGCCGCAGTTCTGCATCGTCTCTGGGCGGACCGGCGTAGGCGGCTTGCTAAGAGTTCCAAGTTTGGTTAATAATACTGAGCATGGCCCTGAGTCCGCGTGAGCGAGAGATCCTCGCATTGTTGCGCGCACACCCGTTGCTCGACGCGTCCGGTCTGGCCCAACGCCTCGGCACCACGAAGGGTGCGATCGCGGTGGCATTGTCGTCGCTGACCCAGAAGGGCGAGATCGTCGGTCGCGGCTACCTGCTGCGCAGCGATGCCTGGGCGGTCGTCGTCGGCGGTGCCGCCTGGGACATCAAGGCTCGCAGCAGCGCACCCGTCCGGGTGGGCACGTCGAATCCCGGCACGGTCAGCCAGACCCCCGGCGGGGTGGGCCGGAACATCGCCGAAGGCATCGCCAGGCTGGGTGGCCAAGTGCACCTAATCGCTGCGGTCGGCTCGGACGGCTCCGGACGCGACCTGCTCACCCGCACCGCAGAGGCCGGCGTCCATGTCGACCGGATGATCGATTCCACCCATCCGACCGCGAGCTACCTGGCTGCACTGGACGCCGACGGTGAGTTGGTGGTGGGCCTCTCCGACTTCGCGGCCACCGACGCGCTGACGGTCGCCGACCTGGCCAGGTCGCAGGACCTGATCGCCAACGCAGCGGTCCTCGTGGTCGACGGCAACATCCCGGCGCCGGTCGTGGATTGGCTCCTCGCCGTGGCGGCCGGTTCTGGCGTCCGCGTTGTGCTTGAGCCGGTCAGCGTGGCGAAAGCCGGACGCATCGCCGGCCTGCTCAGCCCCGACCGACCGGTCTTCGCGATCACGCCCAATGTCGATGAGCTCGGTGCCCTGGTGGGCCGCCCGGTCGCCGACACCGAAGTAGCCATCGCCGAGGCCGCCGCCGACCTGCACTCCCGTGGCGTGAGTCACGTCTGGGTGACCAGGGGAGCGTCCGGCAGTCTGCTGGTGAGCGCGGACGCACCAGCGCCGCAGCGCCTGGATGCCCCGGCCAGCGAAGTGGTCGATGTCACCGGGGCCGGGGACGCGATGACTGCCGGTTTCGTCCACGGCCTGCTCATCGGCGAGAGCCCGCTCAGTTCTGCCCAGCTCGGCCAATTGGCCGCGGCCCTGACGGTGGCCAGCAGGTTCACCGTCCGCCCTGACCTGGGGGTGGCGCTCGCCGACCTCCACCGAACCCTCGAAGGAGTCCGATGAACCCGCTGCTCGCACTGACCGATGAGGTGCGCGAAGCCCTGGCGTCCGGTAAGCCGGTGGTCGCCCTGGAGTCGACCATCATCAGCCACGGCATGCCGTACCCGAAGAATGTCCAGACCGCCCGCGAAGTGGAACAGATCATCCGCGACGGCGGCGCGGTCCCGGCCACGATCGCGATCCTCCACGGCGTGCCGCGGATCGGGCTGTCCGACGCCGAGCTCGACCTGCTGGGGTCTGACGAGAACGTGCGCAAGGTGAGCATTCGCGACCTGCCCTACGTGGTGGCGCGCAAGGAGCACGGGGCGACCACGGTGGCCTCAACGATGCGCCTGGCCGCCCTCGCCGGCATCAAGGTGTTCGTCACCGGCGGCCTTGGTGGTGTCCATCGCGGCGCCGAGTCGAGCATGGACGTCTCCGCCGACCTCACCGAGTTGAGCCTCACCGATGTTGCCGTGGTCAGTGCCGGGGTGAAGTCGCTGTTGGACATCGGCCGCACCCTGGAGGTGCTGGAGACACTCGGCGTGCCGGTGATCTCGGTCGGCTCGGACGAGTTCCCGTCCTTCTATTCCCGCTCCAGTGGCTTCCGCTCGCCGCTGCGCCTGGATGCTGCGGCAGAGATCGCCGCGGCGATGCACGCCAAGTGGGACCTTGGGCTGGCTGGCGGCCTGGTCGTGGCCAACCCGATCCCGATCGAAGACGAGATTCCTGAGGCTGAGATCGGTGCCCTGATCGCCCGGGCCGTCGCCGAGGCTGACGAGCAGGGGATCACTGGTGCAGCGATCACGCCCTTCCTGCTCGGCCGAATCGTCGAGTTGTCGGACGGCGAGTCGCTGCGCGCGAACATCGCCCTGGTGAAGCACAACGCTCAGCTCGGCGCTGCGATCGCGGTCGCCTACGCCGGCTGAGTCCCCTCTCGACCAGTCAGTAGCTTCGCCCAGGCTTGAGGCCTTCCATCTGGGAGCCGGCCGCGCGAATCTTGAGTGGCTGGATAGGGCGGGGGACGGCTATGACGCAGGCGGACGCGCGGGAGCGGGCATCAGTTGATGTGCTGGCCGAGGTGGCAAACGACCTCGCCGGGGAATTCCGGCTGCAACCGCTGCTGGGACGCATCCTGCGGAGCGCGGTCGAACTGCTGGGTTGCCGCAGCGGCTCGTTGTGCCTGATCGACCAGGTCAGCCACACCTACCGCAAGGCGGGCTGGCCACGATCGCTCTCCGAATCGCGGACGCGCACGCGGCCGCCAGCCACGGAGAGGATCCGTTGCCCGCGCTCACCCAGGCCCAACAGGCCGCCCAGGGGACCATGAACGAGGGCCGGCGTGCGGTCTGGGGTCAAGAGCGAGCAGGGTGCGACGCTGGCGGAGGTCAGGGCGATCGGCGAGAAGGTCAACTCGGTGACCCGAACCATGGGCATCGCGCTCACCGCGTGTACGCCGCCCGCGAAGGGCAGTCCGCTGTTCGATCTCGGTGATGACGAGATGGCGGTCGGGGTGGGCATCCACGGTGAGCCCGGACGGCGTCGCGCCAAGCTGGTCAGCGCCGAAGAGATCGTGGACGAGTTGCTCGGGGCCGTCGTAACCGACCGGCCGCACGCCTCCGGCGACCGAGTGGCGCTGATGATCAACGGTCTGGGCGGTACCCCGATCAGTGAGCTCTACCTGCTGTTCGGCATCGCCGCGCAGAAGCTGGCCGACCAGGGCATCACGGTTGCACGCAGCTATGTCGGCGAATACTGCACCAGCCTGGAAATGGCCGGGGCATCGCTGACCCTGGTCAAGCTGGACGACGAGATCGCGACACTGCTCGAAGCCCCTGCGTCGATCGTGAACCGCATCTTCTGAGCCGGGAAACCGCTTCCGGGCTTGTCGACTCAACCAAAGCTGAGTCGACAAGCCCGACCAGCTGATGCCACTTGTCCGGGGACACTGACGCAAATTCGGCGTCACGAGCCGCTGCGTCGGGGTTGGTAGAATCGCTCGACAATGCCTCCCGACAAGCCACAGCACCGGATCCTGCCGGCCCTGCGACGCTGGGCCAACTGGACGCTGCTCGCGCTCGCGCTGATCTTCTGCGCGCTGGCGGCATGGATCCGCGTCCGCTTCGGTGAGGTGAGCTTCGACCAGATTGTCGCCAACCTGCCGATCGGCGCGGGAAAGGGCATCGGCAACAACTCGCTGGCCGTCGAGGTGGCGGTGTGGTGCCTCGGACTGCCAGTCGTGGTCGTGGTGCTGCTCGCGCTGGGGACGCGACGCTTCCGCTCGCGGCTGGGGGCCAAGCGGCGGGCAAAGCTGATCCCGGCGGTGTCGCTGGCGGTGGGCTTCACGGTGCTCCTCTCGGTGGCGGGTGTCCCGGAGTTCGCGATCGCGCAGTTGTCGGAGACCTCGATCGCCGCGCACTACGTCGAGCCGGCGGTGACCAGTGTCCCGGCCAAGCCGAGGAACCTGGTCACGATCTACCTCGAGTCAGGTGAGAACACCTACGGCGATGCGGCGCTAATGGGGGAGAACCTGCTGGCTGATCTCGATGCCGCCACCGGCGACGGCTGGGTGACCTACGAGGGCTTGAGCCAGTACCAGGGCGGCGGCTGGACGATGGCCGGCGTGGTCAGCACGCAGTGCGGCATCCCGCTGAAGAGCGAGCTCGCCAGCGGAAGTGTGGACCTGAACCGGCTGGGTGAGGAGATCGATTACTACCTGCCCGGGGCGACCTGTCTGGGCGACGTGCTCGCCGGGCAGGGGTACCGGAGCGTCTTCGTCGGCGGCGCAGACGACGACTTCGCCGGCAAGGGCGTCTACCTGGCCGACCACGGCTACACCGAGGTGCTGGGACTGGAGCACTGGAAGGGCACCGATTCCAGCGACTTCATCTCGGAAGAATGGGGGCTGGCGGATTCGCATACGTTGAAGCACGCCGCCGATGTGCTGGACGAACTGCATGCCGGCGGCCAGCCGTTCAACCTGACCGTCCTGACCCTGGACACCCATGAGCCGGCCGGCGTCTACCCGGATTGCGAGGCCGAGCACGAAGTTCCGATGGCGTCCGCGATCACCTGCTCGATGAAAGCTGTGGCCGGCCTCCTGGAACACGCCGAGCAGGCGGGCTATCTGGACGACACCGTGGTGATGGTGATGGGTGACCACCTGAAGGGCACAGGTGACCAGGACGCCTTCCGTGATGTCCTGAGCGCTGCGGAGAAGCGGACTGTGGTCTTCCGGGTTTGGAGCCCGGACGGGATGCAGCTCACCCGGGAGTCCGCCGACCAGCTGAGCGTGCTGCCCACGACGCTGGAGCTGCTCGGGTTCGGCCTGGACGCGGGCCGCGCAGGCATCGGGGTCTCCTTCGTCGGTTCGCATTCGATAGCAGGCACCGCGCTGGCGCTCAGCGAGGACGCCTACCGCGAGCTCTTGATTGCGCCGTCCACTGGCATCTACCAGCGGTTCTGGAGCGCCGGGCGCTGACGATCTGAGGGCGAACTGGCCCAGGCTCGGGTAGCGTGCACGATCTTGAACCGTGTTCGGTACAGGATCTTGCCCGTTCGCTTTCGACACGAAAAAGCCCCTAGTCATTTGACTAGGGGCTTCGCTCCATGCGGTCGACCGGCCATCGTTAAGCGCGACTACACGATGTGCATCCACGGCTGCGCGCGGAGCGCCGGTCACTCGGATCGGTGCAGCTCAGGCGGTGCGGAGGGGTTCGATCTGGTCGAGGGCGGTGCCGAGTTGGTCCTTCTCGGTCTCCAGGTCGAACCGGGTCTGGAGGTTAAGCCAGAAGCGGTCGGTGGTCCCGAAGTAGCGTGCCAGCCGCAGCGCGGTGTCGGCGGTGATGCGGCGCTTGCCGTGGACGATCTCGTTGATTCGGCGCGGTGGGACGCCGATCGCGACGGCGAGCCGGTTCTGGGAAATCTCCAGGGGCGCGAGGAACTCCTCGGCGAGGATCTCGCCGGGGTGGATGGGAGCGATGGTGGTCATGGGCACCTCGTTCAGTGGTAGTCGACGATCTCGACGTCGGCCGGCCCGGCCTCGGTCCAGGCGAAGCAGATCCGCCATTGCTGGTTGAACCTGATGCTGTGCTGGCCGGCTCTGTCACCACGGAGCGCTTCGAGCCTGTTGCCGGGTGGAACCCTCAGGTCTTCGAGCGTCTCGGCGGCGTCGAGCATGACCAGCTTTCGCAATGCGACGCGTTCGATCCGGTGATCGAACGACCGGCTGCGTTTCCGTGACCACAACAGTTCCGTTGCAGTTTCCCGGAAGGACCTGATCACGACACCACTATAACGCGACGCGTCATGGCCTGCCAGCTTTCGGCCCCCGGCGGGCTTCGAACCCCGGATCTGACCATCTCCAAGTCGCCTTTGGAATCCACTCTCAACATGTCGTTGCAACGAGAGCGTTATCGCCTACGGTGGCGAGGAGGTAAGGCAATGAACAGCGACCCTGCGGGCGACGCAACCAGGGCAGGTGGCCACCGACGCCCCGGGCAAGAAGTTCTCTGCGGGTGGTGCGGCCGAAGCGCCCTGATCCCGGCCCGCGGACGCGTCCCGAAGTGGTGCTCGGCGACGCTTCGCGACGTGAGCGACGACATCGCGACCACCTGGAACGAGCCGGCCGACGCCGTACCCATCAGCCTCAGCGCATCCGCGCCTTCGGACAGCGGCGACACTCGCCTCCCGCTGGTCCTGATCACACGTGTCCACCGGTGGCCATCAGAGGGCCAGCTGCGCCGGCAGATGTTGTGCATATGTTGTGCAAGGCCCCGGACATGACGACGGCCCTGACTGTGTCACCTAGTCAGAGCCATGTTCCCTGAGTGTCCGAGAGAGGACTTGAACCTCCACGCCCGATAAAGGGCACTAGCACCTCAAGCTAGCGCGTCTACCTATTCCGCCACCCGGACAGGGTGCCGTCCGGGTGGTGCCGGACAACCAGAGCACTATACCTAATCCGGGGCCCGGTTTGCGAAACGGGCCGGTCGCGCGTACAGAGTGAGCCGATTCGCGTCTGCTGTGACGGGTCTTCGCGACTCGCCGACCTCCAGCCATTGATCGGACGCGGTCCGTCCCGGTCGCCGAGCGCGAGGTGAGCCGGATGGCAGGATGGGCCCATGACCAGCATCCCGTCCGCCGTCGACGAAGTCGCGGGAATCTGCAGCGACCTGATCCGCTTCGATACGTCCAACTTCGGGCCGTCCGGAGCCAAGGGGGAGCGGGAAGCCGCCGAGTACGTCGCCGCCAAGCTGGACGAGGTCGGCATCGTCGCCGAACTCTTCGAATCCGAGCCGCGGCGCACCACGCTGGTCGCCGACTGGTCGCCCGAGGGCTGCGACACCTCGCTGCCGCCGCTGCTCGTCCACGGCCACACCGACGTCGTTCCCGCGATCGCATCCGACTGGCAGGTGGACCCGTTCGCCGGCGAGATCATCGACGGCTACGTGTGGGGCCGCGGCGCGGTCGACATGAAGGACTTCGACGCCATCATCCTCGCCGTCGTCCGCGACCGGATGCGCACCGGACGCGCCCCGCGGCGACCCATCCGACTCGTCTTCACCGCCGACGAAGAGGCGGGCGGTCCGCTGGGCGCGACCTGGTTCGCCAACAATCATCCCGAGCTCATCGCCGACTGCACCGAGGCGATCGGTGAAGTCGGCGGCTTCTCGATCAGCGTCGCCGACCAGCGCCTCTACCTCATCCAGACTGCGGAGAAGGGCCTCGCCTGGCTGGACCTGATCGCCGAGGGCACAGCCGGCCACGGTTCCATGCGCAGCGACGACAACGCCATCACCCGCCTCGCCGAGGCGGTCACGAACATCGGGCAGTACAGCTGGCCCGCCCGCATCCATCCGGCGCAGCGGCAGTTCCTGGATGCGGTCGAGCAGGCGCTCGGCATCCAGGTCAACGCCGACGACGCCGAGACCACCCTCGCCCGGCTCGGCTCCATCGCCCGCATGGTCGGCGCCACCATGTCGAACACCGCCAACCCGACCATGTTGAACGCCGGCTACAAGCACAACGTGATTCCCGGCCACGCCACCGCCGGCGTCGACGGTCGCTTCCTGCCCGGCTACGAGCAGGAGTTCTACGACACCATCGCTCGACTGCTGCCCGACAAGGTGCGATACGAGGTTTCCATCTCCGAGGTGGCGGTCGAGACCACCTTCGACGGCGACCTCGTCGACGCCATGACCGCCAGCCTCCTTACCCAGGATCCGGGTGCGGTCGCCGTCCCGTTCATCATGAGCGGCGGCACTGACGCCAAGGCCTGGTCGCGGCTGGGTATGCGCTGCTTCGGGTTCGCCCCGCTGCGGCTGCCGCCGGAACTCGACTTCGTCGCGCTCTTCCATGGTGTGGACGAGCGCGTGCCCACCGAGTCCCTCGAGTTCGGCTGCCGCGTGCTCGACGACTTGCTGGACCGGGCATGAACCCCGATCCAGAGCGCGCCCGCTCCTTCGGCGCGGCGGTCGACGCCTACGAGGTCGGCCGTCCGGACTACTCGGCCGAGTCGGTTGCCTGGCTGCTCGAAGGTGCGCCCGGACGTGTCCTCGACCTGGGCGCCGGCTCCGGCAAGTTGACCCGGGCAGTGCTCGATCTCGGACGCGACGTCGTGGCCGTCGACCCGGACGCGGCCATGCTGGCACGCAATCCCGCCCCGGATACCCACCTGGGCACCGCGGAGGCGATTCCGCTCCCTGATTCGAGCGTCGCCGCGGTGGTGGTTGGCCAGGCCTGGCACTGGTTCGATCCGAACTCCGCCGGTGCCGAGATCGCCCGGGTACTGGTTTCCGGTGGCCGGCTCGGCCTTGTCTGGAACACCCGCGATCGCAGTCACCCGTTCGTGGCCGCGGTCGCCGAAGCGATCGGCGCCTCACCGGCCGAGGACATGGTCGATGCTGACGAGGTGCTCGCCCTGGCCGGGTTCACCCCTTGGCAGCGACGGCAGTGGCAGCGCGTCCGCTGGATGAGCGCGGGCGAGGTGATCGCGATGGCCACCTCGCGCAGCGCCTACCTGATCGCTTGCCCGGCCGAGCAGCGGGCGGTGGTCGACCAGCTCACCGAGCTGCTGGTCACCCATCCGCACAGCCGCGGACGCGAGCGCTTCGAGTACACCCTCAACGTGACTGGCTATCGCTGCGACCGGCTGCGTTGAGGTGATGCTGAGATCCCGGCCTGCGCCGGGATGACGGAAGCGCGCTCTTGCCTCAGAATCGGGCACTCAGCCATCCCGGCGCGCCTACGTCATTCCGGCGGGCCTGCGTCATCCCGGCGAAGGCCGGGATCTCTGCAGTCAATTAGCCTCCGTTCCCGCGCGATTCAGCTTGGTCGCTCGCCGCGCTCGGCTTTCGCGACGATGCCGGCGATTCGTCGCGTCCGGGTCGCATCCTGTTTGGCCAGGGCTATCGAGGCCAGCGCCATCTTCTTCGCAGCGGGAGGAAAGGCGTCCCAAGTGGCCCGTGCGGCCGGGTTCGCGTCCAGGGCAGTAGTCAGTTCGGACGCCAGGTCACCACCCACACACCGGCGCCGCGATCGTGATTCGCGGCCAGCCAGTTGTGCCAGTCGACAAGTTCGTCGGGGTGGAAGCGTTCCGCGTCCGCCATCCTGCCCATCGAGATCTCCTTCCGGCCAAGTGTCAACGCAGGGTGAGGGTGGGCTCCCCAAGATCGCGCATCACGTTCGGTCCGCCGGAGACGTCGTCCAGTGCGGCCACGATCTCTTCCGGTAACTCCAGTTCCTCGGTCGCGAGATACGGCTCCAACTGCGCGACGGTTCGTGCGCCCAACAGGGGCGCGGTCACTCCCGGAGCGTCCCGCACCCACAGCAGCGCGACCTGTGCCGGGGTGAGGTCGAGACCCGCCGAAGCCGTGCACACCGCGTCCGTGACCGAGCGTGAGCGGGCTTCGAGGTAGGGCTCCACGAACCACGCGAAATGCTCGGACGCGCCCCGCGAACCTCGGGGAAGCCCGCTGCGGTACTTGCCGGTGAGCACCCCGCGGCCGATCGGCGACCAGGGGAACAGGCCCATGCCGAACGCCCGGATCGCCGGGATCACCTCCACCTCGGCCCGCCTCGCCAGCAGCGAGTACTCCACCTGGCTGGATGTGAGCGGCGTCCGGCCGGGAAACGCGGCCTGCCAGGTGGCGGCCTGGGCGGTCTGCCAGCCAACGAAGTTGCACACCCCGGCATAGCGGACGTCGCCGGCGCCCACCGCGGTGTCGATGGCGGCCAGTGATTCGTCCAGGGGAGCCTGGCCCCACGCGTGCAGCTGCCACAGGTCGATGTGATCGGTGCCCAGCCGGCGTAGCGATCCACGCAGGTCGGTGAGCAGGGCGGCGCGCGAGGTGTCGACCCGGCGCTCCCCGTCCCGGATGCCGAATCCGGCCTTGGTGGCCACCACCACCTCTTCGCGAGCCACATCGCCGGCGCGCAGCATCCGGCCGAGCATCCGTTCGGCGTCCCCGGAGGCGTAGCCCGCTGCGGTGTCCACCAGGTTCCCGCCGGCCGCGACGAAGGCTCGCAGCAGCGGACGGGCATCGTCCAGCTGGGTTTCGCGGCCCCAGGTCAGGGTGCCCAGACCGAGCCGGGACACGGCCAGGCCGGACGCGCCGACGAGCCGCTGTCTCATACCGCCGGGATGGTATTCGTAAGCAGCAGCGCGCTGATCACCAGCGCGAGCGCCACCCGGTAGATGATGAACGCGGTGAAGTCGTTGCTGGCTACGAACTTCAGCAGCCAGGCGATGGACGCGTACGCGACCACTCCGGAGACGATCGTGGCCAGGATGGTTGCCATCCAGCCCACGCCGCCCGGTGCGCCGATGTTGCTGGCTTCGGTGACCGCTTGGAATGCCCCGGACGCGATCAGCGTCGGAATGCCGAGGAAGAAGCTCATCCGGGTGGCGCTCACCCGGTCGAGCCCGCGGAACAGGCCGCCCGAGATGGTCGCGCCCGAGCGGGACACGCCCGGCACCAGCGAGACCGCCTGGATCAGGCCGAGGAGAGCGCCGTCGCGCCAGGTGATCGAGTGCTCGTCCCGCACCGCCTTGCCAAGACGATCGGCGAGGAACATCACCACGCTCCAGCCCAGCAGACCGGCTACGACCGCCCAGAGACTGCGAAGCGGTCCCTCGATCAGGTCCTTCAACAGCACCGCGATGGCCGCGGTGATGACGAAGCCGACGATGATCGCCCAGCCCATCCGGTAGTCGGGATCCTCGCGGGCTTCCGGCTTCGCCAGGCCGCGGAACCACGCGGTCGCGAACCGGACGATGTCACCCCAGAAGTAGATGATGGAGGCCACCATCGCGCCGATCTGGATGATCGCGGTGAAAGCGGTGACGCTCGGGTCGGCGATTTCGAAGCCGAGCAGCTTCTCCGCGACGGTCAGGTGGCCGGTGCTGGAGATCGGCAGGAACTCCGTGACCCCCTCGATGATGCCGAGGAGAATCGCGTGCCACCATTCGATCATTCGTTGGCCTTCCTGCCGGTGCCGGTGTCAATCCGGCGGTAAGCCTAGCCGTACCGCTGGCGTTGCAGCCGGGTAGGCTGCCGCCCATGCGTGCCTGGAAGTCGGTTGTCGTGCCCCGTCTGCGGGGCACCGGAAGTGGACGCGTGCATGCCCACGACACCCTCACCGGGCAATTGCAGCCCGTTGGGCCCGAGGTGGGCGAGGCGCGGCTGTACGCCTGTGGCATCACGCCCTACGACGCCACCCACCTCGGCCACGCCGCCACCTATGTGGCCGTCGACCTGCTGCACCGCGCTTGGCTGGACGCGGGGCTCACGGTCCGCTACGCGCAGAACGTCACCGATGTGGACGATCCGCTGCTGGAACGGGCCACCGCGACCGGTGCCGACTGGGAGCAGCTGGCCGCCGATCAGATCGAACTGTTCCGCACCGACATGGCAGCGCTGCGGGTCTTGCCGCCGGCCGAGCTGACCGGGGTGGTCGAGAGCCTTGACCGTGTCACCGATCTGCTGGGCGTGCTGCGCGACGAGCGGGCGATCTACCAGGTGCCCGATCCGGAGTATCCGGACTGGTACTTCTCGGTGACCAAGTCGTCTGGGCTGATGGACGGTACCGGCTACTCGATGCTCGAGGCCGAACAGATCTTCGCTGAGCGTGGTGGTGATCCCGACCGTCCGGGCAAGCGGCATCGCCTCGACTGCCTGGTCTGGCGGCAGGAGCGCAACGGCGAGCCGGCGTGGGATTCCTGGCTCGGCCGCGGGCGTCCGGGTTGGCACATCGAGTGCACCGCGATCGCACTGGGCGCGCTGGGGACCGACTTCGACGTGCAGGCCGGCGGACGTGACTTGGCCTTCCCGCACCACCCGATGTGCGCAGCGGAGGCTCGGGTGGCCACCGGTCACCCGTTCGCGAAGGTGTTCCTGCACACCGGCATGGTCGGCCTGGACGGCGAGAAGATGAGCAAGTCGCGGGGCAACCTGGTTTTCGTCAGCCGGCTGCTGGCCGAGGGCGTCGATCCGATGGCGATCCGCCTGGTGCTGCTGGCGAACCACTACCGCAGCGACTGGGAGTACACCTCGGATGTGCTCGCGGCCGCCGAGGCGCGCCTGGCGAAGTGGCGGACGGCGGTCGCGCGTCCGGGCGCTGACGCCGGCCCGGTCATCGAGGCGGTCCGCAACGCGTTGCGCAACGACCTGAACGCTCCGGCCGCGCTGGCAGCCATCGACGCCTGGGCCGACGCACCCGGCGATGCTGCGGACGCGTCCGACCTGGTTCGTGAGGCCGTCGACGCCCTGCTGGGCGTGGCCCTGTAGCTCACCCGCTGAGCCGCGCCGTCACCGTCCGTCCGATCACCGGTCCGCCCGATTCCCTGCAAGCTGGACGGTTGGGTCCCGTGACGGGATCGAAGTGTCCAGCTTGCGGAAACCGCACTGCACACGCCCAGGTTCGCCGGTCCGCCCGATTCCCTGCAAGCTGGACGGTTGGGTCCCGTGACGGGATCGAAGTGTCCAGTTTGCGGGAACCGCACTGCACGGCCAGGTTCGCCGGGGTCGGCGGGTCGCCGGTAGGCTGCGCGGCGTGAGCAAGTCCTTCGAAGATCTCTATGCCGAACTGCGCGAGCGCGCTGCCACCCGTCCGGAGGGTTCGGGCACCGTCCGCGAACTTGACGCGGGTGTGCATGCGATCGGCAAGAAGATCGTCGAAGAAGCGGCCGAGGTCTGGATGGCCGCCGAGTACCAGGGCAAGGCCGAGGCCGCAGAGGAGATCAGCCAGTTGCTGTATCACCTGCAGGTGCTGATGGTCTCGCTGGGCCTGGAACTCGAAGACGTCTACGAATACCTGTGAGGAGTTCCCGGTGACCGGGTTGTTGAAGATCGCCGTCCCGAACAAGGGTTCACTCGCTGAGGGCGCCGCCGGCATGCTACGCGAAGCCGGGTACCGCCAGCGTGCCGACGCCAAGGAGTTGGTGCTCGTCGACGATGCCAACGGTGTCGAGTTCTACTACCTGCGGCCCAAGGACATCGCCGTGTACGTGGGGGAGGGCACCCTCGACCTCGGCATCACCGGACGCGACATGCTGCTCGACTCCGGCGCCGAAGCCGAAGAGGTGAAGTCGCTGGGCTTCGGCGGTACCCGGTTCCGGTTCGCCGCCCCCGGCGGCGCCACGATGAGCGTCGCCGACCTGACCGGCAAGCGGATCGCCACCTCGTACTCGGGCCTGGTCGCCAGCTACCTCGACGGCCACGGCGTGACGGCCCGGCTGATCCACCTGGACGGAGCGGTCGAAAGCTCGGTGCGCCTCGGCGTGGCGGACGTGGTGGCGGACGTGGTCGAGACCGGCACCACCCTCAAGCGCGCCGGCCTGGAGCTGTTCGGCGACGCGATCCTGGAATCCGAGGCGATCCTGATCCAGCGCAAGGGCGTGCCCGCACCGGAGGGCCTCGACCTGCTGGTGCGCCGGTTGAGCGGCGTGATCACCGCGCGGGACTACCTGATGGTCGACTACAACGTGCCCCGAGAACTGCTCGAAGCGGCCACCAAGGTCACGCCCGGGTTGGACGCCCCGACGGTCTCGCCGCTGGCGAAGGACGGCTGGGTGGCGGTGCGGGCGATGATCCCGGCCAAGCAGGCCCAGCGCATCATGGACGCCCTTTGGGAAGCCGGCGCGGACGCGATCCTGGTCACCAAGATCCACGCCTGCCGGTTGTAGGTGGCTGCCGTGGTGTTCCGCCCGCGCCGCTCACTGCTGATGGCTTCAGTGCTGTCGGCAGTGCTGGCGCTGGCCGCACTGATCGGCTGGGTCACGCTGCCGCCCGACATCCAGGTCCTGTTCACCGTGCCGCAGCTGCTCACCCTGGCGTTCTTCGCGCTGTTCATGATCGGTTTCATGATGAGCATCGGGCTCAGCTACCTGGCCGTCGACGATGCGGGACTGCGCTTCCGCAACGGCGTCCGCACCCACCGGCTGCCGTGGGGCGAGGTTCGCGGCTTCCGGTTCACCGAGCACGACCCGTGGGCCTACGTCCTGCTGGACGAAGAACTGCAGCGACCGCTGATGGGCATCCAGCGCACTGACCGCGAGCTGGCTGAGGCCGACTTCGCCAAGCTGGTGCGGTATTGGCACGACCGGACGGCATCGTGAGCGGTCTCCGCCAGCCCAGCGACGCTTATACCGGCGACCGCGGCGAGCCGGACGCGACCGTCCGCGCCAGCCTCGCGGCCGCGCAGCAGAGCCTTGACCATTACCTGCACGCCATCGCTCAGCTCTGCACCACGCGGGTGTTGCTGCCGATCGTGCCAGTGCCCGATCCGGACGGCAGCCGCTTGGCCGGTGTCGGCCGGATCGAACCCGAGCACCCCGAACGCGAAGACCCGGCTGAGGTGCACGCAGAGTTGGTTGCGGTCACCCTCACCGCTCCGGACGGCCGCATCGGCCTTCCCGTCTTCACTGGAGCGGACGCCTTCGCGGTCTGGCAGCCGGACGCGCGTCCGCTGCCGTGCCGGCTGGACGAAGCCGCAGCCAACGCGCTCGACCAGGGCGCGACCGCGCTGCTGATCGACATCGCCGGCCCGCACGCCCTGGTGATCGAAGGCGATCTACTCACCGAACTGGCCCGCAGCCGTCGCCTGGTGCAGCTCGATGACGGCGGCTGGGGCTGGCTGTTCGCCGCCGCCGAGGACCCCGATTAGCCTGCGTCCACCCCGTCCGGGTAAGCTTGCTCCGATCGACTGCACCGATTGGTGGCAGTCCGTGAAAGTGGAGTCCTGAACTCCCACCCGCTTCACCGCTTGGTGACGGGTCGGTACCGGTGGTGGCTTACCCATGTCACCCCTCCTCAGGGTCTCCGCGTGCGCGGAGGCCCTTTTCTGGTGTGGCAGGTCCACCGAGCAGAACCAGCCGTCCTGAGGAGGACACATCAGCACTGAACCGCGGATCAACGAACGCATCCATGTGAACGAGGTACGCCTGGTCGGCCCAGCCGGCGAGCAGGTGGGCATCGTGCGCATCGATGACGCCCTGCGGCTCGCCCGCGAAGCCGATCTCGACCTGGTCGAGGTGGCGCCGATGGCGCGTCCGCCGGTGGCGAAGTTGATGGACTACGGCAAGTTCAAGTACGAAGCCGCCCAGAAGGCCCGCGAGTCGCGGCGCAACCAGACCAACACTGTCATCAAGGAAATGAAGCTCCGGCCCAAGATCGACAGCCACGACTACGAGACCAAGAAGGGTCACGTCGTCCGCTTCCTCAAAGCCGGCGACAAGGTGAAGATCACCATCATGTTCCGTGGCCGTGAGCAGAGCCGTCCCGAGCTCGGCTTCAACCTGCTGAAGAAGCTGGCCGATGACATCGTCGAGGACGGCTTCATCGAGTCCGCGCCCAAGCAGGACGGCCGGAACATGATCATGGTGCTGTCGCCGACCCGCAAGAAGACCGAGGCCAAGGTTGAGGTCGAAGCCGCGAAGGCGGCCAAGGCTGCCGACCGGGCCGCCAAGACCGAGGCCGAACGGCAGCAGGAGGCCGAGATTCGCGCCGCCCACGCCGCAGCTGACACCAAGCCGAAGAAGAAGCGGGGGCCAGCCGACAACATGGACCCCGACATCGACCTGTAAAGACCTGAAAGAAGAGAAGAGAAGGACTCAGCAGATGCCGAAGATGAAGACCCATTCGGGTGCCAAGAAGCGCTTTCGCCTCACCGGCACGGGCAAGGTCATGCACCGCCAGGCCGGCAAGATGCACCTGAACGAGCACAAGCCGACCAGCCAGACGCGACGCCTCGACGGCGACAAGGTCGTGGCCAAGGGCGACGCCAAGAAGGCACGTCGCCTGCTTGGCAGCTACAAGGCCAAGTGACGCACCCACCCACGATCGAACAACACAGGAGTAACTGATATGGCACGCGTGAAGCGTTCCGTCAACGCGCAGAAGAAGCGTCGCGAGGTTCTGGACCAAGCCTCGGGCTACCGGGGCCAGCGTTCCCGGCTGTACCGCAAGGCCAAGGAACAGCTGCTGCATTCCTACACCTACGCCTACCGCGATCGTCGCGCCCGCAAGGGTGACTTCCGCAAGCTCTGGATCCAGCGGATCAACGCTGCTTGCCGCGCGGAGGGCATGACCTACAACCGTTTCATCAACGGTCTGAAGAACGCTGGCGTCGAGGTCGATCGCAAGATCCTGGCCGAGCTCGCAGTGAACGACTCGGTGGCCTTTGCCGCGCTCGTGCAGGTGGCCAAGGAGAACCAGCCGGCTCAGGTTGCCTGAGCGCAACCGCCGGCCATGAGCGTCGCTTCGATCGAGCTACCCGAGCCGTCGCAGGCTGTCCTGCGCGCGGCTCGGGCGCTGCAACGCCGCCAGGAGCGGAAAGAGACTGGCAAGTTCCTGGTTGAGGGCCGCCAGGCCGTCCGCGAGGCACTGCGCCTGCCTGGGGTGGTGGACGCGGTCTACTTCCGCTGGGACGCGGCCATCGACAACTCCGACCTGCTCGACCAGGCGAAGGCTGCGGGGGTCGCCTACTACGGCGTTTCCGAGCAGAACCTGGCGACGATGACCGACACGGTTACGCCGCAGGGCGTGGTGGCGGTGGCCAATGCCGTGGACGTGCCGCTCAAGGCCGTCGTCGGCAAGAAGCCCAAGGACTCGGACAAGCCGAAGAAGAAGCACCGCCGCAAGGACGTCTCGCTGGTGGTGATCTGCGCCCAGGTGCGCGATCCCGGAAATGCCGGCACGGTCATCCGGTGCGCGGACGCGTTCGGTGCGGACGCGGTCATCCTGAGCTCGGACTCGGTCGAGGTGTACAACCCGAAGGTCGTCCGGGCCAGCGTGGGGAGCATCTTCCACCTGCCGATCGTCGTCGGGGTCGATCTTGGCGAGGCCATCGAGGCCTGCCGCAAGGCCGGCATGCAGATCTTCGCCACGGACGGGGCCGCCGGCACCGATCTGACCGATCTGGACGCCGACTTGGAGAAGCCCACCGCCTGGGTGATGGGCAACGAGTCCTGGGGCCTGCCGGTGGAACACCTGGCGCTGGCCGACCACACCGTGGCCGTGCCGATCTACGGCCAGGCCGAGAGCTTGAACCTGGCCACCGCGGCGGCGGTGTGCCTGTACGCCAGCGCCAGCGCGCAGCGTGCGTCCAACTGAATTTGAGGAGCACTCAACGCATGTCCGGTGAGCAGGCCGAACTGAGCCAGTCCGCAATCGACGAGATGGTCGCCGGAGCTCTGGCAGCCTTCGCCGCCGCGGGCTCGAGCGCCGAACTGAAGGCCGTCCGGCTCGCGCACACCGGCGACAAGGCTCCGCTCGCGCTGGCGAACCGGGCGATCGGCTCGATCCCCGGTCCGGAGCGCAAGGAGGCCGGGCAGCGTCTTGGTGTGGCCCGCGGCCAGGTGGCCGCGGCGCTCGCCGCCCGTGAAGCCGAGATCGGCGCGGCTGAACTGGAGCGCCAGCTGATCACTGAGCGCGTCGACGTCACCCTGCCGGTCGAGTTGGCTCCCGAGGGTGCGCGGCACCCGATCACGGCGCTGATGGACCTGATGGGCGATGTGTTCACCGCCATGGGCTGGGAGATCGCCGAAGGTCCGGAGGCCGAGGGGGAGTGGCTCAACTTCGACGCCTTGAACATCGGCCCCGACCATCCCGCCCGGGGCACGACCGACACCCTGTTCGTGGACCCGATCGAGCAGCACATCGTGATGCGGACGCACACGTCGCCCGTGCAGATCCGCTCGATGCTCGACCGTGAGCTGCCGATCTACGTGGTCTGCCCGGGCAAGGTCTACCGCGCTGACGAGTTCGACGCCACCCACGTCCCGGTCTTCCACCAGATCGAGGGATTGTGCGTTGACAAGGGGATCTCCCTTGCGCACCTGAAGGGGACGCTGGATCACCTGGCCCGCTCGATGTTCGGCGACGAGGTCGAGACCCGGATGCGTCCGCACTATTTCCCGTTCACTGAGCCGTCCGCTGAGGTCGACCTGAAGTGCTTCGTCTGCAAGGGCGAGTCGGTGGGCAACCCGGATGCGCCGTGCCGCACCTGTAAGTCGCAGGGCTGGATCGAGTGGGGCGGCTGCGGCGTCGTGAACCCGCGGGTGCTGGCAGCCTGCGGCATCGACACCGAGGTGTACTCCGGCTTCGCGTTCGGCATGGGTATCGAACGCACGCTGATGTTCCGCAACAACGCCGCCGACATGCGCGACATGGTCGAGGGAGATGTGCGGTTCAGCCGCTCACTGAAGGGAATGGCACGATGAAGGCGCCGCTGAGTTGGCTGGCCGAGCACGTCGAGTTGCCCGCGGGCATCACCGGACGCGAACTCGGCGAGGTGCTGATTCGCGCCGGCCTCGAAGTCGAGAAGGTGGAGACCGTCGGCGCCGAGATCACCGGTCCGGTGGTCGTCGGCCGCGTCCTGGCCACTGTGGACGAGCCGCAGAAGAACGGCAAGGTCATCCGCTGGGTGCAGGTGGACGTCGGTCCCGAGCACAACGAGCCGCACCCGGACTATCCGCAGGGTTGCCGCAGCGTGGTCTGCGGCGCGCTCAACTTCGCTGTGGGCGACCTGGTGGTCGTTTCGCTGCCCGGTGCAGTGCTGGCCGGAGGGTTCGCCATCGCCGCCCGCAAGACCTACGGGCACGTTTCGGACGGCATGATCTGCGCCGAGGACGAACTGGGCATCGGCCACGACCACACCGGCATCATCGTGCTGCCTGCCGTCGACGACTCCGGTCGCGCGTTGCAGCCAGGTGACGATCCGGCCGGCGTGCTGCACCTGCGCGACGACGTGCTCGACATCGACGTCAGCCCCGACATCGGCTACTGCCTTTCGATCCGTGGTCTGGCCAGAGAGTCCGCGCAGAACCTGGGGGTCGCGTTCACCGATGTGATCAACCGACCGACGCCGGCTGCCAAGGCGGACGGCTACCAGGTGCGGCTAGACGATCCGGCCTGTCCGCTGTTCGTGGCGCTGAGCGTGGCCGGCATCGACCCGTCCCGGCCGACCCCGCGCTGGATGGCTCGCCGGCTCGTGATGGCCGGCATGCGCTCGATCTCACTCCCGGTCGACATCACCAACTACGTGATGCTTGAGACCGGCCAGCCGCTGCACGCCTACGACGCTTCCCTGCTGCGCGGGCCGATCGTGGTACGCAAGGCCGCGGCGGGCGAGACGCTGGTCACCCTCGACGACGTCACCAGAACGCTCGACCCCGATGATCTGCTGATCACCGACGCTTCCGGTCCGATCGGCCTCGCTGGCGTGATGGGCGGTCAGTCGACCGAACTGCGCGACACCACCACCGATGTGGTGGTCGAGGCTGCGAACTTCGAAGCCGTCACGATCTCGCACACGCTGCGTCGGCACAACCTGCCTTCGGAGGCATCCAAGCGCTTCCACCGCGGCGTCGACCCGAACGCTGCCTACAGCGCTGCGCACCTGGCTGCGTCGCTGTTGGTGGAGTTGGCCGGCGGCACGCTGTCGGACGCGGAGACCGTGGCCGGTGCGGTGCCGGCGATGCCGGAACAGGTGATTCCGTCCGATTTGCCGTCGAAGATCCTGGGCGTCGATGTCCCCGCCGAGCGCGTGGTCGAGATCTTGCTAGCGAGCGGTGTCACGGTCACGGACGAGCCCACGGTGGCTGCGGGGCAGTCCCAACCGACCGTCAGCCCTACGTCCCAACCCACTGTCATTCCGGCGTCCCAACCCACTGTCATCCCGGCGCCCCAACCCACTGTCATTCCGGCGCAGGCCGGGATCTCAGGCCGGGCCTTGAAGCTAACGCCGCCCACCTGGCGTCCCGACCTGGTCGATCCGTACGACTACGTCGAGGAGGTCGGCCGCAAGGTCGGCTTCGACCAGATCCCTTCGATTGTGCCGCCGGCACCGGTTGGACGCGGGCTGACCCGCGACCAGGCGGCGCGGCGCGCCGTGGGCCACGCGCTGGCCACCAGCGGCTTCGTCGAGGTGCTGACTTTCCCGTTCGGGTCGAGCGAAGACCTGGATCGGCTCGGCCTCGCCGGCGCCGATCCCCGGCGCGCTCTGGTGCGGCTGGCGAACCCGCTCGCCGAGACCCAGCCCTATCTGCGGACGACGATCCTGCCGGGTCTGCTGGCCGCGGTGAACCGCAACACCTCCCGCGGCAACGACGACCTTGCGCTGTTCGAGGCCGGACGGGTGTTCCGCGCAGTCTCCAGCGACCCGGCGCCGATCCCCGCGGTGACCGGACGTCCGTCCGACGCCGAGCTGGCCGCCATCGACGCGGTACTGCCCGATCAGCCACGACTGCTGGCCGCTGTCCTCACCGGGCAGTGGCGGCGTGCGGGCTGGCAGGGCGCGGCCGTGCCCGCCGGCTGGACGCAGGCGTTCGCTTTCGCCGACATCGCAGCCAAGACCGTCGGTGCCGCGGTCGAGCGTCGCAGCGCGGAGTTCGCGCCTTGGCATCCGGGCCGCTGCGCCGAGTTGGTGGTTGCGGGCGAGGCGATCGGGCACGCCGGTGAACTGCACCCGGCGGTGGTCGCTGCGTTCGGGCTGCCCGCGCGCACGGCTGCGGTCGAACTCGACCTCGATGCACTGGTTCGGCTTGCACCGGTCGGCGGATCGATCCTGCCAGTCTCGGGCCATCCGGTGGCCAAGGAGGACGTCGCCGTGGTGGTGCCGAACGAGGTCGGTGCCGGTGAGGTGCAACAGGCCCTCATCGAAGGAGCGGGGGAGCTGCTGGAGACGATCGCGCTGTTCGACGTGTTCACCGGTGGGCAGGTTCCAGAGGGACACCGCTCGCTCGCGTTTGCGCTGCGCTTCCGTGCGTCCGACCGCACCCTCACCGACGTGGAGACCGCCGCGGCGCGCGATGCGGCCGTTGCGCTGGCAGCAGCCCGGCACGGCGCGGTACTGCGCTCGTTCTAGGAATCGTGATGATCGGTGGACGCCACGCGTTCACCGACTCAGCCAGCGTTCCCTGAACACGTCGAAGGGCTGCTCAGCGCGTTTTTCAAATCTTGCTTCCTCTAGGACACATCGTGTAGACGAACTGCTTCTCGTCCTTCAGCAGACTGGTGTTGTCATTGATGGCCGACGTAAGCACCACGGTCGATGGTGTCGCTGAGTTCTGCGACGGCTGCTGGGGTTTCTCACCAGGTTCCAGTCGCTGTACTCCCAGTCGTAGCTGTGTCGTGTCCCGAACTTGTCGAACACGTCGGCGGTGGACACGCTGGCTTGCCAGCGGAACCAGAACGGAGTGTTGCCAAGGGCCTTGACCGTTACGGTCTTGCACACCCTTTGCGCGTCGACCTCTTCGGGCGCGATGGGCTCAGCATCTCCGTCCGCCATTCTCGCCCATCAGAGCGGGGACTCGTCGCAGGGCGGTGCCGCAATGAAAGACTGGCGGCATGCGGAACGTGCGTGACATCGAATGCTGGCTCACCGACATGGACGGAGTGCTGGTCCACGACGAGCTGCCGGTACCCGGCGCGGTCGAATTGCTCAATCGCTGGGTGGACACCTCCCGGCGCTTCCTCGTGCTCACCAACAACTCGACCTACACCCCGCGCGACCTGGCTGCGCGGTTGGCGCGCTCGGGGCTGCCGGTGCCGGAGGAGAATCTGTGGACCTCGGCGATGGCCACCGGCGCGTTCCTGGCCGGTCAACGCGGGGCCAAGACCGCATTTGTGATCGGCGAGGCGGGATTGACCACGGCCATGCATGAGGCCGGTTTCGTGATGACCGAAACCGACCCGGCCTACGTCGTGATCGGTGAAACCCGGACCTACTCCTTCGAAGCGATCACCAAGGCAATCCGGCTGATCAACGATGGCGCGCGCTTCATCGTGACCAACCCCGACACCACGGGACCGTCGCCGTCGGGCCTGTTGCCGGCGACCGGTGCGGTGGCGGCGATGATCACCGCGGCGACCAACCGCCAGCCCTACGTGGTGGGAAAGCCGAACCCGATGATGTTCCGCTCAGCGATGAACCGGATTCAGGCACACTCGGAAACGACCGCAATGATCGGCGACCGGATGGACACCGACATCGTCGCCGGTATGGAGGCCGGCCTGCTCACCGTGCTCGTGCTGTCCGGAGTGACCAGTGAGCCCGAGATCGAGGTTTATCCGTACCGGCCCGACCAGGTCTACGGCTCTGTCGCCGACCTGGTTCCCCTGATCTGAGCCAGCTGGAACTCGCCGAGGAGTGGTCGCACGTCTCATCACTGAACTGAGAACTCCTCGCCATAATCAGCAGCCTCCGGCAAGACCCCGGCCGAGGTTACGCGGCACCCCTAGTCGAGAGCCGAGGAACCGGGTTTCTGGAGTTTAGGAGCAGCCCTCGAGGAGCTCAATTTCGATCGACCAGGTTTCTGGAGCTTATCCACGAGGTTTGGGCCGGTCACAAGCCCAGAATTCGGGTTGGCGCGATGAGCGCGCGCAGCCCCACGCCATTAGCACCAAAGATCCGGTTCAAACGAGTCGCCACCCATGCTCGGCACTACAGCAGGCCCTAGGGGACAGGGCTTCGTGAACGGCGGCGGCCAGGGCCTCGGTCGTAGGAGCGGCGGCGACAGCAACCACAACCAAGCCCACGGCGCGGGACGCGGCAGCGGTCGGCTCGCCGATCGCGATTACCTGCGGGCCGGGCAAGCCAGCGGCCTTGACCGCAGCGCGGGCCACTGAGCCGGCGGTGACCACGAAAGCGTCGAAGCGTCCGGCCTGCCAGTCAGCAACGACCGCTGCCGGCAACGCCTGGGTGACCGTCTGGTAGACCGGGACAGGGCGAACCTGCCAGCCCAGTTCAGCGAGACCGGCGGCCACCAGGGCAACGCCGCCACCAGGATCGGCGACCAGGTCGGGCGACAGCCCAACAGCACGCAAAGCTGCCGCGGTGGCCGGGCCGCCGGCCGCGACCCGCGCGCCCGGCGGACGCAGTTCTGCAGCCCCGAACCCATTCGCGACCAGCACATTCACCGTCGTGACCGAACTGATTACCAACCAGTCCAAGCCCGCAGCGACGGCAGGCCGAAAGTCGTCCACCGGTAAGGCCTCCGGCAGGGTGAACTGCGCCTCGACCACTTCAGCTTCGGACGCGGTGAGCAACTTGGCCAAGCCACCGGGAGCACGCATCGGCATAAGGATGCGGCGCCCAGCCAACGCCGCGGGTTTGCTGGCGCCCAGATTGACCAGCTCCGCCGCGCCCCCGGCGAGCAGCTGTCGGGCCGCCGCCGCGCCGACTGCCTGCGCTTCCATGGCTTCAGTGACCGCTGCCGTGGTGGTGCAGGTCAGTATCCGGCTGCCGTCGGTATCCACCACCCGGGCGGCCAGCTGCAGGCACCCGTCCGTGAACCGGGCGTAGGCAGCGACCGGCGCGGCGCAGCCCGCAGCCAATCCGGCCAGCACTTCCCGCTCGGCGAGAGCACGACCGCGTCGTAGGCAGTCGTCATCGCAGCACTCGTCTCAGCTCTTCGGTGCCGATCCGTCGGCTGGTGAAGAAAGGCGTTTCCACTCGGACGTGACGCCGTGCTCCCGTAGCACGCAGGTGGCGCATCAGGTCGACCAGGTCGGTGAGCTCTTCGGCCTCCAGGCCCAGCAGCCACTCGTAGTCACCCAGCGCGAACGCCGCGACCGTGTTGCTCAGGACCTGCGGGTACTCGCGTCCAGCCCGGCCGTGCTCGCCGAGCAGCGCGCGACGCTCGTCCTCGGGCAGCAGGTACGACTCGTCGGAGCGGACGAACGGCATCCGTGGCGCACTGGCTGGAATACTCATTCCGGATGGGGCATAATCATTCGCATGACCGTTAGAGTCGCCATTGCCGGAGCCACTGGCTATGCCGGAGGTGAGTTGCTACGCCTGCTGCTGGCCCATCCCGAGGTGGAGATCGGCGCACTGACCGCCGGGTCGAGTGCTGGGACGCCGCTGCTGGCGCACCATCAGCACCTGACCCCACTGGCTGACCGAGTGGTTGCCGAGACGACCGCCGCCAATCTCGCCGATCACGACGTGGTGTTCCTGGCCTTGCCGCATGGCACCTCGGCGGAGATCGCCGCCCAGCTCGGCCCGGACGTGCTGGTGGTGGACGCCGGCGCCGACCATCGGCTGAGCGATCCCGAGCAGTGGCGCAAGTTCTACGGCAGCGAGCACGCGGGCACCTGGCCGTATGGGCTGCCTGAGCTTCCGGGCCAGCGCGCTCAACTGGCCCACACCTCGCGGATCGCCGTGCCGGGTTGCTACCCGACCACCGTCACCCTTGCGCTACTGCCGGCGCTCGTGGCCGGGCTGGTGACCGGTGCGGATGTGGTCGCGGTGGCCGCGTCCGGGCCGTCCGGGGCGGGCAAGGCGCTGAAGCCGCACCTTCTGGGTGCCGAGCTGATGGGCTCGGCCAGCGCCTACGGCGTCGGCGGCGTGCACCGGCACGTGCCCGAACTGCTGCAGAACTTCACTCGGCTCGGCGCGGTCGAACCCAGCGTGTCCTTCACGCCGGTGCTGGTACCGATGTCGCGGGGCATCCTCGCGACCGTGACCGCTCCCTTGGCGCGGCCCGTTTCCGCTGTTGAGGCGCGCGAGGTCTACGCGTCCGCCTACCTAGCGGAGCCGTTCGTCACCGTGCTGCCCGAGGGTCTGTGGCCGCAAACCCAGTCCATCGTCGGCTCCAACGCCGTGCATATCCAGGTGGCCATTGACGCGGACGCCAACCGGCTGGTCGCGGTGGCTGCGCTCGACAACCTCACCAAGGGGACGGCCGGTGGCGCCATCCAATCCATGAACCTCGCCCTGGGGCTGCCCGAGACCCTGGGCCTGACCACGATCGGAGTCGCCCCGTGAGCGTAACCGCAGCCAAGGGATTCACCGCAGCCGGTGTGACCGCCGGCCTGAAGGCGTCCGGCAAACCCGACCTGGCCCTGGTAGTCAACGAAGGTCCGGACGCGCACGCTGCCGCGGTGTTCACCAGTAACCGGTTCACCGCCGCACCGGTGCAGTGGAGCCAGCAGGCGGTCGCCAACGGCCGACTGGCCGCCGTGGTGCTGAACTCCGGTGGCGCCAACGCCTGCACCGGGTCCGCCGGCCTCGCCGACGCCCAGCAGATGGCCGAGTGGACGGCTGCCGAGGTTGGCTGCGATGTCGCTGATGTCGCGGTGTGCTCGACCGGGCTGATCGGCGTCCGGCTGCCGATGGACGCGGTGCTCACCGGCATCCAGCTGGCTGCACAGGACCTGGCCAACACCGGTGGCCCGTCCGCTGCTGCGGCGATCATTACCACCGACACCGTCGCGAAGGAGTCCATCCACACCTCTCCGGACGGCTGGACGATCGGCGGCATGGCCAAGGGCGCCGGCATGCTCGCGCCCGCACTGGCCACCATGCTGGTGGTCATCACCACCGACGCCGTGGTCGAACCGGCGCAGCTGGACGAGGCACTACGCACCGCCACCGGCTTCACCTTCGATCGCACTGATTCCGACGGGTGCATGTCCACCAACGACACCGTGCTGCTGCTGGCTTCCGGCGCCGCCCGGGTGCAGGCCGACCCGGCCGAGTTCTCCGAAGCCCTCACCGGCGTCTGCGCCGATCTGGCCAAGCAGTTGCTGGCGGACGCGGAGGGCTCCGCGCACGACATCGAGGTGCGGGTGGAGGGGGCCGCGTCCGAGGCGGACGCGCTCGCGGTGGCCAGGGCGATCGCCCGCAGCAACCTGTTCAAGTGCGCCATCTTCGGCAACGACCCGAACTGGGGGCGCGTGCTCGCGTCCGCCGGTACGGTGCCGGCCGCCTACGACCCCGAGCACGTCGATGTGGCGTTCAACGGCGTCCGCGTGTTCGTGGACGGCCAGCTCGGCGCCGACCGCAGCGAAGTCGACCTGACCAAGGGTCGGGAGGTGCTGGTGGAGGTCAACCTGCACGCCGGCGAGGCCGCGGCGGCCATCTGGACCAACGACCTCACCTACGACTACGTCAAAGAGAACGCGGAGTACTCCACATGATCGACGCCGGCGATAAGGCTGCCATCCTGATCGAGGCGCTGCCCTGGTTGGAGCAGTACGTGGGCAAGACGATCGTGGTCAAGTACGGCGGCAACGCGATGGTCGACGACTCTTTGAAGGCTGCGTTCGCCACCGACATCGTCTTCCTGCGCATGGTCGGGGTGAAGCCGGTGGTGGTGCACGGCGGCGGACCGCAGATCTCCTCGATGCTGAAGCGTCTGGGCATCGAGAGTGAGTTTCGCGGCGGGCTGCGGGTGACCACGCCCGAGGCGATGGACGTCGTCCGGATGGTGCTGATGGGGCAGGTGAACCGCGAGTTGGTCGGCCTGCTGAACGCGCACGGGCCGCTCGCCGTCGGGCTCTCCGGGGAGGACGCGGGGCTGCTCACGGCCGAACGCAAGGGGCTGCACGTCGACGGCGAGGAGATCGACCTCGGCCTGGTCGGCGAGGTGACCGAGGTGCGCCCGGAGGCCGTGGTGGACCTGATCAACGCCGGCCGGATTCCCGTGGTGGCCACCGTCGCGCCCGATGAGGACGGCCAGGTGCACAACGTGAACGCCGACACCGCCGCCGGAGCGCTGGCGGCCGCCCTGGGCGCGGAGCGGCTGATCGTGCTCACCGACGTCGAGGGGCTGTACCGGGACTGGCCGAACTCGACCGAGGTGATCCGGGAGATCTCTTCGACCGACCTGAGCGAGCTGCTGCCAACGCTCGCTTCCGGGATGATCCCGAAGATGGAGGCGTGTCTTCAGGCCGTCCGCGCCGGCGTGCCCAAGGCGACCGTGATCGACGGCCGGGTTGCCCACTCGCTGCTGCTGGAGATCTTCACCGACGAGGGCACCGGCACCATGGTCGTCGACCATGCCCAGCCCCGGCCGGGGACGCCGGTCCGGCTGGTGGAGCCTGTCGAGACCACGGGTGTGCCGACCTCATGACCATCACAACACTGGGCTCCCAGGCCGAACTGCAGGCCCGCTACAGCGGGACGCTGATGAACACGTTCGGGGCACCCAAGCGGGTTTTCGTCCGCGGCGAGGGCGCCTACCTCTGGGACGCCGACGGCAACCGCTACCTCGACCTGCTGGCCGGCCTTGCCGTGAACGCGCTCGGACACGCCCACCCACAGGTGCTTGGCTCTATCTCGGCCCAGCTCTCGACGCTCGGCCACGTATCCAACTTCTTTGCGACGCCCACTCAGATCGCGCTGGCCGAACGGCTGGCCGGTTTCGTGAGGGCGAACTCGCCCGGGCTGCCAGCGCGCACCTTCTTCACCAACTCGGGCACCGAGGCGAACGAAGCCGGCTTCAAGATCACCCGTATGACCGGACGCAAGAAGCTGATCGCAATGTCCGGGGCGTTCCACGGACGCAGCCTCGGCGCGCTGGCGCTGACCGCGAACCCGGCCTACCGGGAGCCGTTCGAGCCGCTGCCAGGCGTTGTCGAGTTCGTGCCCTATGGGGACGCGGACGCGCTGGCCGCAGTCTTGGACGAGACGGTGGCCGCAGTGATCATCGAGCCGATCCAGGGCGAGAACGGAGTGGTCGAACCGCCCTCGGGCTTTCTCGCTGCGGCTCGGGAACTCACCAGTGAGGTTGGGGCGCTGCTGTGGTTCGACGAGGTGCAGACCGGCATCGGCCGCTGTGGTGACTGGCTGGCGAGTACGGCTTCGGGGGTGACTGCTGACATCGTGACCTTCGCCAAGGGCCTCGGGAACGGCTTCCCGATCGGCGCGTGCGTTGCCACCGGCCCGGCAGCATCACTGCTCGGACCGGGCTCGCACGGCACCACCTTCGGCGGCAACCCGGTCGCGGCCGCGGCCGGACTGGCGGTGCTGAACATCATCGAGCGGGACGGACTGCTGGCGCGGGCGGTGGCTGCCGGCGAGCATCTGGCCACCGGCGTGCTCGACCTCGGGCACTCACTGGTCGCCGGCGTGCGCGGACGGGGTCTGCTTCGTGGCTTGGTGCTGGCCGAACCGGTCGCCGCGGTGGTGGCCGAGCGCGCGCTGGACGCCGGCTTCGTGATCAACGCCCCGCGTCCGAACGTACTGCGGCTGGCGCCACCGTTGATCGTCACCGATGCTCAGCTGGACACTTTCCTGGCGGCGCTTCCTGACCTGCTGGATGCCGCAAGGGCGGCTGAAGCGCCCAGAAGGGTGGCTGAGCTTCACGAAGCCCCGCAGGCGCCCCGATGACCGAGCAGCGCACGCCGGTCACGAAGAATGCCCGCCAGTCCCGTATCGCTGAGCTGATTGAGCGCGAGACCATCCGCAGCCAGACCGAACTGGCCGGCCGGCTGGCGGCCGAGGGTCTGGCGGTCTCACAAGGCACTCTGAGTAAGGATCTGCTGGAACTCGGCGCGGTGCGCGTCCGCACCAGCACCGGGGAGCTCGCCTACGCACTGCTGGCCACCGACCACGGCGGCGCCCAGTCCGGCGCGCTGGCGCGGCTTACCCGACTCTGCGGGGAGTTGCTGCTCTCTGCCGAGGCGTCGGCCAATCTGACCGTGCTGCGCACCCCGCCAGGCGCCGCGCAGTTCTTCGCGTCCGCCATCGACAAGGTGGGCTGGGACTCCGTTCTCGGTACGATCGCCGGCGACGACACCGTGGTCATCGTCACCCGCGCACCCGACGGCGGAGCGGCGATGGCCGAAGCCTTCCTGAGCCTGCACCCGAGTTGAGGAGGACCCGAATGACCGAAGCCACCGATGCCGGACGACTCTGGGGCGGCCGGTTCGCCGGCGGGCCTGCCGATGCCATGTTCGCACTCAGCCAGTCCACCCAGTTCGACTGGCGCCTCGCGCGCCACGACCTGGCGGGTTCCAAGGCTCATGCCAAGGCCCTGCACGCAGCTGGTCTGTTGACCGACACTGAACTGGGCGGCATGCTCACTGGCCTCGAAGCGCTCGACGCCGACGTCGCCAGTGGAGCCTTCACCCCCGACCCGACCGATGAGGATGTCCACGGCGCGCTCGAACGTGGCCTGATTGCCAAGGTGGGCCTGGACCTCGGCGGACGCCTGCGCGCCGGCCGCTCACGCAACGACCAGATCGCGACGCTGATCCGTGCCTACCTGCGGGACGCGAACGCCGATCTAGCCGGCGACCTGCGGGCCCTGGTGTCGGCGCTGGCCGA
The DNA here is from genome assembly GCA_035349055.1 of Propionicimonas sp. Taxonomy (GTDB): domain Bacteria; phylum Actinomycetota; class Actinomycetes; order Propionibacteriales; family Propionibacteriaceae; genus Propionicimonas. Next base: position 38,876 of record DAOPRQ010000008.1, read on the forward strand.
CCAGGCCGAAGCCAACCTCGCCGCGATCATGCCCGGCCGCACGCATCTGCAGTCCGCGCAGCCGATCCTGCTCAGCCACCACCTGCTCGCCCACGCCTGGCCCTTGGTTCGCGACCTGCAGCGGCTGGCCGACCTCGGCAATCGGCTGGCGATCAGCCCGTACGGCTCCGGCGCGCTGGCCGGCACCTCGCTCGGCCTCGACCCCGAGCTGGTCGCCGCCGAACTGGGCTTCACCGGCTCGGCGCCCAACAGCATCGACGGCACCGCGGCCCGTGACCTGGTGGCTGAAGAGGCCTACGTCCTCGCCCAGATCGGGGTGGACCTCTCCCGGCTCAGTGAGGACGTGATCCTCTGGTGCACCCACGAGTTCGGCTTCGCCAAGCTCGCCGACGCGTGGTCGACCGGATCGTCGATCATGCCGCAGAAGAAGAATCCCGATGTCGCCGAGCTCGCCCGCGGTAAGGCCGGACGACTGATCGGCAACCTCGCCGGCCTGCTCGCCACCTGCAAAGGCCTGCCGCTGGCGTACAACCGCGATCTGCAAGAGGACAAGGAGCCGGTCTTCGACGGTCTCGACCAGCTGCGCATCCTGCTGCCCGCGGTGACCGGCATGGTGGCCACGCTCACGTTCGACCACGCCCGGATGGCCGAGCTGGCCCCGCGCGGATTCTCGCTGGCCACCGACGTCGCCGACTGGCTGGTTCGTCAGCGGGTGCCGTTCGCCCGCGCCCACGAGATCGCCGGCGCCTGCGTCCGCTACTGCGAGGCACGTGGGCAGGAACTGTCCGACCTGACCGTCCCCCAGCTTGCCGAGATCTCGCCCGAGTTGGGCGAGGGCGTGCTCGCGGTGCTCAGTGCAGCCGGCTCGGTGGCATCCCGGAACGGCCGCGGCGGCACCGCTCCCGACCAGGTGCGTAGCCAGCTCGCCGAACTGCGGGCCGCGATCGCCTGACCGACCCGCCAGGTGAGCTCTGGATTCCCGGCCAACGCCCGGATGACGGGTAGGGCCGGGTGGCGGTTGCGCGGTGCTCCGAGGTCCCGGCGTTCGCCGGGATGACCGGGTAAGCCGGGGTGACGGGTAGGGCCGGGTGGCGGTTGCGCGGTGCTCCGAGGTCCCGGGTACGCCGAGATGACGGGGTATGCCGGCATGTCGGATAAGCCGGGATTGCTGGACTCGCGGGTCGCTCAGGCCGGCGGTGCCCCTTGTCGGTCGCACTGGCCCCAGATATCAGGACGGGTTATCCACTGGCACCCACCTTCCTCGCTGTCGCCTGGACACCCGCAAGTCGGTCCAGGTCGCTACCGGCGCCAGACCGCCCGCCAGCGCTTTCGCTGCCGCCCAGGCGACCTGCTCCTCTTCGGCATCGTTGGCCGCCGGCACCAGGAAGCGGATGGTGGCGCGCGGTGGGCCAGATCCGCGGGCCAGCGGTTCCACGTCCACGAACGCGTCCTCGACCTGCCATCCCAGGGCCACCGCGGTCCGGGCCGCCGCCAGCACCGCCGGGGGTGGCACTCCTGGGCGGGCGGCGATGATTGCTGCGCTGGCTCGAAACGACGGCATGTTCACCTCCTGCGAGCAGGCTAGGCCGGACCACTGACATTCCTGATCAGCCGGCCCGTTAGGCTTGCTCGTTGTGAATGCGGTACTGGAAGAACTGACCTGGCGCGGTTTCATCGCGCACTCCACCGACCCGGACGCGCTGGGCGCGGCCTTCGACGCCGGCCAGGTGAGTTCCTATGTCGGTTTCGACCCGACCGCACCGAGCATCCACATGGGCAACCTGGTGCAGTTGATGCTGGCCCGACGGCTGCAGGCCGCGGGTCACCGTCCCTTCCTGCTGGTGGGCGGCTCGACCGGATTGATCGGTGATCCGAAGCAGAGCAGCGAGCGGAACCTCAATCCACGCGAGCTGGTTCATGAGTGGGTGGAGAGGATCAGGTCCCAGGTGAGCCGATTCGTCGACTTCGACGGTCCGGCGGCCGCCCAGGTGGTCAACAACTACGACTGGACCGCTGAGCTTTCCACCCTCGACTTCCTGCGCAACATCGGCAAGCACTTCAGTGTGAACCGCATGCTTGACCGGGAAGTGGTCAAGGCCAGGCTGGAATCCGGCATCTCCTACACGGAGTTCTCCTATGTGCTCCTGCAGTCGCTCGACTACCTCGAGCTGTTCCGTCGCTACGGAATCACGCTGCAGACCGGCGGCTCCGACCAATGGGGCAACCTCACCGCAGGAGTCGACCTGATTCGGCGGGCGGAGGGCGCGAAAGTGCACGCCCTGGCGACCCCTTTGCTCACCAAGGCCGACGGCACCAAGTTCGGCAAGACCGAGGCCGGCACGGTCTGGCTCGATCCGACCATGACCAGTCCCTACGCGTTCCACCAGTTCTTCCTGAACGCGGAGGACGCCAAGGTGATCGAATACCTGAAGATCTTCACGGTGCGTAGCGAGGAGGAGATCGCTGAGCTTGCGCGCCAGACCGCCGAGTCGCCGCACCTCCGCGCCGCGCAGCGGGCGCTCGCCGACGACATCACCGACCTGGTGCACTCGCCGACAGAGCGGGCTTCGGCGACCGCAGCTGCCGCTGCATTGTTCGGACGCGGTGAACTGGCCGAGTTGGACCATGCCGTGCTCGCGGCACTCTGGCACGAGCTGGGGGAGCAGCAAATGGCCGTCGGCCCTGACCTGCCGACAGTCGTGGACGTGTTGGCCGCCTCCGGTGTGGTTGCGAGCAAGTCCGCGGCGCGAAGGGCGATAACCGAAGGTGGGGCGTACCTCAACAACCAGAAGATCGGCGACCCGGACGTGGTGGTCTCGGCGGCCGATCTGCTTGCCGGCCGCTACCTGATCGTGCGCCGTGGACGGCGCACGGTTGGGGCTGTCGAACTGGTTCGCTGAGGCAGAACCGGTCGACACGCCCGGGCGTCGGGGCCGATTTGACGTGGTGCCGCCAACTGCGTAATGTTCATCGAGCGCTGCCGGTGACACGGACGAGACAGAAAAGCTTCTGGAACGGACGAGCCGGGCGCCAAACCACCACTGACTAGCACGGATACGTTGTGCGCTCATGCCAGAGCCCATCGAAATCCGAGCCGAGTCGCGCGGTGGGGGAGGCAGGCCAGCCCGGTTTGACACCGAGCCAGGAGCCAGCTAGAGTAAGTCGAGTTGCCCCAAGCGAGCGTAAAGCCCAAATGGATCGCAACAAAGCCTCTCTGACAAGGCCAAATGGCCAAGTTGGGGAAACGATGAGAAACAGAGCGGATTTGACAAAGCGCTCCGGGCCTCATAAAGTATGTCGAGTTGCTCCAAGCAATGGTGAAAGCCAAAGCGCGGAACGCACCCGAAACTTGAGAACTCAACAGCGTGCTTTAAAAGTCAATGCACAATAAGCACTACTAGATAGTGCAAATCAACCCCGTCTCAGGGGGTGCGAGACGAAAGTCAAGCAAATCCTGAAACGGATTCCTTTGATTATTGATAGATCCAGCAATGGATCTGTGTCAGCAATCAAACATTCAGTTGACAGCAAACAGGCCCTCGGGTCTGGCTGATAAATTTCAACGGAGAGTTTGATCCTGGCTCAGGACGAACGCTGGCGGCGTGCTTAACAC
>DAOPRQ010000009.1:0-42192 GCA_035349055.1 Propionicimonas sp.
TTGACGAGCGATATCACCGTTGACATCTGTGACATCAAGTTACCGAGCCTAATCCCATCGGTGCTGCCGAGCCTCTGCCAAGCGTCATAGGCCTTCTTCAGCGAGCTACCCGACTTTGCGGCCTTGAGCAGCTTGATCACTTTCGCCGCCATGGCGACGACCTTGGGTGCAGCAGCGAGAGTAATGGACGCCACCCCAACGGAGCACTCCAGCGCCTTGCGAAGAACCCAAGTCCAGTCTGGGTCAGCTATCACCGGAAAAGCGGTGTCGCCGTTGGTCTTGATGACCTGACGAACACGATCACCAGTGATCTCATAGTGCGTATCCAGGGCAGCGCCGTTGGCGTCCACGGCCCACGCGACCCCAATTGTGGCGATCTGGACTGTCTCGGTGACCCGGGTCGTTGCAGCATCAGGGATCGCTTCGAGTGCCGCCTTCTGCTCCTCGGTGAGAGCGGTGGTTCTTTCTCCACTTGCAAGCGCCTCAATGTCAACGATCTGGTCAACCGCCGCGGCAACTCGCTCCGCCTCACCATCTGCCGCGATCTCGGTCGTCACATCCGCAACTACTGATATCGACCCGTCGGCTTGCCCCATCAACTTCGCGCTGTCTGGAAGGGTGAGCGGGAACGTGACCTCCGTCGGAGCATTCTCGTCAGCGAGGATCGCGATCACCTGCACGCCATCACCAGTGGCCCGGGTCACCACGTCGGTGCTGGGTGCCACTTCGGTTTGGACGAGCGCGCCGCCGACGACCTTGGTCTGCTCGGGATCTCCGGCAACGCTCAACCCGATTTCTGGCACACCTGGCGCCGACAGCGTGACATCTCCGTCCTTGGCTACCTCAATGGCCGTTCCATCATCGCTCTCCAGGGCTAGTCCGTCCGTGGTCTTCGCCATGGGAAGGGCGTCCGCTGCCGAGGCCGCGTCCGCAAGCGCAGCCGCAGCCTTGGCATCGCCTGACACGTAGCTCTCCGCCGCGTCGGCGATCGCCTCTTCGTCCGCAGAGGCGCCCGCCTCGGGCTGGGTTGCCGTCACCACCTGCGCCGCAGGCACCGTTGGGGCGCTTGTGTCGGCATGCGCTGGCTGCAACTGCGAACCAGACACCACAAGTGCGACCGATAGGATCGCCGCCAGTCTTCGCCAAGGCTAGCCAGCGGGTAGAGACAAGTCCTCCATAAATTCCTCCTTCTGGGGCGGGCAGGCTGGCGAGAACTTAGCGGCAATGAATCTTGCGGTCAACCAAGCCCATCTTTGCTCCGGTCAACTCCTACGCAGCTCCAGTTGATCAAGCGCAACGACTAGAGGATTGCCCTTGCGAAGACGCGACGTGAGTGAGGGCCTTCGCTCAATCGCGGCGGACCTCATCGCACTATCAAGGAATTCTCTATTTCCTCCCAGCGCAGAGATCGCTTGACCCTGTGGCCAAGCGCAGGGCCCACTAGAGAGGCAGCTGGGCGCAACCGGACATTTCATCGATCTTGCGACTCCGACCTCGGTTCAAGCACGGCATCCCGGCGTCTCGGCCGATTTCGCCCAGGAAATGTACGAACTTGCGGACGCAGTTCTGGGCTGCCCTGAGAATGAAGATGGTCTCGACAAGCTCGACCAGCCGGATCAGGGGTCTCGACAAGTTGACCAGCCGGATCGGTGGCCAGCATCGGAGGGCTTGATCAGGCGGTGCGGTAGCTCCAGCTCGCGGGGTGGCCGTCCACGTAGGGCATCACGCCGTGGAACGCCGGTCCGTCGCCGAAGACCAGCGGGAGCCAGTGGCGATCGCCGGGCCACATCGGCAGCTCGTCCAGCCGCGTGATCTCGTGCCAGACCAAGGGTCCGTCGTCGTTTCGCTCCGGCACCGCGCCGCTATAGCCGTCCACCACGAAGATGAAGCCGAGCCAGTCCTCACCGCTGGTGCCGAAGCCGGGCCACGACACCGTCCCGCGCAGTCGGGCCGAGGTCACCTCGATGCCGGCCTCCTCGCGCAGTTCGCGAACCAGGCAGGAGTACACGTCCTCGTCCGGTTCGAGCTTGCCGCCCAATCCGTTCCATTTTCCGGCGTGCTGGTCGCCGTCGCGGGTGCGGTGCACCAGCAGCACGCGCGTGCCGTCCGCGGAGAGCACGTAGCCGAGCGTGCCGACGATCGGGGTGAACATCAGACCAGGACGGTGCTCACCGGCAGCCCGGAGTTGGCCCCGATCGCCAGCGACGACGGACGCAGCCCCGCGCTCACCACCTCAGCGCCGAGCACCGCGATCATCGCGCCGTTATCGGTGCACAAGGCCGGACGCGGCCGCCGCAGCGTGATGCCCGCGGCTGCCGTCCGCTCCTCCAGCAGGCCTCGCAGCCGCGAGTTCGCGGCCACTCCCCCACCGAGCAGGATCGTGTCCACGCCCAGGTGCTCACAGGCGTCCACGGCCTTGGCGGTGAGCACGTCGCAGACCGCCTCCTGGAAGGACGCGGCCACATCGGCCACCGGCACGTCGAGCCCGTCCCGGCGCCGGGTCTCGACCCAGCGCGACACCGCCGTCTTCAACCCCGAGAACGAGTAGTCGAAGCGGTGCTTCTCCAGATCCTTGCGGGCGGTCAGGCCGCGCGGGAAAGCGATCGCCTTCGGGTCGCCCTCGGCAGCCAACTTGTCGATGATCGGCCCACCCGGGTAGGCCAGCCCGAGCAGCCGGGCCACCTTGTCGTACGCCTCGCCGGCCGCATCGTCGATGGTCGAACCGAGTTCGACAATGTCGCCGGTGATGTCGTTCACCGCCAGCAGGGACGTGTGCCCGCCCGAGACCAGCAGCGCCGCGCACGGCTGCGGCAGCGGGCCATGGTCCAGCAGGTCGACGGCCACGTGGCCCACCAGATGGTTCAGCCCGTAGAGCGGCTTGTTCAGCGCCACCGCCAGCGACTTGGCCGCGGCCAGGCCGACCACCAGCGCGCCCATCAGACCAGGGCCCGCGGTGACCGCGATCGCGTCCACTTCGGCCAGGTCGATGTCCGCCTTCGCGCACGCGCGCTGCAGAGTCGGCACCATCGCCTGCAGGTGCGCGCGGCTGGCCACCTCGGGCACCACTCCACCGAAGCGGACGTGTTCCTCGACCGAGGACGCCACCTCGTTCGCCAGCAGCTCGTGCCCGCGGACGATGCCGACGCCGGTCTCGTCGCAGGAAGACTCGATGCCCAGGATCAGCGGACCTTCGCCGGTCATGCCACCGCCCACTCGTCGTGCTCACCGATCGGCCGCAGCATGACCATGGCGTCTCGACCGGCACCGTAGTAGTCGCGGCGGACACTCACCTGCGCGAACCCGAGGCTGCGGTAAAGCCCGACCGCCGGCGGGTTGTCCGGTCGCACCTCCAGCAGCATCCGCCGGGCACCGACCGCGCCCGCCCACTCCAAACCGGCCCTGACCAGGGAAGATGCGATGCCCTGCCCACGCGCGTCCGGATGCACGATCACGCGGTGCAGATCGGCCATGTCCTCGACGCAACTGAAGGTTGCGACCGCGACGATCCGGGCGTCACGGTCTAACCGGGCCAGCACGTACCGATCGGAAGCGGCCAGCTCCTCGGCCCAAGCGGCCTCCGACCACTGCTCGGCCGGTTCGAAACCGGCGCGTTCCAGCGCCATGATGTCGTTGAGGTCGGTTTCGCGGGCGTGGGTAATGATCATTGCTTCTCCATCTTCGCCAGTCGCGGCAGCAGCAACGTCGACTTGCGTTTCGTGGGGACCTCGGCGTCCGGACGCCGCAGGTAGAGCGGTTCGTGGCCGGCATCAGGCAGCTGGTTGCCGAATGCCGCGAGTAGTGCCGGGTCAAGCTCGGCGGGACCCGAGCACACACCGGCCAGAGCGGCCCCGGCACCGGCCAGCGGGATCGCCGGCACCTGATCAGGGGAGGTGACGAACGGTCCGGCGACGCGGGCGCCGTCGGCGCCGTAGCGCGCCCAGTAGACCTCCTTGCGGCGGGCGTCCGCCACCACGGCGAAGTCCGCCGGGGCGCCCTGCCGGGCCCAGTCTTGCGCGACCGGATCCAGGCTGCACACTCCGCGCACTTCGACGCCGAGCGCTTCCCCGAGCGTAAGCGCGGCCACCACGCCGACCCGCAGGCCGGTGAACGGGCCGGGCCCGACACCCACCACGATTTCGGTCAGGTCGGACGGGGTCGCGTCCGCTTCGGCCAACAACTGCTGCACCAGAGGGAGCAACTGCTCGGCATGCGCGCGCCGATCGGCGACCACTGCGCGGCTCAGCGGGACTCCGTCGCGAGCGAGGCCCGCGCGGACGTCCGCAGCCGTGTCGATGGCCAGGGTGAGGGTCATAGCTTCTCCAGTTCTGGGCGGGCAGCGCTCCAGCGGTCGCCGACCGGGGTGAAGAACACCCACCGGGTCTCGTCGGCGTCCAGGCTGCGCCGGATATCGACCTCCAGGTAGCCGTCGGCTAGCCCCTCCGCGACCCCGGCGCCCCACTCGACGAGGGTCACCGAGTCGTCCAGGGACACGTCCAGGTCGAGGTCTTCGAGCTCGGCCGCGGAGCCGAGGCGGTAGGCGTCCACGTGCACCAGCCCGGGCCCGCCGACCAGGGAAGGGTGGACGCGGGACAGCACGAACGTGGGCGAGATGATGGCGCCGGCCACACCCAGGCCGGCGCCGAGGCCCTGGGTGAAGGTGGTCTTGCCGGAACCCAGGTCGCCGGTGGCGATCAGCACATCGCCGGCCTTGACGATCGCGGCGAGCCGGCGGCCAAGTTCCTGGGTGTCCTCGGCGGTCGTCGCCGTCCGGCAGACCGGGAGCTGGCGGGACAGGGTGAGGCTGGTGCCCTTGCGTCCGATCTCGCGGAAGCCGTGCCGCTGCCACCAGGCGACCACCTGCGGGAATTCCTCGCGAGCGACCAGCTCGACGCTCCTGGTGCCCAGCAGCGCGAGTTCCTCGAGCGCAACTTCCACCATTGCGGACGCGATTCCCAGGCGCTGGAAGCGGGGCGACACCGACACCCGGTGGATGCCGGCCGCATCGGCGTCCGTGCTCACGATGACCACGCCGGCGGGCTCTTCGTCGACCAACGCCTGTACCCCGAAGCCGGACGCGAGCGCGGCCGCGACCCTTTCTGGAGTTTCGGATAGCGCCGGTGGCGGCGGGCTCACCACCGGACGATTGCCGAAGGCATCGACGATCAAACCGGCGATGGCCAGGGCGTCTGCTGGAGTCGGCCGCACCAGGCGGAGCGTGCGACCGTCCGCGAGCACGGTCTCGGCCAATTCCATTCGAGATCCTCCGTAGGGCCGGTCAGCAAACCCGAGCGATCTTACCAGCGGACGGTCTACAGGCCCTCGTCGACTGGGGCGAAGATAGCCATCACCTCAGCCACCGAGGTGGCTGCGGTCAGGGTCGCCACCGATGCAGAGTCGAGGAAGATGCCGGCGATGCCGCTGAGAATGCGGACGTGCTGGTCGTCGGCGCCGGCGATGCCCACCACGAATTTGGCCGAGTTGCCGTTCCAGTCGATCCCGTCCGGGTAGCGCACCACCGCGATCGCCGAACGTCGGATCAGGTTCTGGGCAGCGTTGGTGCCATGCGGGATGGCCAGCAGGTTGCCCATGTACGTCGAGACGGACCGCTCGCGTGCCAGCATCGAGTCGACGTAGCCGGGCTCGACCGCGCCGACCTTGACCAGGAGCTCGCCAACCTCGGCGATCGCTGCTTCCTTTGTGGTCGCAGTGCCGGACAGCCGGACCGCGTCCGGGCTCAGGACACCGATGGGGGTCTCTTCCGCGACCGGCTCAGCCACCGCGTCGGGGTCAGGCGCGGGCTCAGGCTCAACCACCACCGGTTCAGGCTCGGGCTCGGGCACAGCTGCCGGAGCCGGCGTCGGCTCTACTGCTCGGCGGGCCGGCTCGTTGGCCGAGCGGCGCACCAAGAGGTACCAGACGCCAGCGATGACGAGTGCTGCGACCACTACCGACAAGATGATTAGTTCGACCACGTTTCCGCCCTTCTATCCAGGCGGGAGTTTACCGAACACCGTCCGCGAGCCCGCGTCCAGACCCCGCGCGCCGAGCCGTCGCTTACGAAGTCGGCACAACCAAGCGGGCGGCCAGGTCCTGGGGCGGCAACGGTCCCGGGTACGCGGACGCGGTCAGCGCCTGCACGCTTGCCGCTGCCAGCGCAGCATCGACCGGGGCCAACCCAGCGGCGAGCAAAGTGCCGCAGATCCCGGCCAGCACATCCCCCGAACCTGCCTGCGCGGTCCAGGCCACGCCGGGCAAAGCCACCCAGATCCGATCATCGTCCGGGGTGGCCACGTACTGCGTCGCACCCTTCAGCAGCACTGTGCAGTTGGTACGCCCCACCGCGGCCAGAACCGCAGCCACCGGATCGGCGGCAACCTGTTCCCGCCGCCAACCGAGCAGTCCGGCCAGCTCACCAGCGTGGGGTGTGAGCACAACCTCGGGCCGGCCACGACCGCTGAGCTGGCGGATCGCGTCCGCGTCCAGCACCACCGGAACCTCACCGGCAACCGCGCGCGCCACCTCGCCCAGATCAGCACGATCGCACCAGCCAGATCCCAGCACCAGCGCCTGCACCCGGCCGTCGCCGACCACAACGTTGGGAAAGCGGTCGAGCACACGAGCGGCCGCCTCCGGCGAACCCAGGTAGCGAACCATGCCCGCGCCGGCGCCCACCGCGCCGGCCACCCCGAGCACCGCCGCCCCGGGGTAGCTGGGCGAGCCGGTGTCGAAGCCGACCACGCCGCGCGAGTACTTGTCCGAGCTTGCGTCGGGCACCGGCCAGGCCGCGGCGAGATCGGAAGCCTCCCAGCGCACGAACGCAGGTTCGGGAAGCTCAAGACCGATATCCACCAATTCGACTTCGCCGCAGGCCGACTGCGCCGGCTCCATCAGGTGGCACGCTTTCAGTCCGCCAAAGGTCACGGTGAGTGCGGCTTCGAAGTGGGGCTCGGCAGCGAACGGCGGTTCCGGAGCCAACCCGGACGGCAGGTCGACCGCCACCACCGGCACGTTGCTGCGGGCAACCGCACCAGCGAACTCCGCCACCGCCCCGTCCAGTCCCGGACGCGAACCGATGCCCGCGACCCCGTCAACCACCAACGCGTAGCCACCCAAACCGTCGAGCGCGGCGGCGGAGTGCACCTCACGGCCACCAGCGGCGAGGTAGTCGGCCCAGGCCGCGGCGTGCACAGCCGAACCGGTGCGCCACGCCTCGACCCGGACGCCGCGGCGCAGTAGCCGTACGCCCGCGTAAAGGGCGTCGCCGCCGTTGTTGCCGGATCCGACCACCAGCAGCACCCGACGCCCGTAGGCGCGGATCGGCCGGGTCGGTTTGGGGATCCCGGCCTTCGCCGGGATGACGGTCGGGCCAGAGCCGGTCGGGATGACGGTGGGAAGCGCAGGAATGACGGAAGCGCGCAATCGGCGCAGGATGGCTGTGGCCAACCCCGCGGCAGCACGCTGCATCAACTCGCCCGGAGCCACCACCTCGAACGCTCGCGCTTCGGCTTCGCGGATCTGCGCGACCGTGTAGCCGCGTTCCATCAGGACTCGCAGACCACCATCGCGGCCGCCACCCCGGCGTCGTGGGTGATCGAGAGGTGAACGTTGGCGATGCCGAGGGCAGCCACCCGCTCAGCCACCGTGCCGTAGAACACGAAGTAGGGCTTGCCCAGGTCGTCGCGCAGCACCTCGACGTCGGTCCACACCAGGCCGTGGGGCGCTCCCAGCGACTTGGCTAGGGCTTCCTTGGCCGCGAACCGGCCGGCCAGCCGCTCGGTGGGCGCATCCTCGCGCTCGGCGGTCGTGAACAACCGCTCCAACACCCCGGGCCGCTCCACCGCCCGGGAGAACCTGAAGACCTCGGTGAGGTCGAGCCCGATGCCGACGATCATTCGACTGTCACGCTCTTGGCCAGATTGCGCGGCTGGTCGACGTCGTAGCCCTTCAGCGTCGCCAGCTCGCAGGCGAACATCTGCAGCGGGGCCATCGCCACCAGCGGCTGCAACAACGTGGACACCTTCGGCAACCGGATCAGCACGTCCGCGTACGGCTCGACCTCGTGGTCCCCGTCCTCGGCGAGCACGATCGTCAGGGCGCCGCGCGCACGCACTTCCTGGATGTTGGAAACCACCTTGTCGTGCAGCTGGTCGCGACCCTGCGGCGGCACCACGATGAAGATCGGGATGCCGTCCTCGACCAGGGCGATCGGGCCGTGCTTGAGCTCGCCGGCCGGGAAGCCCTCGGCGTGCAGGTAGGCGATCTCCTTCAGCTTCAACGCACCCTCAAGCGCCACCGGGTAGCCGACGTGACGACCGAGGAACAGCACCGACTTCTGGTCGACGAAGCGGGCGGCCAACTCCTTGACCGAATCCAGGCCGTCCAGCACCTGCTGGATGAGCTTCGGCGTGCCGGCGAGCTCGGACATCACCACACGGATCTCGTCGTCGAACATCGTGCCGCGCACCTGCGCCAGGTACAGGCCGAGCAGGTAGCAGGCCGCCACCTGGGTGAGGAAGCCCTTCGTGGACGCGACCCCGATCTCCGGCCCGGCGTGGGTGTAGATGACGGCGTCCGATTCGCGCGGGATGGTGGCGCCGTTGGTGTTGCAGATCGCGATCACCTTGGCCCGCTGCGCACGCGCGTGCCGGATGGCCATCAGGGTGTCCGCGGTTTCGCCCGACTGGCTGATCGTCACCACGAGCGTGGAGCCGGTGATGATCGGGTCGCGGTAACGGAACTCGCTGGCGATCTCGACCTCGCAGGCCACCCGGGTCCAATGCTCGATCGCGTACTTGGCCACCAGGCCTGCGTAGTAGGCGCTGCCACAAGCAACGATGATGATCTTGTCGACCAGCTGCAGTTCGGCTTCGGGAATGTGCAGTTCGTCCAGCTTCAGCGCTCCGTCTGGGGTGAACCGGCCCAGCAGCGTGTCGGCGACCGCCTGCGGCTGCTCGTAGATCTCCTTGCGCATGAACCAGTCGTAGCCGGCCTTCTCCGCGGCCGAGAGATCCCAGGTCACCTCGAACGGGTGGCTCTCCGCCGGGGCGCCGTTGAAGTCGGTCACCTCGATCGAGTCGGCGGTGACGTCGACCACCTGGTCCTGGCCGAGCTCGATCGCCGAGCGGGTGAACTCGATGAACGCCGAGACATCGGACGCAACGAAGTTCTCGCCCTCCCCAACGCCCACCATCAACGGCGAGTTGCGGCGCGCGGCCACCAGGCGTCCGGGCTGGTCGCGGTCGATCGCAACCAGGGTGAACGCTCCTTGCAGCCGTCGGCAGACCGCGCGCATCGCGTCCGCCAGGTCGGCGCCGCCGGCCACCTCCAGACCCAGCAGCTGGGCCGCGGTCTCGGTGTCGGTCTGGGACTTGAACTCGACCCCCGTTGCCTCCAGCTCGGCTCGCAGCGCGGCGAAGTTCTCGATGATGCCGTTGTGGATCAGCGCCACCCGGCCGTTCGCCGACACGTGCGGGTGCGCGTTCGCGTCCGTCGGCCCGCCGTGGGTGGCCCAGCGGCTGTGCCCGATGCCCGTCCCACTGTCTGGCAGGGGGCGCTGCGCGAGTTCGGCATCCAGATTGGAGATCTTGCCCGCCTTCTTGCGGATCTCGATGCCGTCGTCGCCCAGCACGGCCACGCCAGCCGAGTCGTAGCCGCGGTACTCCATGCGCCGCAGGCCGGAGACCACCACCTCGCGCGCGACCCGAGGGCCCGTGTATCCGATGATTCCGCACATGGTGGTCACTGTACTGGTGCGTTTGCCAGACTAGAGCGCGTTGCCCAACCGGGTACCCGACCAGCAGTGAGGTGCGAAAATGTCCCAACCCGCAGTGGCGGCCCAGCCCGCCGCCCCGGAGGACCATCCCTACGGGCCGTACCTCACCCTCGACCGGCAGCATTGGGCGGCGCTGGCCGCGGCTCGCCCGGACAACCTGGACGCGGTGACGCTACGCCGGCTTCGCGGCATCGGCGACCCGACCGACGCGGCCGAGGTGCGCGAGGTCTACCTGCCGCTGACCGACCTGCTCAGCCTCTATACAGAGCGGACGGGCGCCCTGTTCGCCAGCAGCCACGACTTCCTCGGCCTGACCGGCCAGCGGACGCCGTTCGTGATCGGCGTGGCCGGGTCGGTTGCGGTCGGCAAGTCCACCACTTCCCGGCTGCTGAAGGAGCTGTTGTCCCGGCTGCCGTCGAAGCCGCGGGTCGACCTGGTGACCACCGACGGCTTCCTGTTCCCCAACGCCCAGCTGGCCGAACTCGGCCTGCTGGAGCGAAAGGGCTACCCGGAGTCGTACGACCGGCACCGGTTGCTGCGCTTCGTCATGGACGTGAAGTCGGGCGCGCCGACCGTGACCGCACCGGTGTACTCGCACCTGATCTACGACATCGTGCCCGACCAGGTGGTCACGGTGAGCCAGCCGGACATCCTGATCGTTGAGGGCCTGAACGTGCTGCAGCCCGCGCGCCGCCGGGCCAACGGCAGCACCGGGCTCGCGGTCAGCGACTTCTTCGACTTCTCGGTGTACGTGGACGCGGCCGACGACGACATCCGGTCCTGGTACATCGCCCGGTTCCTGCAACTGTGGGAGACCGCATTCCGCGATCCGTTGTCGTACTTCGTCCGCTTCTCGGAGCTGAGCCGCGAGGAGGCGACCGCACAGGCCGGCTCGATCTGGGACGCGATCAACGGCCCCAACCTCGACCTGAACATCCGGCCCACCAGGGGACGGGCGACCGCGATCCTGCGCAAGGGTACCGACCACCAGGTCAGCTGGGTGCGAATTCGGAAGGTCTGACGTGGCGGTCCTGCCGCTGGTGGCCGCGGACGCGGCGGACGCGGTTGCGCTCTGGCACGACGCCGGCCTCACCCGTCCCTGGAACGACGCGACCGCGGACTTCCTGCGGGCGGTGCGCGGGCCGTCCTCGGCCGTGCTGGGCGTCCGCGAGCAGGAAGCCCTGATCGGCGCGGCAATGGTCGGCCACGACGGCCACCGGGGCTGGGTCTACTACCTTGCGGTGGCGGACGCGGCGCGCGGGCGCGGCCTAGGCCGCGAGTTGATGCTGGCCGCCGAGGACTGGCTGGTTTCCAGGGACATCCCCAAGCTGCAGTTCATGGTGCGCACCGACAACGCCGCTGTGCTGGACTTCTACGCGCACCTGGGCTACGCCCAGCAGGAGGTCCTCGTGCTCGGCCGCCGCCTGGATACGGCGTACGCTTGAGGAATTGGGCCTCGGGCTTGACCTAAGCCAAGTTGCGAGTTCCAGCAGCGGGCATCGCCCGGCATAGTTGTTCGCTCGATCACCCACTCGCCTGATTGGATCTCGATGCAGATCAAGGAAGTCCCAGCCGCCTCCCTCCGGCACCCCCGGATGGCGATCGAGACGATCGCCGGCGTGGAGCTTCCCGAGTGGGACCTTGTGGCCGAGCAGATGGACCGGGTGGAGGTGGCCGCGGGTGAACGGCTGGTGACCCCGGGCAAGTCTGACCCCTACGTCTATTTCGTCACCGCCGGCCTGGTCAAGGTTCAGCTCAACCCATCGCCGAGCGATCCGGCGCAGGGCGTAACCCTTTTCCCGATGGAGGAGGGCGACCTCTTCGCCGCACCGACTGTGCTGCAACTACCTGGGATACAGCGGGCCGTGCAGCGCGGGTTGCACCCGAGATCGAGCTACCTGGCCGAGGTCGATCGCGATATCGCGATGCACACCCTGATCGCGCTGGAGCCGTCAGTGGTGCTGCGCTGCCCCGGCTCCGTGATCGCCGAACTCGCCGAGCGACATCAGCCCTGGGCGCAACTGCTGGCGACCATCGCGCTGCTGAACAACGCCGCGCTCGCTCAGGACCTGGCTTCACAGAAGTTCCCGGCCGAGCAGCGCTACCGCACGCTGGCCACCAACCGTCCCGATTTGGTGCGCCGCCTGCCGCAGCGCGAGATCGCCTCGCTGCTGAACATCACCGATTCGGCGCTCAGCCGGATCGCGAAGCGCGTCCGTAGCGCCGCCGAGTAGGGCTACGCCGGCTCGAGCGAGAGCCGCTCCTTGACCACTCCGGCCAGTCGCCGGGCGATCTCGTCCGCCTGGGTTTCGGTGCCGGCTTCGACCATCACCCGAACCAGCGGTTCGGTGCCGGACGGACGCAGCAGCACCCGTCCCGCCCGGCCGAGTTCGCGGGCGGCGGCCGAAACGGCGGCGTTCACCACCGGATCGATGCCGGCGCGCACCTTGTTGACGTTCGGGACGTTGATCATCACCTGCGGCAGCCGGACCATCACCGCGGCGAGTTCACGCAGCGGCTTGCCGGTGCGGACCATGCGCGCGGCCAGGTGCAGCGCCGTCAGCACGCCGTCGCCGGTCGTGGCGAACTCGCTCATGATCACGTGCCCGGACTGCTCGCCACCCAGCGTGAAGCCGTTGGCGTTCATCGCCTCAAGCACGTAGCGGTCGCCCACCTTGGTCTGGTCGACGGCGATGCCCTCGGCCCGCATGGCGTTGATGAAGCCGAGGTTGCTCATCACCGTGGCCACCACGGTGTCGCTGTGCAGGGTCTGGTTCTCGCGCATCGCCAGGGCAAGAACCGCCAGGATCTGGTCACCGTCCACGATCTCGCCGGTGGCGTCCACGGCCAGGCAGCGGTCCGCGTCCCCGTCCAGCGCGATGCCGAGATCGGCACCGTGCTCGACCACGGCGGCCTGCAGCGCACCCATGTGGGTGGACCCGCAGGCGTCGTTGATGTTCAGGCCGTCCGGGGAAGCGTGCAGCGCCACCACTTCCGCGCCTTGGGCCTCGAATGCGGCCAGGCCGGTGACGTGGGCGGCTCCGTGGGCACAGTCGACCACGACCTTCAGCCCTTGCAGGCTGGCGTCCGGACCGAGGCTGGCGACCAGGTGCGCGATGTAGGACTCGATCGCGCCCGGATCGTCCGCGACCCGGCCGACGCCGGCTCCGGTGGGCCGCAGCCACACCTCGGCCATGCGCTCCTCGATGGCATCCTCGATGTCGTCGTCGAGCTTCACGCCTCCGCGGGCGAAGAATTTGATGCCATTGTCGGGCATCGGATTGTGGCTGGCCGAGAGCATCACGCCCAGATCGGCGTCCAGTTGACCCACCAGATGCGCGACGCCCGGGGTCGGGATCACGCCGAGGCGAACCACGTCCACGCCCGCGGACGCGAGCCCGGCTACCACCGCGGCCTCAAGGAACTCGCCGCTTGCCCTGGTGTCCCGGCCCACCAGGGCAACGGGACGCCGGGAGCGCTGGAACGCGCCCGCCTCGCCCAGCACGTGGGCAGCAGCGACCGACAATTCCAGCGCTATCTCCGCGGTCAGTTCGAGGTTCGCGGTGCCGCGCACCCCATCGGTGCCGAACAGTCGAGCCATCGCCCGACCGAAATCAGCGCTTGCTGTACTGCGGCGCCTTGCGGGCCTTCTTCAGGCCAGCCTTCTTGCGTTCCTTGACGCGGGCGTCGCGGGTCAGCAGGCCGGCCTTCTTCAGCGCCGGACGGCTGGCTTCGACGTCCACTGCGTTCAGCGCACGGGCAATGCCCAGACGCAGCGCACCGGCCTGGCCGGTCACACCGCCGCCGACAATCGTGGCGATCACGTCGTAGGAACCCATCACCGCTGCGGTCACGAAGGGCTCGTTGACCGTCTGCTGGTGCAGCTTGTTCGGGAAGTAGTCCTCAAGGGTGCGACCGTTGATCGAGAACTGGCCGGTGCCGGGGAGGATCCGCACCCGGGCGATCGCCTCCTTGCGGCGACCGGTGGCAGCACCCGGGGCGACGACCGCCGGACGGCCGCCCGGCAGCGGAGCGCTGGCCACGGCCTCGGCGCGGTAGGCGATCTCACGATCGTCCTCAACGAAGGGGACGACCTCGTCGACGGTGGTCTCTTCCACGGTTTCGGTCACGTTGATTCCTTGACTCACTGAGCGATCTGGGTGATCTGGTACGGCTGCGGCTTCTGCGCGCTGTGGGGATGCTCAGGGCCCGAGTAGACCTTGAGCTTCTTGATCAGCTGACGGCTCAGCTTGTTCTTGGGCAGCATGCCCCAGACCGCACGCTCGACCGCCTTGCGCGGGTCGGACGCGAGCAGCTCGCCGTAGGGCACCGCCTTCAGGCCGCCCGGACGACCCGAGTGGCGGTAGGCCATCTTGTCGGTGGCCTTGTTGCCGGTGAGGGCGATCTTGGACGCGTTCACCACGATGACGAAGTCGCCGGTGTCCACGTGCGGAGCGAACTGCGGCTTGTGCTTGCCGCGCAGCAGGGTTGCCGCGGTGACGGCCAGCCGGCCGAGGACGATGTCCTCAGCATCAATGACGTGCCAGTCCCTGGTGATCTCACCAGGCTTGGGGCTGTACGTAGACACGGGTCGGTTCCCTGCTTCCATAAGTTGTCTCAAACGGCTAGTGCGGGATCCACCACCGGCGGGGCAGACCACAGCGCAACAGCGGTTTAGATTACCCTGCCCCTGCTGGGGGGT
This sequence comes from Propionicimonas sp., assembly GCA_035349055.1. GTDB lineage: Bacteria > Actinomycetota > Actinomycetes > Propionibacteriales > Propionibacteriaceae > Propionicimonas. The sequence goes on from DAOPRQ010000009.1 coordinate 14,475, forward strand.
CAAAACGCGGGTTCGCGCGAGTCGTGGACGGCGAGACGGGCCAACCGACTTGGTGAGTTGTACCTAGGGTTTGACCATGGCAGACATCCTCCAGATCCGACACGCCGCCAGTGGTACCGAGGCGGAGTTGGCCATCACCGATGCCACCATCCGGGCGCCGGAACTGCGCCAGTTCAACATCGGCGGCGAGCCGCTGGCCACCTACGACCCGGGGTTCATGAACACCGCGTCCTGCCGCTCGGCGATCACCTACATCGATGGCGAAGCCGGCATCCTGGAGTACCGCGGCTACCCGATCGCGGAGCTGGCCGAGAAGTCCACCTACCTGGAGGTGGCCTGGCTGCTGCTGAACGGCGAGCTGCCCACCGCGTCCCAGCTTTCGGGCTGGGAGCAACTGATCACCGAGCACCGGATGCTGCCCGACAAGCTGAAGACCGTGCTGGCCGGCTTCCCGTACGACGCGCATCCGATGACGATCCTGATGGCGTCAACTGCCGCGTTCTACTCCTTCTACCCGGACGCGCAGAACTTCACCGATACGGAGGCGCGGGCCCTGAACATCGCCCGGCTGATCGGCAAGATGCCCACCCTGGCCGCCTTCGCCTATCGCAAGGGCAAGGCCAAGCCGTACATCAACCCGGACGACTCCTACGGCTACTGCCACAACTTCCTGCAGATGCTGTTCAAGCAGGCCGAGCGTCGCTACCAGGCCGACGAGCGGCTGATCCGGGCGGTCGAGGTGCTGTTCATCCTGCACGCCGACCACGAACAGAACTGCTCCACTAACGCCGTCCGTTCGGTGGCCTCGTCCGGCAACGACCTCTACACCTGCTGCTCGGCCGGCATCGGCGCGCTGCACGGGCCGTTGCACGGCGGCGCGAACGAGGCCGTGCTGAAGATGCTGCGCGAGATCGGGTCGGTGGACCGCGTCCCTGAGTTCATCGAGGGCGTCAAGGCCGGCAAGGTGCGGATGATGGGTTTCGGCCACCGCGTCTACAAGAACTACGACCCGCGGGCGAAGATCATCAAGAAGTCGGTCGAGGACGTGTTCGAGGTGACCGGCGTGAACCCGCTGCTGGAGATCGCGCTCGAACTGGAGAAGTACGGCCTCACCGACGAGTACTTCGTGAAGCGCCGGCTCTACCCGAACGTGGACTTCTACTCCGGGCTCATCTACGAGGCCCTCGGCTTCCCGCCGGAGATGTTCACCGTGCTCTTCGCGATTCCGCGGACGTCGGGCTGGGCCGCCCAGTACCAGGAGTTCATCACCGACCCGGAGAACAAGATCGCCCGTCCCAAGCAGATCTACACCGGTCATCGGACGCGCGAGTACGTCCCGATGGAGGCTCGCGGCTGAGACCCAGCGCTCACGACCAGCGGGCCCCACGCCCGCCGCAGGATTCCCGGGGGCAATCCGGTGAAGTCGGTTGCAGGCCCTAGTCGGCCGTAGTTAGGTAGTCCCCATGAGTTCAAAGTTGAGCGCAGCATCGGCGCAGGTGACCAGTCCCGACGACGTCCGCAACGTAGTTCTGATCGGAAACGCCGGATCGGGAAAGACGTCCTTGTTCGAGCAACTGCTCAAGGCCCGGCTCGCCGGCTACCGCGGCGAGAAGGAGGACGCCGAGCGCGCCGCCCAGCTCTACCTGGCCTCCATGGTCACCGGCGACGTGCTGGTGAACCTGCTGGACGCCCCCGGCCACCCCGACTTCGTCGGTGAACTCCGCGCCGGGATTCGCGCAGCGGACGCAGCCATTTTCGTGATCTCGGCCGCGGACGGGATCGATGGCGCCGCGGTAACCCTCTGGGATGAATGCGCCGCGGCCAGGCTGCCGCGCATCATCGCCTTGACCAAGCTGGACGCGGGCCACGCCGACTTCGACTCCTCCGTTGCCGAAGCCCAGGACAAGTTCGGCGAGGGCGTCCTGCCCACCCACGTGCCCACGCTGAGCGCGCCGGGCGTGGTCGCCGGCAACATCGGCCTGCTCAGCCTCGAGGAGCATGATTACTCCGGCGGCGAGGTGGTCAACCGCAAGCTCACCGCCGACGACTCGCACGTCGAGACCTACCGCGGGCCGCTGATCGAGGCGATCATCCAGGAGGCCGAGGACGACACCCTGATGGACCGCTACCTCAGCGGCGAGGAGCTCGACACCGACTACCTGCTGGACGACCTGCGCAAGGCCGTCGCCACCGCCAACCTGTACCCGGTGGTGCCGGTGGCGTCCAACACCGGCGTCGGTGTGGAGGAGCTGCTGCGGCTGATCGAGCACGGCTTCCCGACCCCGTCCCTGCACCCGAACCCGGACGCGACCACCCCGTCCGGCGACCCGCTGCCGAACCCGGCCACGGATCCGTCCGCGCCGCTGGTGGCGCAGGTGATCCGCACCACGACCGACCCCTTCGCCGGCCGGCTTTCGATGGTGCGCATCTTCTCCGGCACGCTCACCACCGAAAGCGTCGTGCACGTCTCCGGTCACCGGCCGAAGCCAGACAACGCCCATCCCGACCACGACAACGACGAGCGCGTGGGCATGATCCAGGCCGCGGTGGGCACCGAGTTGAAGCCCCGTCCGTCCGCGATGGCCGGCGAGATCGTGATGGTGCCCAAGCTGACCACCGCGGAGACCGGCGACACCCTTTCGGCGAAGGACCGGCCGGCTTTGGTCGTGCCGTGGAACCTGCCCGAGCCGCTGCTGCCGCTGGCGATTCGCGCGGCCACCCGCAATGACGAGGACAAGCTCGCCGGCGCGCTGCAGCGGCTGGCGGTCGAGGACACCACCGTCCGGCTGGATCGCGGCGGCAGCGACCAGTTGGTGCTGTGGACCACCGGTCAGGCGCACGCCGACCTGCTGACCGCCCGGCTGGTCGACCGCTACGGCGTGAAGGTCGAGCAGGAGGAGCTGAAGATCCCGCTGCGCGAGACCTTCGTGGCGAAGGCCACCGCGCTCGGACGCCACGTCAAGCAGTCCGGCGGCCACGGCCAGTACGCGGTTTGCAACATCGAGGTGGAGCCGCTGCCCCGCGGCGCCGGCTTCGAGTTCGTGGACAAGGTCGTCGGCGGTGCGGTGCCCCGGCAGTTCATCCCATCCGTGGAGAAGGGCATTCGCAACCAGCTCGACAAGGGTGTCTTCAGCGGCTACCCGATGGTCGACGTTCGGGTGACCCTGTTCGATGGCAAGGCGCACTCGGTGGACTCCTCCGACATGGCCTTCCAGATGGCCGGGTCACTGGCCATCAAGGAGGCCGCGACCCCGAAGTCCGTGGCGCTGCTGGAGCCGCTCGACCTGGTCACGGTGACCGTCGGCGAGGAGTACCTCGGCGCCGCGATGACCGACCTGACCGGACGCCGCGGGCAACTGCTCGGCTCGGACTCGGAGAACCACAAGGCGATCATCCGCGCGCTGGTGCCCCAGACCGAGCTGGCCCGCTACGCCATCGACCTGCGCGGTATCGCCCATGGCTCCGGCACGTTCACCCGCGAGTTCCATGGCTACGAACTGCTGCCGGCCAACCTCATGGAGAAGTACACCAAGGCGAACTGACCGAAGACCCGTTGCGGGTCAGTGCACGTCGATGAAGCCGAAGACGCCGTCCGCGACCATCTGGACGGCAATTGCGCTCAGCAGCAAACCGGCGATCCGGGACGCGAGCACGGTGCCCGACTCCCGCAGCACTGAGCGGATCAGTCCGGCGTAGCGCAGGAACACCCAGACCAGCGCCATCACCACGACCAGGGCGGCTGCCACAGTCAGGTAGCCGCCCAGGTAGGGCGCGCGCTGCACCGCCAGCATCGTGGCGACGATCGCGCCCGGGCCGGCCATCAACGGCGTCCCCAGGGGCACGATCGCCACGTTCACCCCGGCGTGGCTGACCGGGTCCTCGGTGCGTCCCATCAGCAGGTCGAGGGCGACCAGCAGGAGCAGCAGCCCACCGGACACCTGCATGGCCGGCACTGAGACCTGCAGGTAGTCGAGGATCTGCCGGCCGAACAGCGCGAAGCCGGCGATCACGCCGAACGCCACCGCCGAAGCCCGGTTGGCCGCGCGGCGGCGCAGCTTCTCGTCAAGGGAGTTGGTGAGACCGAGGAACACCGGCAGCAGACCGGGCGGATCGACGATGACGAAGAGGGTTACCGCGGTGGAGATGAAGAGGTTCGGATCGAAGAACTGGCCCACCGGCCCAGCCTATGGCCTCACAGGCTGTGCAGCGGACGGGCGCCCGGCGGCATGGTGCGAGCGTCCACGATCTCCTTGCCGAACGGGAAGCAGGTCACCGGGATCATCTTCAGGTTGGCGATCGCCAGCGGAATGCCGACGATCGTCACCGCCTGCGCCACCGCGGTGGTCACGTGGCCGATGGCCAGCCAGAGACCGCCGATCAGGAACCAGATCACATTGCCGATGCCCGAGCCGATGCCTGCGCTCGGCTTGGCGATCACCGCGCGTCCGAACGGCCACAGCGCGTAGCCGGCCATCCGGAAGGACGCGATCCCGAAGGGGATGGTCACGATCAGAATGCAGGCCAGGATGCCCGCGAAGAAGTAGCCGACAGCCAACCAGAAGCCGCCGAACAAGAGCCAGATGAGGTTCAGAATCGTTCGCACGGTTCAATGAAAGCGGGCTCGCGTCCATTTCCGGAGGGGGCTGCACCCTGATCTCACCCTTAAGACTGACCGCTAAAGTGACGCCCATGCCTGCCGCCGAACGGATCCACCGCGATGTGGTCTCGTACGTGCGGCGCAGCGCTCGGATGAACGAGTCGCAGCAGCGGGCCTGGGACGCCCACCACGACGCCTGGGTGGTGCCGCTATCCACCGGCGCCCGCAGCACTTCGGTGGCGGCGGACGCCAGCGTCGACTGGGCGCGGGTGTTCGGACGCGAGGCCCGGCTCTGCGTGGAGATCGGCTCGGGAACCGGCCACGCGATCACCGCGCTCGCTGAAGCGATGCCGGACGCGAACCTGGTGGCATTCGAGGTGTTCGCGCCCGCGGTCGCGTCCACGCTGGGACGGCTGGCTCGCCACGGTGTGACCAATGTCCGCGTGGTGCTGGCCGACGGTGCCCAGGCTTTGGCCACGGTGTTCGCCTCGGCTTCGATCAGCGAACTGTGGACGTTCTTCCCTGACCCGTGGCACAAGGCCCGGCACCACAAGCGCCGGCTGGTCAGTCCGGAGTTCGCCGAGGTGGTCGCGTCCCGGCTGACCGCGGACGGGGCCTGGCGGCTGGCCACCGACTGGGCCGACTATGCCGAGGCAATGCGTGAAGTGCTGGACGCCGCCCCCGGGCTGGCCAACTGCTGCGACGGCTGGGCGCCACGCTATGAATTACGTCCTACAACGAAGTACGAACAGCGTGGGTTGGACGCCGGCCGGCGGATCTATGACCTCGCCTACCGTCGGGCTGGCGTATGACCCGGTATCGGCTCGACCTCGGCTACGACGGCGCGGCCTTCCACGGCTGGGCCGGCCAGACCGGTTTGCGCACGGTCCAGGGCGAGCTGGAGACCTGGATCGGCCGGGTGCTGCGGTTACCGGCTCCCCCGGTGTTGACCTGCGCCGGACGCACCGACGCCGGCGTGCACGCTCGTGGCCAGGTGGCGCACCTCGATCTGGACCTGCCCGAACCCGAACTGGTTGCGGCCACCCTGGCCAGACGATTGCGCCGGGCACTGCCCGAGGATGTCGCGGTCTATCGCGTCCGCCTGGCTCCGGAGGGGTTCGACGCGCGGTTCTCGGCGATCTGGCGACGGTACGCCTATCGGTTGAGTGACATTGGGCCGCTGGATCCGCTGCTGCGGGGCACCACCGCGGCGGTGCGGGCAGAACTCGACCTCACGCTGATCAACGCGGGCGCCCGGCAACTGCTCGGGCTGCATGACTTCGCGGCTTTCTGCCGGGCCCGGGAGGGCGCGACGACCGTCCGCGAACTGCAATGGCTGGAGGGCGTGCGCTTGGCGGACGGCCGGATCGAGATCGGCGTCCGCGCGGACGCGTTCTGCCACTCGATGGTGCGCTCGCTGGTTGGTGCGCTGGTAGAGGTGGGCAGCGGCCGTCGCGACCTGTCCTGGCTGAGCGGCCTGCTGCACAGCCCGGACCGAGTCGGCGACATCCCGGTGATGCCGGCCGCGGGGCTGGTGCTCGAAGAGGTCGGCTACCCGCCCGATGACCAGCTGGCTGCCCGCGCTCAGGCCGCGCGCGCCGTCCGTACCTTGGGAGAGGAATGCCCATGAGCCACTACTTCCACACCCCGGACGGCCCCGCGAACTTCCGTGAAGTACAACTGCGCTTCTGGGACACCGACTGGGCCTTCACCACCGCGGCCGGAGTCTTCTCCGCGGACGGCCTCGACCTCGGCACGGCCGTGCTGCTACGCGAGTCGACCCCGCCGGCGCATGCCAGACGACTGCTCGACCTCGGCTGCGGCTACGGCGTGATTGCGGTCGGGCTCGCGTCCGCCTGCCCGGACGCGGTGGTGGACGCGGTCGATACCAACGAGCGCGCGCTGGAACTGTGCGCCACCAATGCCGGCCGCGCCGGGGTGGCCGACCGGGTGCGGCCGATGCTGCCCGAACAGGCCGATCCGGACGCGCGCTACGACGAGATCTGGTCGAATCCACCGATCCGCATCGGTAAGGCCGCACTGCACGAGTTGCTGCTCACCTGGCTGCCCCGATTGGCGCCCGGCGGCGTCGCCCGGCTCGTGGTGGGTCGCAACCTCGGCGCCGACTCGTTGCAGGCGTGGCTGAACACCCAGGGCTACCGCTGCGAACGCCGGGCCAGCGCCAAGGGATTCCGGGTGTTTTCAGTGGTCATTGAAACTCAGTGAGACTCCCGCAGACCGGGGGCTGGGGCCTAAGCTGATCGTGATCGTTCCATCGCACAGAATGAGGATCCCGATGACCGAAGAGAACATCACGCCCGAGCCCGAGGGCGGCTTCTTCAGCGACCTGCTCGACAAGGCCAAGGACTTCGGCGAGAAGGCCAAGGACTTCGCCGAGGACGCCTTCGATGCGGCCAAGGACTTCACCGAGGACGCGGTCGAGGCAGTGAAGGACTTCGCCGAAGACCTCCCCGAGAACGCCAAGAAGCTCGCCGACGACACCACCGCGGCCGTGAAGGACTTCGCCGAAGACCTCCCCGAGAACGCCAAGAAGCTCGCCGACGAGGCCAAGTCAGCCGTTTCACACCTGGTTGACGACAAGCCGGCCGATCCGCAGGCCTGATCTTCCAACTGCAAACAGTGGGACGCCCACCCGGGCGTCCCACTTGTTTTTTTGGGTGGGCGGACGCATCCGGATGCCTTAGGCTGATCCCACCTGAACCTTTGCAGGGGAAGCCGGTGAGAGTCCGGCACTGACCCGCAACCGTAACGGCGAGTAGATCGCCCAAGTCGGAATGCCTGCACAAGTTCTGGCTCAACACACCCGTCGAGGCATGCGGGGAGCCGGACCCGCGCAGTTGGCCCGGATTCCAGCGGCCCGCGCGAAAGGATCTTCATGTCGGTCGTCCTGCGACGAGCGCTGGCTGTCGGGACTGCAGCCACGCTGTCACTGCTCACTCTCCTACCCGCCACCCCTGCTCAGGCCGCGCCGCAGGCTTGCGACGGCGTCTGGGTCGTCGTCCAGCCAACGGACGCGACGAGCGCCACCATCAAGTGCGCCACGACCCACACCGACGCCGTGGTGGCCACGCAGAGCGCGGGCTACACCGTGGCAGGCTCGGACAGCGGCTTCGGCTTCTTCGTGGAACAGATCAACGGTGCTCCCGAGCCCTTCAACATGAACACCGGGCCGTGGTGGACGCTGTGCACCGCTGCGGTGAGCGCGGAAGGCGTAATCGGCCCGTGGGCCACCAGCCAGACCGGCGCCACCAGCACCGTCCCGGCCAAGGGCAGCGCGATCGGCTGGTACCTCCCGGGCTTCTCATGCCCAGAGCTTTCGCAGGTTCCGGAGGCGGAAAGCCCCAGCCCGACACCCACGCCCACGCCCACCCCAACTCCGACCCCCACGCCTACGGCGCCCGCTACCGGAACCGCGTCCGTCACCTCGGCAGCCAAGTGGCTGAACGCCAGCGTCCCGAAGAAATGGGACGGGGCAGGCGCTGCGCTGGACGTCGGCCTGGCCCTGGCCACCCGGGAATGTGACTTCACCACCACGCTGGGCGACATTCGCGACTACCTGGTCAAGCAGGCCGATGCCTACTCCAAGACCAGCCCGTATGCGGCCGGCAAGCTGGCAATCTTCGCGTCCGCGGTCGGCGACGATCCGGCTGACTTCGGTGGCGTGAACCTGGTCAAACGGGTGCTGGACGCGGTCGAGGCGAGCGGCCGAATCGGCTCGTCCGACTTCGCGTTCGGCCACGCGCTGGCCATGATCGGCCTCGACCGCAGCGGCAGTGCCCCGACCGAGAAGATGGTCGACTACCTGCTCAGCCAGCAACTGGCGAGCGGCGCCTGGGGTTTCGGCGCCACGGCTGATCCCGACACCACCGCGCTGGCCCTGATCGCACTGTCCAGCGAGGTGATCACGCCGACCGATGCCACCAAGGCGGCCGTGGCCAAGGCAGTCGCCTGGGCGGCGACCAGCCAGAAGGCCGAAGGCTACTGGGCGAACTACTCGCCGGTGGACAGCACTTCACTGCTGGCATCGGCCTTGAAACTGCACGGCGTCGATACCGCCAAGGCCCTCGCCTGGCTGGGCACCCAGCAGCTGCGCAACGGAGCCTTCGCCAACTCGCTGAACGGCACCGAAGCTAACCAGCTTTCGACCGCGACCGCTCTCTACCTGCTCAGCGGCGTGACCTTCGCTACGGTATCGGCGCCTCTGGACATCTGCGCCGAGGACACCGGGGAAGCGTCCGAGTCGGCGTCGGCGGCTGCGAAGTCCGAGCAGTTGGCCAACACCGGCGCGCGGGGTAACGCCCTACCGCTCGGGCTGGCCGGCCTCGGGGCGGTGGCGCTCGGCGGCGTCCTGCTGATCGTGCGCCGCGAACGGTACGCCGCCCGGCGGGCACAGCGATGAGGATCCGAGCCTGGCTGGCCGGTGCCCTGGCCACAGCGATTGCTGTGGTCTCGGCACCGGGCGTCCCGGCACTGGCCGCGCCAAAGGCGCTGCCGAAATCGACCACCAGCTGTGCCGGGGTCTGGGTGATCGTCGACCGGGGGAACGGGCAGGTCGCCACCCGCTGTGCCACCAAGTACCGCACCGGCGTACAGGCGCTGACCAGCGCTGGATTCACCGTCAAGCAGGACGACGGCTTTGTGCTGCAGATCCACGGTTTCCCGGCCAAACCGGACGCCAAGTCGTTCACCAAGTACTGGTCGTACTGGCACGTCACCCGCAACGCGGACGGCACTTGGGGCGAGTGGAAGTACTCCGACAAGGGCGCGACCACCTCGAGGCCGGCCAAGGACGTGGCCGAGGGCTGGCGATTCGGCGGCTCGGGAAAGACCGCGCCGGCGAAGGAGCCGCCGCGGGCCTACCTCTCGTCCCCCACTCCCACGGTCGTAGGCACGGCGAAAGTCGGGAACCTGCTGACCGTTGACACCGGCAGATGGACGCCGACTCCGGATCGGATCACCTACCGCTGGTACCGCTCGGGCAAGGCGATCAAGGGCGCAACCAAGGCGACGTACAAGATCGCCAAGGCCGACCGCGGCAAGCGGCTGAAGGTCGTCGTGACGGCCAGGGGCAGCGGCCTGCAGACCGTGACGAAGAGCTCAGCGCAGACCGCGAAGGTGAAGAATTGAAGCGTTCGCTGCTGGCGTCGATGTTCATCGCCCTGTTGGCCCCGCTGGCGATGGTTGGGGCCACGCCGGCAGTGGCCGAGTCGGTGAAGGTCTGTTCCGGAGTCTGGGTGATCGTCGACTTCGGCGAACTCGGCGGCATCAGCACCCAGTGCGCGACCAAGTTCGACACCGGGACCGCCGCACTGAAGAGCGCCGGCTTCACGCCCACCCTCGAGAACAGCATGCTCGTGAAGCTGGACGGGAAGCCCACCAAGCCCGACATCTACAAGGCGTATTGGTCGTACTGGCAGGCCACCCGCGCCGACGACGGTAGCTACTCGGAGTGGAAGTACTCCGATCTGGGCGCGAACAGCTATCACCCCACCAAGGGGAACGCCGAGGGTTGGCGCTACCAGGCGTTGGCGGACGGAAAGGTACATCCTGACGCGACCCCCCCGTCCGCGCCGGTGGCGACCCCTGAGCCGACCAGCAAGCCGTCCGAGACCGCCAAGCCCAGTCCCAAGCCGACGGCCACCAAGACCGTGACCAAGGCGCCCACGTCGACCAGTTCGGCGACCCCGAGCGCCACCGACTCCCCCAGCGCGAGTGCTGCGCCGACGACCCCGCCCGCCACGCCCAGTGAGCCGACCGGGTGGCCGTCCGCGGCTAGCCCGGCGCCGGAGGGCACGGTCAACTCCCCGATCGAACCAGCACCCAGCGGCACCCCAGTCGGTGCACTGGTCGCCGGTGGCCTGGTGTTGGCCGGCGGTGCCGGCGTCGGCGCCTGGTGGTGGCTGAAGGGACGGCACCGCTGACCTCACTGCACCCTTGGGCATGGTGGTGCTGGGCGATCGGAATTGGGCTCGCCGTCAGTGGCACCACCAACCCCTTGCTGCTCGCACTCATCGCCACCGCCATGGTCGTGGTGGTGATGTTGCGGCGCAGTTCGGCCCCGTGGGCGCGCTCGGTGCGGGCCTATCTGCTGCTGAGCTTGTTCGTCATCGGCATGCGGGTGCTGTTCCAGGTGCTGATCGGCGGCGGCACCGGCGAGACTGTGCTGTTCACCCTGCCGGAGATCCCATTGCCGGAATGGGCCGCCGGCATTCGGCTCGGCGGTGCGGTGACGCTCGAAGGACTCATTTTCACGCTGTACGACGCGCTGCGCCTGGCGGTGATGCTGCTCTGCATCGGCGCGGCGAATGCCCTCGCCAACCCACGGCAGGCGCTGCGTTCGGTTCCCGCAGCGCTCTACGAGGCGTCTGTGGCAGTGGTGATCGCGCTCAGCGTGGCACCCCAGTTGATCGAGAGCGCCCAGCGCGTCCGGAAGGCTCGGTGGCTTCGCGGCGACGCCGGCACCGGGCTGCGCGCGCTCGGGGCGATCGCCCTTCCCGTATTGGCGGACGCGATCGAGCGCTCGATGTCGCTGGCCGCCGGCATGGAGTCGCGAGGCTTCGCCCGCACCCAGGGGCTCCCGGTCAAGCGCACGCTGCCGGTGATGCTGCTCTCGGTGATGGTCGCGACCCTGGGTGCGTTCCTGCTACTCAGCACCACTTTGTGGGAGCTGGCGGTGACCCTGCTCATCGTCGGCCTGGTGGGCACCGGGTTTGGGTTGCGCGCAGCCGGCACCCGGTTGCAGGTGACGCGCTACCGTCCGCATCCCTGGGGTTGGCGAGCCACCGGCGTGGCCGCGTCCGGCCTGCTGGCCGCGGCCGTGGTCATGGGGACGGGCTGGCTCGATCCGACCGGAGGGGGCCTCTGGCCGTCCACCGATCCGCTGGAGTGGCCAGAGTTGACCGCGCCGATGCTGCTGGCGATCGCTTTCGTGCTGGCGCCGCTACCGCTGACGATCCCGCGCCGGTTCGCAGCAGTGAGCAGCGTGCGCACCGATGTCCGGGTGCGTGGCTTGCGGGCAGTGAGCCGATCGTGATCACCTTCGAGAACGTCAGCGTCACCTACGCTGGGGCGGCTCGGCCGACCCTGCGTGATGTGAGCTTCACGCTGCCCGAGGGTGATCTTTGCCTGGTCGTCGGCACCACCGGGAGCGGAAAATCCACTCTGCTAGGGGCGATGAACGGGTTGGTGCCGCACTTCACCGGGGGCACCCTGCAGGGGCGGGTGGTGGTTGGCGGTCGGGACACCGCGCGCTACCGGCCGCGCGACCTGGCGGACGTGGTGGGCTACGTCGGTCAGGATCCGCTGCGCGGCTTCGTCACCGACACCGTCGAGGACGAGATCGCCTACGGCATGGAGCAACTCGGCGTCGACCCGGTGGCCATGCGCAAGCGCGTCGAGGAGACCCTCGACGTCATGGGCATCGCCGACCTGCGCCGGCGTCCGCTGATCGAGCTTTCCGGAGGTCAGCAGCAGCGGGTCGCGATCGCGTCCGTACTGGCGGCGCATCCGAAGGTGCTGGTGCTGGACGAGCCCACCTCCGCGCTCGACCCCACCGCAGCCCAGGACGTGCTCTCGGCCATCTCAACTCTGGTGCACGAAGTCGGGCTGACCGTGGTCCTCGCCGAGCACCGGCTGGAGCGGGTGATGCATGCTGCGGACTCGATGATCTGGCTGCCCGGGGACGGTACCGCTCAACTCGGCAGCCCGGCCGCTGTGCTCAGCAGCGCCGACGTCACTCCCCCGCTGGCCGCACTGGCCCGGACCCTGAGCTGGGCCGAGGTGCCGTTGAGCGTCCGCGAGGCTAGGCGAAAGGTGCAGGCGCTTGGACTGTCGCTGGCCGCACCCGCAACTGAGCCGGCTGCTGCCAGCGACGACCAGCCGGCGTTGACCGCACGCGACGTGGAGGTTCGCTACGGCGAGATCAGCGCCGTCCGCGGGGTCGACCTCGACCTGCATGGCGGCGACGTGACCGCGCTGCTCGGCCGCAATGGTTCCGGCAAGTCGTCGCTGCTCTGGGCGCTTCAGGGGGCCCTGAGCTGCGCCGGCGAGATCCGGGTGGGTGCGGCCGACCCGAGGAAGCTGTCCGCGGCGGACGCGCGACGCGTGGTCACCCTGGTGCCGCAGACCGCAGCCGATCTGCTCTACCTGCCGAGCGTGGCCGCCGAATGCGAGCAGGCCGACCGGGAGAGCTCGGCGGAGGCAGGCACGGCGCGAGCGATCCTGCGGCGGCTCGGTGCGGACGTGGCGGACGACCACGACCCGCGCGACCTGTCCGAAGGCCAACGGTTGGCCCTGGTCCTGGCGATTCAGCTCACCGCCCGACCGCAGGTGCTGCTGCTGGACGAGCCCACCCGCGGGCTCGACTACCAGTCGAAGGCGCAACTCCACGGCATCATCGATGCGCTGGCCGCGTCCGGGGTGGCGGTGCTGATCAGCACTCACGACGTGGAGTTCGCCGCCCTGGCCAGCCGCAAGCTGCTGCTGATGGCCGACGGTGAGGTGATCGCGTCCGGCTCGACCAGCGACCTGCTCACTTCGTCACCGGCCTATGCGCCGCAGATGGCCAAGGTGTTCGCGCCCGTCCCGGTGCTCACCCCCCAAGACGTAGCCAAGGGGCTGGCATGACCAACGTCCGCTCCCTGAACGCACCCACCGACGACTTTGCTCCCGAAAGGGACCCGCGCTCCCGAATTATCGGGAGCGGGAGTCCCATTCGGGAGCAAAGTTCGAGCAGGGCGAGCACGGGACGGGTCAGCGCGGCCTTGATTGTGGCGATGGTGGTGGGCGCGGTGGCGTTCAGCTGGCCGCTGTTCCTCAGCCACACCTCGGCGATGTCGGCGGCCCAGGCACCGATCGTGTTCGCCGTGGTGCTGCCGCTGGTGTTGGCGGTTGTGCTCACCGAGCTCACCGGCGGACGCATGGACGCCAAGGCGCTGGCCATGCTCGGCGTCCTGGCCGCGGTCGGGACGATCCTGCGTCCGCTGAGCGCAGGGACGGCCGGCTTCGAGCTGATCTTCTTCCTAATGATCCTTGCCGGACGCGTGTTCGGGCCCGGCTTCGGCTTCGCGCTCGGCTCGATCACGCTGTTCACCTCGGCGCTGATCACCTCCGGCGTGGGGCCGTGGCTGCCGTTCCAGATGCTCAGCGCCGGCTTCGTCGGCTTGTTCGCCGGACTGCTGCCGAAGGCGTCCGGGAGGATCGAGATCGGGCTGCTGGCCGCGTACGGCATGGTCTCGGCTTTCGCCTACGGCTGGTTGATGGACTTCTCGTTCTGGCCGTTCGCGATCGGCGACGGCACCCAGCTCTCTTTCAACCCGGACGCGTCCCCGCTGGAAAACCTGCACCGTTTCGTCCTGTTCAACCTGGCGACGTCGATGGGCTGGAACCTGGGCCGGGCGCTGACTAACGCGGTGCTGATCACCCTGCTCGGCGTCCCGCTGCTGCGGCTGCTGCGCCGAGCCGCAAGACAGGCAAACTTCGTACCGGTGAGTTTGGGTTCGACACTGGCGGAATAGGGCAAGTTAAGGGCAGGTTGGACCTGACAAGCAAAGTACCGACGAAGGGAAATCCCATGGCCTACACGCTGCCCGATCTCGACTACGACTACGGCGCCCTCGCACCGCACATCTCGGCCGACATCATGGAGTTGCACCACAGCAAGCATCACGCCGCCTACGTGGCCGGCGCGAACACGGCGCTGGAGAAGCTGGCGGAGGCCCGCGAGAAGAGCGACTTCGCGAGCGTGCCGAAGCTGGAGAAGGATCTCGCCTTCCACCTCGGTGGGCACATCAACCACTCGGTCTTCTGGAAGAACATGTCCCCCGACGGCGGCGGCGAGCCGACCGGCGAGGTCGCGTCCGCGATCGACGAGTTCTTCGGTGGCTTCGAAGGGTTCAAGGGCCAGTTCGAGGCCGCGGCAAACTCGCTGCAGGGGTCGGGCTGGGCGATGCTGGTCTGGGACACCCTCGGCCAGCGGCTGAACATCAACCAGCTCTACGACCAGCAGAACAACCTGCCGGTCGGCCAGCTGCCGGTGCTGCAGCTCGACATGTGGGAGCACGCCTTCTACCTGCAGTACAAGAACGTGAAGGCCGACTACGTGAAGGCATGGTGGAACGTCGTCAACTGGACCGACGTCGCCGACCGCCTGGCAAAGAGCCGCGCCGTCGTCATCTTCTGACCTGAATCAACGGCCCCCCGAGGGCAAATCCTGAGAGAACTTGACCCATCTCTCAGGTTGAGGCAGACTTTTCTCAGGAAACTGCTCGTCAACCCTCGGGGGACTTCGTTTTGAACAAGGCAATCACCGCAGCGGCGCTATCCGCGACGCTCCTGATTGGTGGCGCCACCATCGCCACCGGCCTGCACAAGGACGTCCGCGTGAGCGTCGATGGCGAGTCGCTGCCCGGCGGCGCGTTCGCCCTCACTGTGGGCGACCTACTGGCCGCGAAGGGCATCACCCTGACCGCAGGCGACGAGGTCAGCCCATCCGTCGACACGGCAATCAGCGATGGCGACGCGGTCGACGTCCGTTTCAACAAGCCGGTCACCCTCACGGTGGACGGCACCGAGCGTCGGTTCTTCACCACCGCAACCACCCTGGACGCCGCACTCACCAGCGCCGCACTGCAGGGTGAGCTCACCGGGTCGGAGATGTCGGCACTGCCCACCGCCCCGGTGCCGCGCGACGGTCTCGAGGTCACCGTGAGTACGCCCAAGCAGGTCACCCTCGAGGTGCGCGGCAAGGAGACTGAGCTCACCACCACCGCAGCCTCGGTGGCCGAACTTCTCGCCGAGCGCAATCTGATGGCGGACGCGGACGACAAGCTCTCCCCCGCCGGCGACGCTGCGATCACCGACGGCCAAAAGATCACCCTCGACCGGGTCGAGGTATCCACGAAGGTCAAGACGGAGCCAGTCAAGTTCGACACCGTCGAGAAGAAGGATTCCAGCCTCTGGAAGGGTGAGTCCCGCATCGTCACCGCCGGCAAGGTCGGTTTGGCGAAGCGCACGTACGCCATCACCGAGGTGAACGGCGAAGTGACCGAGAAAAAGGTCGTCAACGAAGATGTGCTGACCAAGCCGGTCGACCAGGTGCGGAAGGTCGGCACCAAGGTGTCCGCCAACGGTGTAGGCATCAACCTTGCCCGCGCCGCGATGTGGGATCGCATCGCCAGGTGCGAATCCGGCAACAACTGGAGCATCAACACCGGCAACGGCTACTACGGCGGCCTCCAGTTCAATCGCGCGTCCTGGAACGCCAACGGCGGACGCGACTTCGCGGCCCTGCCACACCAGGCCAGTCGCGCCGAACAGATCACCGTAGCCAACCGCTACTACGCGAAGGCCGGTACCCGGCCCTGGAGCTGTGCCTGAACCAGCCTGAGTAGGCCTGCCCGCCCCCATGATCCGCGGCCCTGCAACCTTCCCCTCCCCCGGCCCCTGGTTGCAGGGCCGTGACAACTTCATGGCCACACAAACCTGAGAAACCATTGACTATCTTCTCAGCGTCAGCCAAGCTTTTTCTCAGTAACCCGACCCGCCGGGACGCCCGGCCTGGAGGAACTCCGATGAAGATCATCGCCACCGCACTCTTGACCCTGGCATTGCTAGCCGGCGGCGCGCCGACCGTCGAGGCCGTCGCGGCGCCCGCTGAACCAGCGGCAAGCGCGTCCCAGGCGCCCGCGGTGTCCGTCCCGGCGAAGCCGAAGAAGGTCACGATCAAGGACGGCGCCGAGAAGAAGCGCAAGGTGGAGACCACCACAGCCACAGTCGGCGATCTGCTCACCGAGCTGGGCATCACCCTTGGTGAGCATGATTTGGTCAAGCCCGCCGTGACGAAGAAGCTCAAGCGCCACACCAAGGTACGGATCTACCGCATCACGGTGTCCACCAGCGTCGTGACCGAAGCCGTGCCGTTCAAGGTCGAGAAGGTCAAGAACCCGGAACTGGCACGCGGCGTGAAGAACGTCCTGGTCGCCGGCGTCCCCGGTTCGGCCGAGCGCACCTATCAGGTCACCACGGTGAACGGGGAGGTGCTGAAGAAGAAGCAACTGCTGGCCGAGACCGTCCTCCTGGCGCCGGTGACCCAGGTCGTCGAGGTCGGCACCAAGGGCAAGGCGCTCAATCTGGCCCGACTGAAGCTGTGGAACAAGATCGCCAAGTGCGAGTCCGGCGGCCGCTGGAACATCAAAACCGGCAACGGCTACTACGGCGGACTGCAGTTCAATCTGGCCACCTGGCGCAGCGTCGGCGGACGCGATTTCGCGTCCCACCCACACAAGGCCAGCAAGGCCGAGCAGATCACCGTGGCCAACCGGCTGTACGCAAAGCGTGGTAGCCGCCCTTGGGGTGGCTGCGCATAGACTTGAACCACCCGACGACGGCCCTGCGACTCCCCTCCCCTCACTTCAGCCGCAGGGCCGTTCTTCGTCCCCGGACGCACTGCTAGCCTCGTCCGCATGCTTCTGTCCGACCGTGACATTCGTGCCCAGATCGATGCCGGACGGGTCGTCCTTGATCCCTGGGACGCTGCGATGGTGCAGCCGTCCAGTGTGGACGTCCGCCTGGACCGGAACTTTGGCATCTTCGAGAACCACCGCTACCTGTTCATCGACCCGGCCGCGGACCAGCCCGACCTGACCCGCGAGGTGGCCACGTCCGGCGACGAGCCGTTCGTGCTGCATCCCGGCGAGTTCGTGCTCGGGGCCACCTACGAGCACATCACCTTGCCGGACGACGTCGCCGCCCGTCTGGAGGGCAAGTCCAGCCTCGGCCGGCTCGGCCTACTCACCCACTCCACGGCGGGCTTCATCGACCCCGGCTTCAGCGGCCACGTGACCCTGGAGCTCTCGAACGTGGCCACCCTGCCGATCAAGCTCTACCCGGGCATGAAGATCGGTCAGCTGTGCTTCTTCCAACTCAGCTCGCCGGCCGAGCACCCCTACGGCAGCGCCGCCGCCGGCTCGCACTACCAGGGCCAGCGCGGACCGACGCCCAGCCGCTCGCACCTCGGCTTCAGCCGGACGCAGCTGCCGTCCTGATCCTTCGCTGCCGTCCTGAGCCCGAGATCAAGGCACCCTGGTCGCCGAGAACCAGCCACCGGTCCCGAGAACCAGCCACAGGTGCTGGCGTTGAACAACGCAGGCTGGCGTTCGCTGGTGAACCCTGCCCGCCGCCCACCGCTTGATCCGTCGCAAACGCAAGCACCGCCCGCCCCCAGAGCTGGGGACGGGCGGTGCTTGCGTTCTGCGGCTCAGGCCTTTTCAGCCTTACCGGCCAGCACGTTGACGAAGCCGGCGGCTTCAGCGGCCTCGACCGAGTTGAACCAGACCTCGGCTTCGGTCTGGCCGTACCACTGCGACTCGGGGGTGTGGAACTTCATCGAGTCCCGGTTGCCCTTGATGTCGTAGCCGGCCGGCGGCTCGGTGCCCACGTAGGAGCCCTCGCCGAACTCGGCGGCGTCCGCAGCCTCGGCGTCCACCGCACCAGCGGCGGTCACGTCGACCTCGCCGATCGCGTCCGCACCATCGGCGGCCTCGGCCTCGGTGGGCACTTCCTCGACCTCGGCAGCAGCGGCCTTCTTCGCCGGGGCCTTCTTGGTGGCAGCCTTCGGCTCGGCCTTGGCGGGCTCGGCCTTCTTGGCGGCGCCCTTGGCCTTGGCCTTGCGGGACTCCTCGACGGTCTCGGTGACGAGCTCGATCACGGCCATCGGCGCGTTGTCACCCTTGCGGGGGCCGATCTTCGTGATCCGGGTGTAGCCACCCTCGCGCTCGGCGACCTTCGGGGCGATCTCGGTGAACAGCACGTGCACCACACCCTTGTCGGTGATGGTCTGCAGCACGATCCGGCGGTTGTGCAGGTCGCCCCGCTTCGCCTTGCTGATCAGCCGCTCGGCCAGCGGCTGGACCCGCTTGGCCTTGGCCTCGGTCGTCGTGATCTTGCCATGCTGGAACAACTGCGTGGCCAGGTTGGCCAGGATGATCCGCTGGTGTGCCGGGCTACCGCCGAAGCGGGGGCCCTTAGTCGGCTTGGGCATGGTTCGTTGTCTCCTGTATGGCTATGGATCAGTACGAGTCGTCGTAGTCGACGTCGGTGTCGTAGTTGGACAGTGCGCTCAGCGGGTCGAAGCCCGGGGAGCTGTCCTTGAGCGAGAGGCCCATCTCGTGCAGGCGCAGCTTGACCTCTTCGATCGACTTCGAGCCGAAGTTGCGGATGTCGAGCAGGTCCTGCTCCGAGCGCGAGACCAGCTCGCTCACGGTGTGGATCCCCTCGCGCTTGAGGCAGTTGTACGAGCGCATCGTGAGCTTCAGCTCCTCGACCGGCAGGGCCAGGTCGGCAGCCAGCTGCTCGTCCACCGGGGACGGACCGATCTCGATGCCCTCGGCGTCCACGTTCAGCTCGCGGGCCAGGCCGAAAAGTTCGACCAGGGTCTTGCCGGCGGACGCCATCGCGTCCCGCGGCTTCATCGAGGCCTTGGTCTCGACGTCCACGATCAGCTTGTCGAAGTCCGTCCGCTGCTCGACGCGGGTCGCCTCGACCCGGTAGGTGACCTTCAGCACCGGGGAATAGACCGAGTCAACCGGGATGCGGCCGATCTCGGCGTCCGGGTTCTTGTTCTGGACGGCGGACACGTAGCCACGGCCACGCTCGACGACCAGTTCCATCTCGATCTTGCCGGAGTCGTTCAGGGTCGCGATGTGCAGCTCGGGGTTGTGCACCTCGACGCCCGCCGGCGGGGCGATGTCGGCAGCGGTGACCGCGCCGGCGCCAGCCTTGCGCAGGTACATCACCACCGGCTCGTCCTCCTCGGAGGAGAGCACCAGCGACTTCAGGTTCAGGATGATCTCGGTGACGTCCTCGACCACCCCGGGGATGGTGGAGAACTCGTGCTGGTTGCCCTCGATCTTGATGCTGGTCACGGCCGCGCCCGGAATGGACGACAGCAGCGTGCGCCGCATCGAGTTGCCAAGGGTGTAGCCGAAGCCGGGCTCCAGCGGTTCGATGACGAACCGGGAGCGGAACTCGTCGACGACCTCTTCGGTAAGGATCGGACGCTGTGCGATGAGCATTCTTGGTTTCTTCCTCTCCACCGCCCGCTATTTGACGGTGACTGATTCTCCGGGAACCGCCCGGCCGGTTGTTGAGACCGAGCCTGGTGAAGGGCTTCTTGCCCCTCACCAGGCCCGGTTCAGCTCACTTCGAGTAGAGCTCGACGATCAGCTGCTCGCTGACGTCGATGACGATCTGCTCGCGGACGGGCAGCTGGTGCACCAGGATCCGGCCCTTGTTGGGACGGACGGTCAGCCAGCCCGGCACCACCTTGTCGTTGTGGGTCTCGCGAGCCACGACGAGCGGGTACAGGTTCAGCGACTTTTCCTTGACGTCGATGACGTCGTAGGCGCTCACCCGGTAGCTCGGCACGTTCACCTTCTTGCCGTTGACCGTGAAGTGGCCGTGGACGACCAGCTGGCGGGCCTGGCGCCGGGTGGTCGCGAGACCGGCCCGGTAGATGACGTTGTCGAGACGGGACTCGAGGATGATCAGCAGGTTGTCACCGGTCTTGCCGGAGAGGCGCTGGGCCTCCTCGTAGTAGCGACGGAACTGCTTCTCGAGCACGCCATAGGCGAAACGGGCCTTCTGCTTCTCGCGGAGCTGCAGCAGGTACTCGCTCTCCTTGGTGCGGCCTCGGCCGTGCATGCCCGGGGGGTACGGACGGTGCTCGAAGGCCTTGTCGTTGCCCACCAGGTCGGTGCCGAGCCGGCGGGACTTCTTCGTGATCGGTCCGGTGTAACGGGCCATGTTCTATCTCCTCTTCGGCTCTGGGCTCAGACGCGGCGGCGCTTGGGCGGACGGCAACCGTTGTGCGGCACCGGGGTCACATCGGAGATCGGACCGATCTCCAGACCGACGGCACCGAGCGAACGGATCGCGGTCTCGCGGCCGGAGCCGGGACCCTTGACGAAGACGTCCACGCGCTTCATGCCGTGCTCCATGGCGCGGCGACCCGCGGCCTCGGCGGCCATCTGGGCGGCGAACGGGGTGGACTTACGCGAGCCCTTGAAGCCGACGGTGCCGGCAGAGGCCCATGAGATCACCGCACCGGTGGGATCGGTGATCGAGATGATCGTGTTGTTGAACGTGCTCTTGATGTGCGCCTGACCGGCGACCACGTTCTTCTTTTCCTTACGACGCAGCTTGCTCTTCGCGGCCTTCTGGCTCGCGGTACGGCCTGCAGTAGCCAATTCAGTTACTCCTGGATCCTTGTCCTAGGCCGCGCGTCAGCGCGCCTTCTTCTTTCCGGCGACAGCCTTCTTCTTGCCCTTGCGGGTGCGGGCGTTCGTCCGGGTGCGCTGACCGCGGACGGGGAGGCCCATGCGATGACGACGGCCCTGGTAGGAGCCGATCTCGATCTTGCGACGGATGTCGGCGGCAACGCTGCGGCGCAGGTCACCCTCGGTCTCGTAGTTCGCTTCGAGATGGTCGCGCAGGGCAACCAGCTGATCGTCGGTGAGTTGGTGGACACGGATGTCGCCACTGATGCCAGTGGCGGCCAAGGTCTCCTTGGCGCGGGTACGGCCGATGCCGTAGATGTAGGTGAGGGCGATCTCGAGGCGCTTCTCGCGCGGCAGGTCGACCCCGATAAGGCGTGCCATCAGGCGGTTACCTTTCAATAATCCGAGCCGGTTCCCCGACTCGCGAAGGTGTCTGGCGTGATGCGTCCCCTTGCCGCCTGGCATGGGCCCCGGCCTTCGTCCGGGGGTGGCATCGACGAGCTCGTCGGCGATGGTGCGATCACGTTTGCGGAGTATTCAGTTGTGGGTGTTCCGCGTCCCGCGCTGGACGGGCCGAGTAGTACTCAGCCCTGGCGCTGCTTGTGGCGCGGGTTTTCGCAGATCACCATCACGCGACCGTGCCGGCGGATCACCTTGCACTTGTCACAGATCTTCTTGACGCTCGGCTGAACCTTCATCGAGCAACTTTCTGACTCATCGCCGGACGCAGGGGTGCCCCTCGCTTGGACTCGGGGACCACTGGATCGACTGGTGGTGGATTCTTGCGGACTTGCCTACCGGTGCCGGAACACGATGCGACCACGGCTCAGGTCATAGGGAGAGAGCTCGACGACCACTCGGTCGGCCGGGATGATGCGGATGTAGTGCTGCCGCATCTTGCCGCTGATGGTCGCCAGAACCCGGTGTCCGTTGGCCAGTTCCACGCGGAACATGGCATTCGGCAGGGCTTCGACGACGGTTCCCTCCAGTTCGAGGGCGCCTTCTTTCTTCGCCATTACTCCCAATCGTTGCTGTGTGTGGGCGCACGCGCGTGCAAGCACAGGTCGTGCAAGGGTCAATCGTACGGCAGGAGCGCTAGTCGCCCCAAATCGCGGCGACAGCTCGGCTGCGACGCAGAACGCGTCCGATTGTCGCCGACACGCGGGTCGAACCGAAAACTGCACCCAGCAGACGCGATTCGCGCCGTTGCGACGCCTTCTTTATACCTAGTGACACGATGCCTTGGATTACGATACCTTGGTATTCGAGGCAAAGGAGTCGCGGTGGCTATCGACAAGCAGCTATTGAAGGGGACCATCCCCCTGCTGGTGCTGCACCTGATCAGCCAGGGCGAGATGTACGGCTACCAGCTGATCCGCTCCCTCAACGACGCGTCCGCGGGCGAGTTCAAGTTCTCCGAGGGGACCCTGTATCCAGTGCTGCACGCCCTCGAGCGGGACGGCCAACTGCGCGCCTACTGGCGGGTCGCCGACACCGGACGCAAACGCAAGTACTACGCCATCACCGCTGCCGGCGTCCGCTCACTCTCCCGGCGGACCGCCGAATGGCGGACGTTCGCCGGCGCGATCGAGGCGGTCCTCAGCGAGGAGATCCCCCATGACGCAACCAATCGGAGGAACTGAACATGAACCGCGTGCTATCCAGCTGGCCGTACGTCCTGTTCGTCGCGTTGTGCTGGCTGAGCTGGGAACTGATCGGGGTGCTCGAGTTCCCGGGCATGGACTCCGCGCAGCAGAAGAGTCTCTTCCTCACCATTTCGCTCTTCGTCTATCCCGTGCTGCTGTTCCTTGCGGGCACCGCGCTCGGCTACCGCCGCGGCTATGACTGGGTCACCGTCCTGGCCTGCCTGGTGGTGTTCATCGTGTGTCAGGTGTTCAGCTCGGCAGTGAAGGCCTACCCGCTTTCGATCGGCGACCTGGCCACCTTCAGCGCGTACTACCTGATCCCCGCCCACCTCGGCATCGCCGCCGGGCTGGGCATCCGCGCCGTCCAGCGACGGAATGCGCAACCCAAGGAGTGACCATGCCCGAGGTGCCCGAACTACATGCCTTCGCCAGTCGAGCCACGGCGGGCATCGCCGCCCCGGCTGAGCGGGCCGGCGCCACGTCCGAGCTGTATGAGCATGCCCTCAGCGCCTACGAGGAACACCGCGCGTCCGGGTTGGCGCACGACGATGCGGTCCAGGCCGCGCTCACGCAACTCGGCGAACCGTCCGAGTACCGCAAGGACTTCGCGAGAGCGCATCGGGCGCGACTCACCCCGCGAACCGTGCTGCTGATCGGCGGTGCGGCGATCGTCTTCATGATCCTGCTCTGGGCGTTCTTCGCGCTGATCTTCGGGGTGGCGTCCTGAGGGATGCGCACCCCGGCAGGTGTGCGAACCTGTTCCAACTCCCGGCTGCGGTTGGGCTGGCGGCGTAGACTTGTCCGTCGCGCACCTAAGCCGTGAGGAAACCAAGTGGATTCTGTTGGGACACCCCCCACCACTCTCGAAAGGGAACTGGCGGTCGAACAGGCACACGTCGATCTCGTCTACCGGCACTTGGCGAAGGCCGCCAAGTCGGCCCGCAAGGTCGCGTCCCAGGGCCGCAAGATCTATCGCTCCGACCGTGAGACCTGGGTGCGGGAGGAGGACGGCACCGCGCTCTTCGAGCGGGACGCGTTCGCCTTCCAGGCCGCCCGACGGCTCGCCGTCCTGGACGCGGAGCATGAGGGTCTGGTCTTCGGCCGGCTCGACCACAACGATGGCGAGATCCGCTACATCGGACGCATCGGCGTCCGCGACGACGAGTACGAGCCGCTGGTGATCGACTGGCGTGCCCGCGCCGCCGAACCGTTCTACCGCGCTACTGCGACCGACCCGATGGACGTGGTGCGCCGACGCGTCCTCCGTTGTCGCAACGACATCGTGGTGGGCATCGAGGACGACCTGCTGGACAGCTCCCACTCCCACGACGACCTGGTGATCGTCGGCGAGGGCGCCCTGATGGCGGCGTTGAAGCGGGCGCGCGGCCACAAGATGCGCGACATCGTGGCCACGATCCAGGCCGAGCAGGACGAGGCGATCCGCGCCGATTACCCGGGCGTGACCGTGATCTCCGGTGGTCCGGGCACCGGCAAGACGGTGGTCGCGTTGCACCGGGCCGCCTACCTGCTCTACTCGAACCGGCGCCGCTTCGAACGCGGCGGCATCCTGGTGATCGGGCCGAGCAGCCTGTTCATGAACTACATCGAGCGGGTGCTGCCGTCCCTGGGCGAAGACTCGGTGACCCTGCGGCCGATCGGCGGCGTCGCGGTGGACACCCTCGGCTTCACGGCCGCCCGAATCGACTCCGCCCCCGCGGCCACCGTCAAGGGCAGCCTGCGGATGGTGTCGCTGCTGAAGCGCCTGGTGAACCTGCCGTGGCTCGATCCGATGCACGAGCAGGCGCCACTGCGGGTGACCGTCAAGGGCGAGGTGCTCAGCCTGTCGGAGACCTCGCTGTCGCGCATCCGGCGGGACGTGCTCACCCGAACCAAGGCGAACGCCGGCCGCGCCCAGGCCGAAGCCGCAGTGATGGACGCGCTGTACGCGCAGCTGCCCGCAGAACTGGAGATGGACCAGGACACGATGACCGAACTGGTCAGCGATTCCGCCGCCTATCGGATGTTCCTGCAGGCGTGGTGGCCGGATCTGACCGCGACGGACGTGCTGCGCCGGCTCGCGTCCGAGCGGATCGTCGGCCGGGTGAGCGAGGGCATCCTGGACGCTGTCGAGCAGGCCGAGCTGGCTGCGTCCTTTTCGTTCGAGGATTGGTCGGTCGCCGACGTCGCGCTACTGGACGAACTGGTGGCGATGCTCGGCCCGGTCGCCCACGACGAGACCGAAGAGCCCCTGGTGTTCCTGCCGGACGGCACCGAGATCAACGAGGTGGTGACCACCGCCGACCGGCTGCGCGACCATCGTGAGGTCGATCCGCACGCCGATCCGCACGACACCTTCGCCCATGTGCTGGTGGATGAGGCCCAGGACATCAGCCCGATGCAATGGCGGATGCTGCGGCGGCGCGGTTCGCAGGCGAGTTGGACGATCGTCGGCGACCCCGCGCAGAGCTCGTGGCCGGACTTGGCGGAATCCGATCGGGCCCTGACCGAGTTGATCGGTTCGGCGCCGCACCGGAACTTCCGGCTGTCGACGAATTACCGCAGCCCGGCCGAGGTGTTCCGCCTTGCCGCGGACGTGGTGCGCCGCGATTTCCCGGGTGCCGACCTGCCGGACGCCGTCCGCTCGACCGGTATCGAGCCGCTGCTGTTGGCTGCCGGCCCAGATGAGCTCGCGGCGCGCCTGGACGCTGTGGTGGCGGAGCTGGCCGGTCAGGTGCAGGGCACGATCGGCGTGATCGCGCCGCCGTCCCGGTTGGCTGGGCTGGCTGCAGCGGAGCTGCCGTCCGTCGCTGCGCAGGGCTCTCGGGTGAGCTTCATCAGCCCGCTGACTGCGAAGGGCCTGGAGTACGACGCGGTCGTGGTGGTGGGCCCGGACGAGATCGTCGCGGAGTCCCCTGGCGGCGTCCGCGTGCTCTACGTGTCGCTCACCCGGCCCACCCAGCGCCTAGTGACCATCGATGTCGGCCAGTCAGGTGCCTGGCGGCGCGATCTCGCGTAGCCGGGCCAGGATCTCGGCGGTGGCCGACGACCGGTTCTGGGTGAAGAACTGCAGCCCGGGAGCGCCGCCGGAGAGCAGCCGGTCGCATAGTTCGGTGGCGATCTCGAGGCCGACCGCCCGCACCGCGGCCGGATCATCCGCGACCGCGTGCAGCCTCGCCACTAGTGGTTGCGGCAGATCGGCGCCCGACAGGGTCGCGAAGCGTTCGATCTGGCGGACGTTGGTCACGGGCATGATCCCGGCGATGATCGGCAGCTGGCAACCGAGGGCACGGACGCGGTCAACCAGACGGAAGTAGGCGTCGGCGTCGAAGAACAGCTGGGTGATCGCGAACTCAGCGCCGGCCTGCTCCTTCTCGGCGAGCACCCGGGCGTCGAGTTCGAAGTCGTGGTTCTCCGGATGTGCGTCCGGGAAGGCGGCGACCCCGACACAGAAGTCGCCGGCGGCCTTGACCAGCCGAACCAGTTCGGTCGCGTTGTTCAGCCCATCGGGATGGCGCTCCCAAGCCGCGGTCGGACCGCCGGTCGGGTCACCACGCACCGCGAGGATGTGCCGCACTCCCGCGTCCGTGTAGGCGTCGATCGCTCCGTGCAACTCGGCGACGCTCTGGCTGACGCAGGTGAGGTGGCCCATCGTCAGCGCGCCGGTGGTGGATTGGATCAGGCGGGTGGCGTCGATCGTCCGTGCCCGGGTGGAGCCGCTGGCGCCATAGGTGACCGAGACAAAATCGGGCCGGAGGGGTTCGAGCGCGCTGATCGCGTCCAGCAATTGGTCCTGACCGGCGTCGTCCTTGGGCGGGAAGAACTCGAACGACATCGTCGGGTGGTCGCCAGCGGCCAGGATTTCGGCGATGGACTGCGGTCGCGACGAAGGCATGGGGGCAAGGGTAGGCCAGCGTCCAGTCCGCGAGCGGTCTAGGCTCAGAGCGTGGTCAATCTGGACGCTGCGGACCCGCTCTCCGCCGAACTGAGCGCCGCGATCGGCGACGAGCTGGCGGGTTTCATCGACTCGCGGGCGGACGCGTTGAGCGCGCTCCAGCCTGAGATCGGCGAGCTGGTCGAGCTGGCGAGGGCGTTCACTACCGGAGGCAAGCGGCTGCGTCCGGCGTTCTGCTGCTGGGGCTATCTGGCTGCCGTTGGCGGCGATACCGTTCCTGACTACGTGATTCGCGCCGCGGCGAGCCTCGACCTGCTGCACGTCAGCGCTCTGGTGCACGACGATGTGATGGACGGCTCGGCCACCCGCCGAGGGTTGCCGGCGGCGCACGTTCAGTTGGCCGCACGGCACGCTGCGTCCGCACGCCGGGGCGCCCCGGAGGACTTCGGTCGGGCCGGCGCGATCCTGCTCGGTGACCTGCTGCTGATGTGGTCGGTGGAGTTGTTCACGTCCTGCGGCGCACCGCCCGAACTGCTGGCGTCCGCCCAGCCGCTGATGGCTGCAGTGCGAGCCGAGGTCACCGGCGGCCAGTACCTGGACATCTCGGCGCAGACGCGCTCGCCGCTGGATGCCCGACGCTCGCCCGAAGCCGTGCTTGCAGAGGTTCGCCGGGTGGTCGAGTTCAAGACCGCGAAGTACACCGTAGTACGGCCCCTGCAGGTCGGTGCGGCTCTCGGTGGCGGGTCGGCCGCGCTGCTGGACGCGCTGGCGAGCTACGGGTCGCCGCTGGGGCGGGCCTTCCAGTACCGCGACGATGTGCTCGGCGTGTTCGGCGACGCTGCGCTGACTGGCAAGCCGGCCGGTGACGACCTGCGCGAAGGCAAGCTGACCGTGCTGATCGCGAACGCGATGGCGTCCGCTTCAAGCGGAGCGGCTGAAGAGTTGAGCGGGCTGCTGGGACGCGAGTTGCCTGCGGCAGAGGTGGACGCGGCTCGCGAGCTGATCACCGAATCAGGAGCGCTCGCCGCGACCGAACGCGAGATCGCGGACGCGACCCGCGCTGCTGTAGACGCGCTGGCGGACGGTCCGATCGCAGCCCCGGCCGCCGAAGGGTTGCGCAAGCTCGCTGAACTGGCCACGCAGCGGAAGTCCTAGCCGTCAGGTGGTTTTCGGTAGTCGGCGTTCCAAAGGATCTGGCTGAGTTTGTCACTGCCTTGCCGGAAGGTGCCGTTGCGTCCGACCCGGTAGTGGTAGCCGCCAGGTGATCGCCAGTGGAACACGCCGGGGG
>DAOPRQ010000010.1:0-42007 GCA_035349055.1 Propionicimonas sp.
TCACCCCGGGTGGGCGTTACCCACCACCCTGCTCTGTGGAGTCCGGACTTTCCTCTGCTCACGCAGCGATCACCCAACCGACTCGTCCGCCGCAAGGATACCGCCAACGGCCTGTCTGGCTGGCCCGCGCCGACTTGCCCCGCCCAGGTTTCGGGACAAACCTGCCGCGAGTGGCGAGATTCTCGGACTTGGCTGGACCGAAGGCAATCCAGTGGCAGAAATGTCCCGAAGTGAACGGGACCACTGGATCGCCTGGCAGCTAGAGGGCGCTCTGGCGGCGCTCCGAGGGCCCACACCGACCCGGGTGTCGCTGGGCGAGCCCAGATCGGCCTGTGCAGACGCGGACGCTCAGGTGGGCAGCACCCGGAACTCCACCTTTCCCGCCAGCAGGTCGGCGGCGACCAGCGTCGCCGAAATCTGTTCGCCGAGCACCAGTTCCGATCCCCGGATCTTCGCCTCCACCGCCGGGTCGGGCAGCTGCAGGACGCCGTAGTCGTCCTCAGGGTCGACCTCCAGAACGGTTCCGGTGAAAGTGCGGCCCAGGCTGGGCGCCAACACCATCGCTTCGACCAGGTCGACCGTCCCGTGCTCGTACTTCTTGGCGCGCCGTCCCGACTCAGCCATCAGCGGCGGCAGGTCCGGGAGCGCAGCCGCAGTCCATTCCGGCACCGGCCGGCCCGCGCAGATCGCCACGCAGGTTTCGCCGGTGTAGCGGTCGACCAGCCGGCGCAACGGCGCGGTCGCGTGCGCGTAGGGCGCGGCGATCGCGGCATGCTCGGGAAGCTCCGGGACGCTGCCGTTGAACGCCTGGTAGCCGGCGCCACGGAAGAGCAGCGTGCAGGCGTTGAGCATCGCCGCTTCCACGGGCACGGACGCGTCCAGGCTGCGTAGGAACTCGGGATAGGCCATCCCCACCGGCCACTTGATACCGAGGGCGGCCGCCGTTCGCCGCAACTTGGCCAGCGAACTGTCCCGCGCCGGCGGCAACGTGCGCAGAATGCCGACCTTGGCTTCGAGCATCAGCGCCGCCGCAGCCATGCCCGTGGCCAGCGAGAGTTGCGCGTTCCAGTCCTCGATCGGCAGCGCCGCCCGAAAAGCCAGCGTCCAGTGCCAATCGGTGGCGACGATCTCCTGCTCCGGCACCGAGAGACTGACCCCGCCGCGAGCGGCCTCGATCTCCATGCGCAACTGGCCCACGGTGCGCAGCAGTTCCAGCTGCTCGCCGCCGCGACCGGCGTCCAGATCGGCCTGCGCGCCCGTGTAGCTGAGCTTGGCCCGGCTCCGAACCATGCCGCGGGAAACCTTCGTGTCCACCGTTTCGCCGGAGCTGTCCAGGGCCAACTCCCAGATCAGTGCTGGCGCGTCGTGGCCGGGCAGCAGGCTGGCCGCGCCCTCGGACAGCGCCGCAGGGTGCAGGGGCGTCCGCTTGGTCGGCGCATAGAGGGTCTCGCCGCGGACGTGCGCCTCCTCGTCCACGCGGCCGCCAGCGGTGACGAACGCAGCCACGTCGGCGATCGCGTAGCGCAGCAGGTAGCCATCGCCACGCCGCGACAGGTGGAAGGCCTGGTCGAGGTCCATCGACTCCTCGGGGTCGAGCGTCACGAACTCGATGTCGGTGCAGTCGCGCTCGGGGAGGACCGGACGCCGGGCCGCCTCCTCAGCCTCGGCCAGCACGTCCGCGGGGAAGCCCCCCGGAACCCCGAGACTGGCTCGAAGCCGCCGTAACCCTTCGGCCAGGACCGGCGGCTCGCTGTTACGCAGCGACAGGTGGCGACTCGGCATGGTTCCTCCTCAGCGACGTGGACGCGGCTGCCCATCCAACGCGGCGTTCAGCAGAGCGTCCGCGGCCTTGTTCTGCTCCCTCGGCACCCAGCTCCAGGTGACCCTGGCCGGACGCAGCTGCCGCGCCCTGGCCACCAACGGCACCATGTCGGGATGCTTGACCAACCAGTTCCCGGCCATCTGCTCGATCACCAGCTTCGAATCCATCCGGACGTCGACCGCCGCGTTCGGGTCGATGGCGTGCGCCATCTCCAGGCCTGCGATCAATCCCGAATACTCCGCCACGTTGTTGGTGGCCCTGCCCAGGCCGAGTCCTTCGGAGTTGAGCACCTCCCCGGTCTCGGCGTCCAGCACCAACGCGCCGTACGCCGCCGGACCCGGGTTGCCTCGCGAGCCACCGTCCGCCTCGATCACCAGCCGGCGTCCGCTCGACTCGGCGGACGGGCTGGCCGCCGCGTCCGCGATCTCGAAGAGCGGAGGGCCGATTCGCGGCTTGATCGGGGCTCGGGCCATCAGGCGTCCACAGCGCCGGTGCGCACCAGCAACCGCTCGCACTCCTCGCAGCGCACCACATCGTCCGGTGCCGCGGACGCGTACGTCTGGAGCGCGATCGGGGTGGCTTCGATCTGACAACCACCGCAGCGCCGACCCTTCAGCGGCGCCACGCCGGTGCCACCCGCGCGGACGCGGATGCGGTCGTAGAGCGCGAGCAGGTCGGCCGGGATCTCGGCGGCGATACCGTCCCGAATGGCCTGGTGCTCGCGGATCTGGTCGTCCAACTCGGCGACCTGGGTGTCCCGGGACGCGATCAGCGCTCGCGCCGAACTCTCCAGCTCGCTCAGCTCCTCGGCCAGCTTGTCGTGCTCTGCGGTGGCGGCCTCCACCTGCTCCATGACCTCAAGCTCGATGTCCTCAAGGTCGGAAATCCGGCGGCCGAGGTGGGCGATCTCATCGAGCATGGCGTTGATCTGCTTCGGGTCAGTGATCGAGCCGTCGTCGACACGCTCCTGGTCACGGACGCGACGCTCACGCACCGGCACCAGATCAGCTTCGGCCTTGTCCTGCTCCAGCTGCAGATCGGCGACCTTCGTGCGTGCAGCCACCAGCGCCTCGGCCAACTTGGCCCGGGCTGACCTGGCCTCGGCGATCGCGGCGTGCTCTGGCAGCGACCTGCGCCGATGCTCGAACTGGGCGATGGCGGTGTCGTTGGCCTGCAAGTCGAGCAAGCGAAGCTGGGCCGTAGCGGCAGCCTTCATCTGAGCCTCCTGGAGTTGTGCACCCGACTCTAGTGTGCCGTTCTGACATCCAGCGACGGGGATAGCATTCCAGCCATGACCGACCAGCCTGCACCCGAACCCGCCGCTTTGCCCAACCGCCAGACTCCCTTCTCGGAGGCTTTCCGGGCGTTCATCCCCGAGGGCTGGGCGGACAACCCGGCCGAGGCTCCGAAGGCGTTGGCCACGATCGCGTCCGCGGCTGCGCACCGGCGAGCGTTGGCCGAGGCGTTCCCCGGCGAACGGCTGGTGATCCCAGCCGGCGGCCTCAAGGTGCGGGCCAACGACACCGACTACCGGTTCCGGCCGCATTCGGCCTTCGCGTGGCTGACCGGACTGGGCGCCGATCGTGAGCCGGACGCCGTTCTGGTGCTTGAGCCGACCGACGCCGGCCACGAGGCCACGCTCTACTTCAAGCCGCGGGCACCGCGCACTGACCCGGAGTTCTACGCCGATTCCCGCTACGGCGAGATGTGGGTGGGCATGCGCGAGTCGCTGGCCGAGATGACCGCGCTGACCGGCTTGTCCTGCGCACCGATCTCGGAGTTTGACGCAGCGCTGGCCAAGAACTTCGGCGCCACCAGCGTCCGGCTGCTGGCCGAGGCCGACCAGGCGATCACCGATCGCGTCCAGTCGCTGCGGATCGAAGCCGGTATCGTCGCGAAGGAGACCGACGCGGCCTTCGAGGTGGCGCTTTCGGAGGCCCGGCTGGTGAAGGACGCGTTCGAACGCGACCAACTGCGTCAGGCCTGCGCGGACACCGCGGTCGGATTCGAGGCCGTAGTGGCCGATCTGCCCGAGGCGATCCGTCGCGGCCGCGGTGAGCGCTGGGTGGAGGGTGTATTCGGACTGCATGCCCGCCACCTGGGCAACGCGGTCGGCTACGACACGATCGCCGCGTCCGGTGATCACGCGAACACCCTGCACTGGATTCGCAACGACGGCGAGATCCGTCCGGGCGATCTGCTGCTGCTCGATGCGGGGGTGGAGGTCGAGTCGCTCTACACCGCGGACATCACCCGCACCCTGCCGGTCTCGGGCACCTTCAGTCCCACCCAGCGCAAGGTCTACGAGGCGGTCCTGGCCGCGCAGGAGGCAGGGATCGCCGCCGCCCGCCCGGGCGCGAAGTTCGCTGACATTCACGCAGCCGCCATCGCGGTGATCGCGCAATACCTCGAAGAGTGGGGTCTGCTGCCGGTGAGCGCGGCCGAATCCCTCGACCCGGCGACCGGCGGCCACCATCGGCGCTGGATGGTGCACGGCACGTCCCACCACCTCGGGCTCGACGTGCACGACTGCGCGAGCGCCCGGCAGGAGAACTACCGCGACGGTGAGCTGAAGGCGGGCATGGTCGTCACCGTCGAGCCGGGGCTGTACTTCAAGAGCACCGACCTGCTGGTGCCCGAGGAGTTCCGTGGCATCGGCGTGCGGATCGAGGACGACATCGCGATCACCGCCGACGGCGCCGAGATCCTGTCGAACCAGTTGCCGCGCGATCCGGACGCGGTGGAGGCCTGGATCGCGGGGATTTGGGCGCGCTGATTCTTGATCGGCTGACCCGATCATTCGCAGAACGGGACAAACCTGCCGCTAGTCGCAACCAGAGACGGGTTGGCGGCGACAGCCCCCAACGGACGGCAGGTCTGTCCCATTTGGCCCACCCGTTACCCGAATGGGACAGACCTCGCGCCAGTGGCGTGGTCGTGGGCGATTCCGCGGGTTAGGACCAGCCAATGGCAGGAATGTCCCGAACTGGAGCGCGGGCCCTAGAGTTTCCGTTGCCCTGCGGGGCGTTTCCAGGTGAGCAGAGAAGGAGCAGGCGTGTCCGATCCGAAGCAGATGAAGGTCGTTCTCGATGAAAGCCAGATGCCCACGCACTGGTACAACATCGTTGCCGACCTGCCGACCCCGCCGCCCCCGCACCTGCACCCCGGCACCCAGCAGCCCCTGGTTCCCGAAGACCTCGCTGCGCTGTTCCCGATGGGCCTGATCGAACAGGAAGCTTCCACCGAGCGCTGGATCGAGATCCCGCAGGAAGTGCATGACATCTACCGGCTGTGGCGGCCGTCGCCGTTCTACCGGGCGCACCGGCTGGAGCGGGCCATCGGTACCACCGCGCGCATCTACTACAAGTACGAAGGCGCGTCCCCGGTCGGCAGCCACAAGACCAACTCGGCAGTGCCGCAGGCCTACTTCAACAAGCTCGCCGGTCGCTCCCGCCTGACCACCGAGACCGGCGCCGGCCAGTGGGGTTCGGCGCTCGCGTTTGCCTGCCAGGTGTTCGGCCTGAGCTGCGACATCTGGCAGGTGCGCTCAAGCTATGAGGGCAAGCCGTACCGGCACGTGCTGATGGAGACCTTCGGCGCTTCGGTTGTCGCGAGCCCGTCGGAGTTGACCGAGGCCGGACTAGCACTGCGCGAGCAGTTCCCGGACACCACCGGCTCGCTCGGCATGGCTATCTCGGAGGCCGTCGAAGCGGCCGCGAAGGATGAGAACGCCAGCTACTCGCTCGGTTCGGTGCTGAACCACGTCGCTCTGCACCAGACCGTGATCGGCCAGGAAGCCCTGCTGCAGCTGAAGCTGTTCGGCGAGCGTCCGGCCGACTACCTGTTCGCGTGCGCGGGCGGTGGCTCCAACCTGGCCGGGATCAGCTTCCCGTTCATCCGGGAGAACCTTGAGGGCCGCTCCGAGACCAAGATCGTGGCTTGCGAGCCGAAGGCCGCGCCTTCGCTCACCGAGGGCGAGTACAAGTACGACTTCGGCGACACTGCTCACCTCACGCCGCTGCTGAAGATGTACAGCCTCGGGCCGGACTTCGTCCCCGACCCGGTCCACGCCGGCGGCCTGCGCTACCACGGCATGTCCCCGCTGGTCAGCCACTGCTACCACGAGGGCCTGCTGGACGCGATCGCGGTCAAGCAGTTGGACGCTTTCCAGGCCGGCGTGCTGTTCGCCCGAGCCGAGGGCATCGTGCCCGCCTCGGAGTCGAACCACGCCATCGCCGGCGCCATCGCGCAGGCGCGCGCTGCGACCGAGGCCGGTGAGTCGCCGGTCATCGTGATCGGCGTCTCCGGTTCGGGCCAGCTCGACCTGCCGGCCTACGCCGAGTTCCTCGCCGGCAATATGGCCGACAGCTGAATTCCAGCCTCAGGCACCGCCCTCAACCAACAAGGTGGACTGAAATCGTCGTGGTCGACGAGTTCAGTCCACCTTGTGCGTGTTGCGGCTACTCGGCCGGACGGTTCGGCTTCGTCTCGCCGGGCTGGGTCGGCTCAGCGGGCATGGGCGCGCTCTGTTGCGGCACCGCGCCCACGTCCGGCGCCCCGTACTGGCCCGGGCCGGACGGGTGGTATCCGCCCGGCGGCTGCGGGTAGGGCTGGGGCTGGTAGGGCTGCTGCGGGTAGGGCTGGCCGCCGTACTGCTGCGGGTACGGCTGCCCGCCGTAGGGGTGCTGGCCGTATCCAGGCCCTTGTGGGTAGCCGACCGGTTCGTATCCCGGCTGCGGCGGAGCGGTCTGCGCGCTGGCCTGAGCACCGGCCGGGTTGAACGCGGCGGCCCTGGCGCCGGGCATGTTGGCGATCAGCTCGCGGGCCTGGCCGGACACCTTGTGCTCGGCCAGGAGCTCGTACTTGGTGGCGACGGTCTGCGAGACCGAGGTGAAGTCACGCTTGCCCTGGCTCATCCAGTACATCAGCGCGGCCATCACGATGCCGACCACGATGCCGATCACCAGCGCGTAAGCGGTCATCAGCAGTACGTTCTGGCTCGGCATGAACAGCCACATCAGCAGCGCGATCATGATGCCGGTGGAGATGCCGCTCTGCACGCCCTGACCGATCACCGTCCCCCAGCTGCGCCGCCCGAGCACGCGTTCGATCGAGCGCAGATCTGTCCCGACGATGCAAAGGTTCTCCACCGGGAATCGGGAATCGGCGAGGTGGTCGACCACCTGTTGGGCCTCGTCGTAGGTGTTGAAGACACCCACCGACTGCGGATACTCCAGCTTGAACAGGCTGCTCATCTTCACGGCTGGCTGGCTCATCGGCTCTCCTCCATTCCGGCGGCCCGCCCGCGGGCCAGGATTGCGGCAGCCAGCTTAACGCCGGCCTCATCGACCATCTCATCGTCCACCACGATCGCGCCCACCGCTCCGCCGGCCAATGCGGTGGCTTCGGCGTAGGCGGCGCTAATTCGCTGCGCGCGTTCGAAGTCGGCGGCTTTGGGCGAGTAGATCTCGTTGCCCGCGTCCACCTGTGCCGGGTGTAGTACCCATTTCCCGTCGTAGCCCAGAGCGGCGCTCAACTCGGCCGAACGCCGGAAGCCGGGCACGTCCCGGATCGCGACGAACGGGCCGTCGATCGCCTGCAACCCGTGCGCGCGGGCGGCCACGAGGATCGACATCAGCACATGGTGGAAGGCGTCCGCCGGATACCCGTCCGGTTGGGCGCCGACGTTCAGCCCGCCCATGCCGAGGCTCGCCATGAAGTCGCCCGGACCGAAGACCAGGCTGGCCAGCCGGGGACTGGCCGCTGCGATCTCGTTCACATGCAGGAGGCCGACTGCGTCCTCGATCTGCACCTCGAGCGAGATCCGGCCCACCGGCAGGCCCGCGTTGTGCTCAACCTGGGTGAGCAGCAGGTCAAGCGCCTGCACCTGGGCGGCCGACTGGGTCTTCGGCAGCACCAGCGCGTCGATCCGCGCGCCGGCCGAAGAGACCACCTCGATCAGGTCACCGTAGGTCCACGGGCTCTCCCAGCCGTTCACGCGGACGGTGACCAGACCGGCCGCGAAGCCGGCACCGCTGTTCAGCGCAGCGGCGATCCGCTGCCGCGACTCGACCTTCACGGCCGGCGCGACGGCGTCCTCCAGATCGAGGAAGAGCGCGTCCACAGCCAGCGTCCGGGCCTTCTCGATGAAGCGGTCGGACGAACCCGGGACGGCCAGGATCGTGCGGCGGGGCGCGGCGCGGTTGATGGTCACAGGCCCCAGCCTATTGCAGCCCTCAGACAGCCGGCTCGAAGAGCTGGGTCACCGTCAGCCGAGCCCGTGGCCGAACGCGAACAGCGGGTCGTCGAAGCCTGGCTGGTCCTCCGGGTGTGTGCGGACATCGGCCATCGACCTGGGCAGGTCGAACGGCAGCCGGCCGCGGGGCGGCACCCGCCCGGTCACCGCATCGAAGTAGGCGCCGCCGCCGGTGCCGTAGCTCACCGTGATCGCGGCAGCCACGTCCAGCAGCGGCGTCAGCACCGCCGGACGGTCGCAGGTCACGTCCACCAGCAGCGGGCAATGCGCCGCGATCCGGGCCAGCCGCACGATCAATCCGGGTGGAAACTCCAGCGAACCCTGGTGGAACCAGGCCTCCAGGAACAGGTCCGAGCGTGACTCGAACGGCGCCGGCAACCGAACGATCGCGACGTCGGCCGAATCCGGCGTTTCCACAACCTCATAGTCGAGGCCGACCTCGTCGGCTGCCAGCCCCAAGCCTAGATCCGCAGCCCCCCGGCGAGCGGCAGCAAGCCTGCGTTTGTCAGGACGGTCACCGACTCCGACTGGGCCCGAAGCCCGGCCGCCAGGTAGTCGCCACGTCCGACCACCTGCTCAGCGACATCCTCGTCCACGAATGGGTTGTCGAACAGGCCGAGGTCGAACTTGACCGCCAGCAGCCGGCGCACGGACTCGTCGAGCCTGGCCTCTGGGACGCGGCCCGACTCGAACAGCCCGAGCAGCAGCTCGACGCATTCCTCGCCGCCGAACTGGTCGGCGCCAGCTTCGAGGATGCGCTCCATCCGTCCGGACGGGTCGAGGTGCTCGACTCCCCACGCCCGCGCCGGCAGCACCTGGTCACCGACGTGGTTGTCGTTGACGAGCTCCCAGTCGGTGCAGATCACGCCTTCGAAGCCGAGCCGTTCGCGGAGCAGCCCGGTCAGGATCTGCCGGTTGTAGCCGAAGCCGACCGGCTCGATCGCCTCGCCGTCGATCTCCAGCCCGATCGGCATGCCGTAGTAGGGCGTGACCGCGGACGTTCCGGCTGCGATCAGTGCCGGGAACGGACGCAGGTGGTCGGCGAAGTGCCCGGACGGGTAGACCTGCTCGCGTCCGTACGGGAAGTGCGCGTCTTCGCCGCCGGCCTGCGGGCCGCCGCCGGGAAAATGCTTGGTGGTGCAGGCGACGCTGGTGCGTCCGACCGGACCCTGCTGCAGGCCTTCCAGCTAGGCCAGCGACAGCTCGGTGACCAGCTCGGGATCCTGGCCGAAGGCGCCGGCGATCCGCGCCCAACGTGGCTCGGTGGCCAGGTCCACGGTCGGGTGCAGCGCAGCGCGAATCCCCAGCGCCCGGTATTCGGCGTTCACGATCTCGGCGAACCGGCGAACCAGCTCAGGATCGTGCAGCGCGGCCAGCCCGATCGGCTCCGGCCATTGGGGCAGCCCGCGGGCCGTGAACGAAGCCCCGGCGTTCTCGAAGAACGAGTGCCTGGGGTCGGTGGAGACGGTCACCGGGATGCCGTGCGGGGTCAGCTCGGCCAGCAACTGCAGGTTGGCGTGGGCCTGACGAGGCTCGTAGAGCACGGCCAGGAAGGACGCGTGCGGGGTGGCCACCCCGTCCCCGAACGTCGGTGTCGGGTTCACGCCCGTCCGGCAGGTGCCGAAGCCGTCGTCCACGTTGGTGCTTTCCTGCTCGGAGAAGTAGCCCTCCGGATTGAGCCCGAGCGCGTCCACGCCGTACTGGCGGTAGCCACCGGCCGGGTTCGAGGACGGCGAGAATCCCCAGATGCCGTAGCCGGCCTCCAGTAGCCCGTGCTCACGCTGGGCGCGCACGTGCAGCGGATGGTTCACTCTCCAGGAGCGGGGCGCCCACTTCGCCTCGGGCACGAACACGTCCGGCATCAATTCCTCAAACCTGCTGCCGCCCCAGCCAGGCACGATCCGCATGCCTCGATAGCGATAGGCGCCCTCGTAAGCGTCCAGCCCGAGGTAGGTACGGGTCTCCCCCACCGGCTGCGATTCGGGCCAGGACCAGTCGCAGGTCTCCGGGAACGTGCGCCAGAGCGCGAAGTACTGCTTGGCCGGAGTCTGACCGGTGAAGATGCCTAGGTAGGTGGTGATCCGGGTCTAGGAGACGGTGGTGCCACCGCGGTCTCCAATTGCTTGCCGAAGGTGGCCAGCTTCTGATCGGACTGCAGCGCCGGGTCCTGCCAGGCCGCTGTGACGGACGGGAGGTCAGTGGAAAGCTGGTACCACTTCACCTGGGTCTCGGGCTGGCCGAGCCAGTCGACCAGTTACGGTCTGCCAGGAATCGGTGCCGCCGGGCTGCAAATTGATGCCCCACTTGGCGCCCGCCTTGTCCCGTATCGCCTTGGCCATGGCCTCCAGCCCGTCCCAGTCGGTCGGCGGCGTGCTGAAGCCGGCCTTCTCGGCGAGGTCGGTGCGGTAGTAGACCAGCCTGGTCTCCACATGCCACGGGATACCGAACGACGTGCCGCCCACCTCGGTGGTGGCCTGTGCGCCGGCTAAGAACTTGCTCTTGTCGATGGACGCGGGCGTCGGTTCGAGCGCATCCAAGCCGGCGAACTCACCCATGCACGTGGTGCCGATCATGGCCACGTCCGGCGTCTTCTGCGCGCTGATCGCACTGGTGAACTTGTCATGCGCCGCGTCCCACGGAATCGGGGTGACGGTGATCTTGACGTCGGGATTTGCCGCCTGGAAGTCCTTGAGCAGGTCGGGCAGCTTCTCGCCCTCCGCCCCATCGCCCACACGGTCAGTTCGCCCGTGGCCGGGCCGGAAGCCACCGTTCCGGCCGGTTCCGGGGCCGCGCTCGGGTTGTCCGCGGCCCGTCCGCAACCCGCGAGTGCGACCGCCAGTACTGCGGCGATGGCTGCTGCCGGTGCCCAACGGCTACCGGACCGCCTATGCTCGAATCTCATCGTTCCTCCTCGAACCGGCGTCCGCCACCCCGTGCGGGGCAGCCGGACGCTCGTGAGGAGGAATACCCACGACCCTGGCCTTGCTCACTTGACTAGGCACTTCTGTGCGTACCGCACCGTGGCGGCAGCGGGTTCAGACTGGAGTGACCCCGAGCTTGAAACCCACCAGATTTCGCTTGCGGCCGGCTAGCCGATCGGCGAGCGCGAGCAGGGCTTTCGCTGCTGGCCGCTCCGGCCCGGTGGCTACCAAGGGCACGCCGAGATCGCCACCCGCGGCGAGTTGCGGGTCGATCGGTATCTCGGCAAGCAGCGGCACCTCGTAGCCGAGCCGGGTGCTGAGCGTCCCGGCAACCTCGCTGCCACCCCCGCTGCCGAAGACGTCCACGCGGTGGTTCTGGCCGCAGTGCGGGCAGGCGAGGTCGAGGAACGCCATGTTCTCGACCACGCCGATCACCTTCTGCTCCAGCATCGAGGCCATCGTGCCGGCCCGTTCGGCAACCTCTGCCGATGCCTGCTGCGGGGTGGTCACCACGAGCACCTCGGCGTTGGGCAGCTTCTGACCGAGCGACAGCGCGACATCGCCGGTGCCGGGGGGCAGGTCCACCACCAGGAAGTCGAGGTCGCCCCAGTACACGTCGGCCAGGAACTGTTGCAACGCCCGGTCGAGAATCGGGCCGCGCCAGGCGATCACCTGGTCGCGGCTGCTCTTGAGCATGCCGATAGAGATCACCCGCAGGCCCATCGAAGGCACCGGCATGATCATGCCGTCCACCGAGGTCGGGGACGCGTCCATCAGGCCGAGCATCTGCGGCACGGAGTGTCCGTAGATGTCCGCGTCCAGCACGCCGACGCTTTTGCCCTTCGCCGCGAGCGCCATCGCCAGGTTCACCGTGACCGAGCTCTTGCCCACGCCGCCCTTGCCGGAGGCGACCAGGATCACCTGGGTCAGCGAATCAGGCTTGCTGAACGGGATCTCGCGGTCGTCGTGACCACGCAGCGTCCGCTTCAGCTCGGCGCGCTGCTCGTCGCTCATGGTGCCAAGCGTGAGGTCGACCGCGCTTACGCCCGGTACCGACAGCACCGCTTCGTTGACGTCGGCCTCGATCGTGGAGGCTAGCGGGCAGCCGGCGATGGTCAGCAACACGGTGAGCGCGACCCTGCCGTCATCGGCCACATCGACGGACTGCACCATGCCCAGATCGGTGATCGGGCGCCGGATCTCCGGGTCGATCACCTTCGCCAGAGCAGCCTGAACTTCATCAACAAGCGAGGACATGACCGCCACGATAGCCACCGAGCGTCCGCGGTGCCCAACCGGCGGCGCCCCGTCCGCGGATCGGGCTGCGGCGAATGGGACAAACCTGCCGCGCGTCGGCGGTTCTTGGCCGTAACCGTCGACTTGATGCGAATGGCGGCAGCTTTGTCCCAATCCTTAGGGCGCAGCCCGTTGCGGCGGCGCGCGCGGGCGCGATCAGCTCGGCTTGGACTTTGCTTCGGCTTCCTCGCGCTCGTTCAGCTCGACCATCAGGTCGCGCAGTTCAGAGCGGATGAAGTCACGAGTGGCCACGTCATTCATCCGCATTCGCAGGGATGCGATCTCGCGCGCCAGGAAGTCCATGTCGGCGCGGGACTGAGCCGCCACCTCACGGTCGTGCTCGGCACTGACCCGGTCCCTTGCCTCCTGCCGATTCTGGGCGAGCAGGATCAGCGGTGCCGCGTAGGAGGCCTGCAGCGACAGCGCAAGGGTCAGGAACTGGAAGGGCCAACGATCGGGCGCATCCGGTACCACCAGGTTCCAGGTGAGCCACGCGATGATGAACACCGACATCCACAAGATGAACTGGCCGGTGCCCATATAACGCGCCGCGCTCTCGGCGAAGCTGCCGAAAGCGTCATCCTCCAGCCGCATGCGCGGGATCCAGCCGCTGCGGCGCCCCGGCGTATCCAGCCGATCCTGCTTAGCCATCGCTCACCTCCAGCCGGTCGAGCTGTACCCCGCGCCAGTCGCTGGGGAGGATGTGGTCGAGCACGTCGTCCACGGTTACCGCCCCAAGCAGGCGACGCTCGGTGTCGACCACCGGCGCGCACACCAGGTCGTAGGTGGCGAAGTAGCGGCTCACCTGGGCGATATTGCTCTGTGGTGTCAGCGGGGTGATGTCGCCGTCGATCAGCCCTGCCGCCAGCACGGACGGCGGTTCGCGCAGCAGCCGCTGGATGTGCACCGCACCGAGGTAGCGGCCGGTCGG
This sequence comes from Propionicimonas sp., assembly GCA_035349055.1. Lineage (GTDB taxonomy): Bacteria > Actinomycetota > Actinomycetes > Propionibacteriales > Propionibacteriaceae > Propionicimonas. The sequence continues at coordinate 13,227 of DAOPRQ010000010.1, forward strand.
GGTGTCCAGCGGCGACCGGCAGATGAACGCCAGCGCTGCCATCGCCGGCGTGATCTCCTGACGACGGACGGCCGCGAGCGCGTCCGCCACCGTGGCGTCGGCGTTCAGGATGACCGGTTCGGGGTTCATCAGACCGCCGGCGGTGGCCGCGTCGTAGGTCAGCAACGTGCGGACGTCCTTGGCGTCCTCGGGCTCCATCTGCTCAAGAATCGTCTCGGCCAACTCGGAATCCAGCTCAGCGATCAGGTCGGCAGCGTCGTCGGGATCCATCTCCTCCAGGACGTCGGCGGCACGCTCGGTATCCAGCGAAGCGATCACCTCGACCTGCTCGTCCTCCGGCAGTTCCTCCAGCGCCTCGGCCAGACGGTCGTCGTCCATCGCCTGCACGACGGCCGCCCGCAGCAGCGGGTCCATGTCGTGGAGTTCGCGAGCCACGTCCGCAGGCTTCAACTCACTCAGCCGCATCACCTGCTGCTCGGCGTCCCGCGGCGCCGGCTTCTCGATGAAGTCGGGCACCTCGGACCAGTCGACGATGGTCACGTGCCCGCGCTGGAACGGACGCCGGCTGCTCTCGCGCAGCGCGACCTCGGCCAGCACCCAGTCGTGGTGCCGGTTCTGCTTGATCGCCACGTCGAAGATGGTTTCCGGCTGGCTGGCACCGGCGCGGGTCACCGTCCGGTCGAACAGCGCGTCGACGACCAGCACCTCGCGCTCCCGCACCTGGAAACGGACCGTGTTCACCAGGCCGGAGATGATCACTTGGTTGGCATCGATCGATTTCACCCGCTCCATCGGGAAGAAGATCCGCCGCAGGGCGAATAACTCGACCACTAGCCCCTTCACCCGGGGCGGACGTTTTCCAGAACGGTTCTGGATGACGACATCACGAACCTTGCCCACCTGCTCGCCGTTGGGGTCGAGCATGGGCAGTCCCTTGATCCTCGAAACGAAGATCGACGAAGCTGGCGTCACGCTTGGCAGGTTATCGCCTCCGGCGGATTGAACCCACCCCGCGGACTCAGGTGGCTTCGGTGTCGAACGCGACCGCGAGCGCCAGCCGAGCTGGCACTGCCGAAGTGGCGACCACTTCCGGCGCAGGGGCGACGGTCGCGATCGGCTCCCGTCCTGAAGCGCTTCCAGCGGTGGTCGTGGCTGCCAAGGTGGCCGGAGATTGAGCGGCGCCGGTCAGGGTGCTCCTGATCGGGCCCAACTCGGCCTTCACCGGATCCAGTTCGGCCTGCACCGGGTTGAGGATGTGCTTGTTGACCAGCGCCTTCGGACTCAGGTCGGCGAGACTCAGGTTCTCGAACTCCGGGCCCAGTTCCTTGCCGATCTGGCCCTTCGCATCATTGGCGATGTTGCGGACGTAGTTGAGCACCCGGCCGGTCTTGCGGGCGAGCTCAGGGAGCTTCTCCGGCCCGAAGAGGATCACTGCGAACACGACCAAGACCAGGATCTCGGACATGTCGAAGTTGAACGGCATGTCCTAAAGGGTATCGCTGGAACCGAGAACCGGGTTGGTCAGAGCCCGGCGGCATCGAGGATGGCCACGAAGGCTGCAGTCTGTTCCGCGGATGCATCCAGCAGTGGCTTGCGTACCGGCCCGGGCGCGAAGCCGCGGGCGGCCAGTCCCGCCTTGACCAACATGCAGCCCTGGGTGGCGAACACACCGAGGTAGACGGGGAGCAGCGCTTGATAGCGGGCAACCGCGCCAGCGACGTCACCGGCAGCGTAGGCCCCGATCATCGCCTTGCTGGCCTGCCCGGTGAAGTGGGTGGACGTGCCCACCAAGCCGACACCGCCAACCGCCAGCAGCGGCAGGGTCATCGCGTCGTCACCGGAGTAGTAGGCCAGATCGGTGGCAGCGATCACCTGCGCCGATGCGACCGGCTGTCCCTTGGCGTCCTTCACGGCCACGATGTTCGGATGCGCAGCGATCTGGATCATCGTCGCCGTCTCGACCGGAACGCCGGCGCGATGCGGGATGTCGTAGATCATGATCGGCAGCGTGGTCGCGTCCGCCACGGTGAGGAAGTGGTCGGCGAGCGCGTCCTGCGGCGGCCGGCTGTAGTAAGGGGTGACCACGAGCAGGCCGTGGGCTCCGGCCCGTTCGGCCTGCCGGGCCAGTTCAAGGGTGTGATGGGTGTCGAAGGTGCCCACGCCGGCGAGGATCCGAGCGCGGTCGCCCACCTCTTCCAGCACCGCTTCGAGGACAGCCAGCTTCTCCGCGTCCGTCGTGGTCGGGGACTCACCGGTGGTGCCGTTGATCACCAAGGCGTCGTTGCCCTGAACGTCGACCAGATGTGCGGCCAGCCGCTTCGCCTCCGACAGGTTCAGCGAACCATCGGAGTTGAACGGGGTGACCATGGCCGTCTGGAGGCGACCGAAAGGCAGCGCAGTCATGGGGGCAAGCCTAAAGGGTGGTGATCACGACCATGGGGTCGCCGTCTCGAACCACGTCGCCGACCCGAACCACGATCTCGCTCACAGTGCCCGCGACGTCGGCGAGAACGGGGATCTCCATCTTCATGGATTCCAGCACGACCACCGGGTCGGTGGCCTGCACCTGCTGCCCTGCCACAACCTCCACCGAAAGGACGTTGGCGACCAACTCCGCACTCACCACATGGCTCATGGGACGCAATGCTAGAGGTAAGCCTTCGCACAAGTCCGTTTCCACCCGCATCATCTGGACATGGCTTCGCTAGGCTGAGGCCGTGAATCCATCACCGAAGACCCCGGGTCGCGCTTCGACCCTTCCGGCCACGATCGCCTTTGCCGAAGCCTTCGCCCCGGAGTCGGACGCGGCCGAGTCCGCACGCGAGCGCGCGAAACAACTCGGCCTGGAGTGCATCAGTTCGGGAGCGGCGACCACGCTGACCTTCCTGGCGACTGCGGTCGGGGCGAAGACGGTGGTGGAGATCGGGACCGGGACCGGCGTATCGGCTCTGGCGCTGCTCGCCGGCATGGCCGCCGACGGCGTGCTGACGAGCATCGACGGCGAGGCGGAGCATCAACTGGCTGCCCGCGAGGTGCTCGCCGCAGGCGGGGTGGCCACGCGTCGCGTTCGCTTGATCGCGGGGCAACCGCTCAACGTGCTGCCGAAGCTGACCGACGGCGCCTACGACCTGGTGCTCATCGACGGTGATCCGCTGGAGTATGTCGAGTACGTCGCACAGGCGGAGAAGCTGCTGCGTTCGGGCGGACTTCTGGCACTCCATCACGCGTTGTGGCATGGCCTGGTCGCCGACGAGCGCAATGACGACGACGAGCCGCTGATCATCCGCGAAGCTCTGGCCGCGGTGTCCACGAACGAGGCCTTCACACCAGCCCTGTTGCCGATCGGCGACGGCCTCCTGGTCGCGGTCAAACGCTGAAGCTCGGGTCACGCCGAGCGGTAACGCCCACCACAGGATTCCGGAACGGGACAAACCTGCCCGCAGCGGCGGCGTAACCCGGTTTGAAGCCGATACCGGCTCGCTGGCCACAGGAATGTCCCGGAAGCTGCCCTACCCACGCACAGACGACACAGCGGGCCGCCCGGCAGACTGCCGGACGGCCCGCTGCGAACCTTAGGTGCGGGTGATCACCAGTTGCCTGGCACGGCCATGTTCTTGGCCACCACGGTGATACCGCCTTCGACGTGGAAGCCGCGTGCGCGGTCGTGGTCTGGGTTCACACCGATCTCAACCCCGTCGGGCACGATCACGTTCTTATCGAGGATCGCCCTACGGATGACCGCGTTGCGCCCGATCCGGCAGCCGGAGTAGATCACCGACTCCTCGATCTTCGCCCACTTGTCGACCATGACGTTGGGCGAAAGCACCGAGCGATCCACGTCGCCTCCGGAAATGATGCAGCCCGACCCCACGATCGAATCCTCAGCGGTGCCACGCAGGGTGAACTTGGCGCCCGGCAGCTGCGCCTGCGACGTCCAGATCGGCCACTTGCGGTTGTACAGGTTGAACTCGGGCTCGACCGAGACCAGATCCATGTGCGCCGCGTGGTAGGCCTCAATGGTGCCCACGTCCCGCCAGTAGTTGCGGTCCTTCTCCGTGGAACCGGGAACGTTGTTGAGGGTGAAGTCGTAGACCTGTGCGCGTCCGGACGAGACGAAGGCCGGAATGATGTTTCCGCCCATGTCATGCCTGGAATCGGCGACCGCGGCGTCGTCGTTGAGCGCCTCCACGAAGGCCTTCCGGGTGAACACGTAGTTGCCCATGGACGCGAACGACTCGTCCGGCGAATCGGGCAGACCCGGCGGGTCGGCCGGCTTCTCCAAGAAGGCGTTGATCTTGCCGTCGGGGGCGGCGTCGATGATGCCGAAGGCACTGGCCTCGCGCCGCGGGACGCGGATGCCGGCCACGCTCGCGTCCATGCCTGAATCGATGTGGGCTTTCACCATGTCCTCGACGTTCATCCGGTAGATGTTGTCGGCGCCGAAGACCACCACGTAGTCGGGGTCCTCGTCGTTGATCAGGTTCATCGACTGGTAGATCGCGTCCGCGCTGCCCTGGTACCACTGCTTGCCGGTGCGCTGCTGCGCGGGGACGGACGTGACGTAGCTGCCCAGCAGCACCGACATCCGCCAGGTCACGGAGATGTGCCGGTCGAGCGAATGCGACTTGTACTGGGTCAGCACACAGACCTTGGTCAGGTCGGAGTTCACCAGGTTGGAGAGCACGAAGTCGATCAACCGGTAGGTGCCGCCGAAGGGAACGGCCGGCTTGGCCCGGTCGGCGGTCAGTGGCATCAGCCGCTTGCCCTCGCCGCCAGCGAGAACAATCGAAAGAACGTTTGGTCCACTAGTCATGGCACCGAACCTAGGACCTCCGCAGACCTACCACAAGAAAACAGCTCAAAACGCACGCGTGTTGCTCGATGAATCCTCCGAACGGATCATCCGTAACCCATTTCGGGGCCTCGCGTTGTGTGACACGATCGCGCTATGGCACTTCGAGTATCGATCCTTACCCGCGAGTTCCCGCCGCACATCTACGGCGGCGCGGGCGTCCACGTGGGGCAATTGGTGCCCCAACTGCGCAAGTTCACCGAGAGCGTCGAGGTGCAATGCCTGGGCGAACCCCGTGAGGGTGCGACCGCACATGCCGAGGACTTCCCACCGGGCGCCAATGCCGCGCTGCGGGTGCTCGGCGCGGACGTGTCGATGGCCAACGCGATCGGCGACGTGGACGTGATCCACTCCCACACCTGGTATGCCAACTTCGCCGGCCTGATCGGCTCGAAGTTCAGGGACGTCCCCCATGTGGTGACCTCGCACAGCCTCGAGCCGCACCGCCCGTGGAAGGCCGAGCAGCTCGGCGGCGGTTACCGGGTCTCATCCTGGGCGGAGAAGACCGCCTTCGAGGACGCAGCAGCGGTGATCGCGGTCAGCGCCGGCATGCGGGGTGACGTGCTCGCCTCCTACACCGATCTCGACCCGGACCGCGTCCATGTGGTCAAGAACGGCATCGACCCCGACGAGTTCAAGCCCGACCAGGGGACAGACGTGGTGGACGCGCTCGGCGTGGACCGGGACCGTCCGTTGGTGGTCTTCGTTGGCCGGATCACCCGGCAGAAGGGCCTGGTACACCTCGTCCGTGCCGCCAAGGCGTTCGACCCCGACACCCAGCTGCTGCTGCTGGCCGGAGCGCCGGACACCCCAGAGATCGCCGCCGAATTCGAGGGTGCTTTCGCTGAGCTCAGCAAGGCCCGGTCCGGCAACGTGAAATGGGTGCAGGAGATGCTGCCACGAGCCTCCGTCCGGCAGGTGCTCACCCACGCCACCGTGTTCGCCTGCCCGTCGATCTACGAGCCGCTGGGCATCGTCAACCTGGAAGCCATGGCCTGTGAGACGGCCGTGGTCGCGTCCGCGGTGGGCGGGATTCCCGAGGTGGTGGTGGACGGCAAGACCGGCACCCTCGTGGCCTACGACCCGAAGCAAGCGGGCGATGCCGAGTATGTGGCCAACTTCGAGGCCCAGTTCGCCGAGCAGGTCAACCGGATCACCCGTGACCCTGCGTTGGCGAGGAGGTATGGCGTGGCCGGGCGCCAGCGCTGCATCGACGAGTTCTCGTGGGAGAAGATCGCGCAGGAGACCGTAGCGGTCTACGAGCGGGCGATCGCCTATCACCAGTCGAAGTGACCTGGACTCCCGGGCGCGAACCCGGGAGGAGGCCAGAAATGCGAAGAGGCCCCGGGATCACCGGGGCCTCTTCGCAACTGGTCACGAGTCAGGCTACGACGACGCCCTCCAGGGCAGTCTTCAACTCAGCCGCTTCGGTGGCGTTCATCTCGATCACCAACCGACCGCCACCCTCGGCAGGGATGCGCATTGCGATCACACGACCCTCCTTGGCGACCTCGATCGGCCCGTCACCGGTCCGCGGTTTCATCGCTGCCATCACATACCTCAATTTCTGGCTGTTCGGATCCAACTCCCTCATTATTCCATCCCCGGACGCCTGCTGCGGCACCGGCGCCCCGGAAGGGACGGTTCAGGCGGACGGAGTGTTCGAAGGCGCTTCGGACGCCGGGGGTGCTGGCGGATCTACGGGCACGGCCTGCGCGCGCTCAAGCTGGCCGGCGAGCCGTTCGAGCACCTCGTCCACCTGCTGCATCGAGTAGCCACGCGGCACCACGGCGAAGCGGAGGCCACGCAGGTCGGCGGCAGTGAGATCCCCCGTTGGAACGTGCGGTGTCGGGGTGTCGGTGACCGTGGCAGGGAGTTCGCCCAGCCGTCCACTGGCGGCCACCGCGGCTAGGCCGAGGATCGCCACCGCGATCAGCCAGATGAACAACTCCATGCCGGCCAGCCTACCCAGTGGTGTCCCTTGAGTGGCTCACCGGGTCAGCAACCCGGCTGAGGAACACACCATTGGTCAGGACATGTGCGCCGAAGACTCCGGACGCGCGTTCGGCCCGGGTCCGGTGACCAGCGCCACGGCTTCCTCCGGGTCGTCGGTCACCTGGGTCAGTTGCAGGTCGGTTGGGGCGATGTAGCCCGATTCCAGCACCTGGTCCTGCAGCCAGCCGAGCAGGGGCGTCCAGAAGCTGCTGCCGAAGAGCACGATCGGGAATGACGTGACCTTTCGGGTCTGGACCAGGGTGAGCGCCTCGAACACCTCGTCGAAGGTGCCGAAACCGCCGGGCATGACCACGAACCCCTGTGAATACTTCAGGAACATCACCTTGCGCGCGAAGAAGTACCGGAAGTTGATTCCCAGCGAGACGTACTTGTTCAGCGACTGCTCGAAGGGCAGTTCGATGCCCAAGCCGACGGAGACTCCCCCGGCCTCCAGAGCACCCTTGTTCGCCGCCTCCATGACGCCCGGACCGCCCCCCGTGATCGTGGCGTAGCCGGCCTCAGCGAGGCCGCGTCCAATCCTGGAGGCCGCGGTGTACATCGGGTCGCGCCTCGGGGTTCGGGCCGACCCGAACACGCCGATGCCCGGGCCCACCTCGGCGAGCGTGCCGAAACCCTCGACGAACTCGGCCTGGATACGCATCACCCGCCACGGATCGGCGTGCGCCCAGGCGCCGTCACCCTTGCTGGTAAGCAGGCGCTGGTCAGTGGTCGTCGGGAGGACCTGGTCGTGGCGCCGGATCACCGGACCCTGCGTGCGGATCTGCTTGCTCACACGATCAATCTAGTGGCGACCTCCGCTTCCGCCGACGGGCGAGCACCGCGCGAATCCTGGCGATGACCCGCTCCGGGTCGGCCATCAGCATTGCCCAGGTGATGTGCAGCACCGTCCAATCCGCCTCGGTGAGGTCGTTGTTGCGATGTCGATCAGCCTCGAAAGCCGCGCGGCTGCTGTGGAACTCGTAGCCATCCACTTCGAGGGCCAGTTTCCGCTCACGGAACGCAACGTCGATCTCGTAGTTGGCGCCGCACGCGACCACCGCGTCGTTGGCCACCCAACCACGCATGTGGTGGCGGTCCAGAAGGTCGTGCAGGATCCGCTCCGCCCTGGAGAACGGCCGGGTCTTCGAGCGGTTCACGACCCGACGTCGGACACGGTTGCCGGCGCGTTTCGGGCTCGCGGCCAGTGCAGCTTCGAACTCTGCCGGCGGATAACCCTTGCGAAGCAGGAGGTCGATCCGGTCGCCGAGGTCCGTGGCGGCAGAGTCGACGGCAACCTGAGCGGCACAGAGCAGTGTCACCGGGCCACGGTGCCGGAGTTGCTGCGGTGCGACTCGTCTGCGGATGAAGCGGTACCCGTGCTTGGCTACGCGGGTTGTCGCCGTAATTGCCTCGATCGTCGCCACCTTTTCGTTCGGCCAAGCGGTCAGCTTCGCCGCGGCTGCGCCGACCACGATCGCGTCCGGAACTCTGGCGACGAGCGCCCGCAAGCGAGTGACCAGGTCGTCCGCCGCGTCGGGATGCACATAGACGCCGGGCAGGACTCGCACGATGCGGCCGGCCAGGCACCAGCGGCTCAGGCTCGACTTGCGAGCCCGGTGTTGGCTGGCGAGCAGGATGCCTTCATGGTCGGCGAGTAGTGCGGCTAGATCGATCACGCCCATACCTTCGGCAACTCGCCTCGAAATCTGTCACGCGATCTGCCCATCTGTGGACAACTTCGGCCCTGTGGAAAATCGTTCAGCTCGCCGGTTTGGGACAACTCCGCCGCCAGCGGCCGCGGATCGCCAGATCCGGGCGGATCAGCGCTAATAGCGGCAGATTTGTCCCGGAGTCGGCCAGTGGGCGGCACCGGTTGATGGGCCGAGCAGTCGGCGGATCAGCCCAGCCGCGGTAAGCCGGGCCACCTGATCACCGTCGGTGCCGGCGATCGCTGCGGCGCTTGCCGCGCTGGCTCAGAATCACTGCGGCGCGGCGGGCTCAGCCCAGCCAGCGCAGCAGTGCGTCCCTGCACGTGTAGAGGTCTGCCACCGGTGTGAACTCATCGTCGGCATGCGCCTTGCCCGGATCCGCCGGACCGAAGTTCACCGCAGGCACACCTAGCGCAGCGAAGCGGGCCACGTCGGTCCAGCCGTATTTGGCGGACGGTTCCCCGCCCACCGCGGCCAGAAACTCCTGCGCGATCGGACGGCCCAAGCCTGGCCGCGCACCCAGCGCGAAATCGATGAACTCGAGCCGGTAGCCCTCGAACAGGTCCAGGCAGTGCTGCTTCGCGTCCGCCTCATCGCGGTCGGGAGCGAAGCGGAAGTTGACCGTGACTGAGGCCGCGTCCGGGATCACATTGCCGGCGATCCCGCCACTCACGGCCACCGCGTTCAGCCCCTCCCGATAGGTGAGTCCGTCCACCACCACCTGCCGGGGCTGGTACCCCGCCAACCGGCGCAGCGGCTCGGCCAGTTCGTGAATGGCGTTGTGCCCAAGCCATGCCCGAGCCGAATGCGCGGCCGTCCCTGCAGTCCGCAGAACGAATCGAAGGGTGCCCTGGCAGCCACCCTCGATCCTCGCCGAAGTGGGCTCCATCAGCACCGCGAAGTCGGCGGCCAGCCATTCGGGATGCTCTCGTGCGACCCGGGTGAGCGAGTTGTCCTCGGCGGCCACCTCTTCATGGTCGTAGAAGATCCAGGTGATGTCGCGCGACGGTGCCGCCAGCGCAGCGGCGCAGGCAAGCGCGACGGCCACGCCGCCCTTCATGTCGCAGGTGCCGCGGCCGTAGACCCGGTCACCGACCACCGTCGAAGGGAGATTCCCAGCCACCGGCACGGTGTCCAGGTGCCCAGCGATGACCACCCGCTCGGCGCGGCCGAGGTCGGTGCGCGCGACGACGGTGTCGCCGTCGCGGACGACCGCAAGGTGCGGCTGCCCCCGCAGCGCGGCCTCGACCAGGTCAGCCAGCGGACCCTCGTTGCCGCTGACGGACTCGACATCCACCAACTGCCGCAGCAGCGTCACGAGGTCTGTGGTCAGATCCAAGGTCATGGCCCTAGAGCCTAAGCCCGCAGCCACACCAGCGTCGCGAACCAGCCGGCGCCGGACTGCGGAAGGGCCGCTAGTGGTTGGCCGCGTCCGGTTGCACCACCCTGCGTCCGGACCGCAATTTCACCCCGGTAGGCTTGCGCGCATGACCCGACCCGCGCACGGCTGGGGCCTGGCCAGCGTCCACGCCTCCGGCCAGGTACTCGACACCTGGTTCCCGAATCCAACCCTGGGTGCCTCGACCACCAATGAACCGCCGAAGCAGCTGGTGGCTGCGGCGCTCGTCGATGACGAGGTGCGCGGCGTCCGCCTCGATCCGGTGCTCATCGAGATCGACCTGGACGCACCGCCGGCCGGTGTCAGCGACGCTTACCTGCGGCTGCACCTGCTCAGCGCGCGGATCTGTGCACCACGCACGATCAACCTGACTGGCGTCTTCGCAGTGCTGCCCAACGTCGTCTGGACCAACTACGGTCCGTGCGCGGTGGAGGGATTCGAGGACGTCCGGCTCGGCCTGTTGGGCAGCCGCGGACGGGTGAGCGTTTTCGGCGTGGACAAATTCCCCCGCATGACCGATTACGTCGTTCCGAGTGGCGTGCGCATCGCGGACGCAGATCGCGTCCGGCTGGGTGCGCATCTGGCATCCGGCACTACCGTGATGCACGAGGGCTTCGTGAATTTCAACGCCGGGACACTGGGTTCGTCCATGGTGGAGGGCCGGATCTCGGCCGGAGTGGTCGTGGGCGACGGCTCCGACATCGGCGGCGGCGCGTCCATCATGGGCACCCTGTCTGGAGGTGGCCAGGAGCAGATCACGATCGGTGAACGCTGCCTCCTGGGTGCCGAGTCCGGCGTCGGGATCTCGCTCGGCGACGATTGCGTGGTCGAAGCGGGCCTGTACGTCACGGCCGGCACGAAGGTGACCTTGTCCAGCGGCGCGGTGGTGAAGGCGGCTCAACTGAGCGGTCAGAACGGCCTGCAGTTCTGGCGGAACTCGGTCAGCGGTACGGTCGAGGCGCGCACGCGGGCTGGCACCGGAGTCGAGTTGAACTCGGTCCTGCACACCAATTGAGGAACCGATGAAGGGACTGCGGTCGAGCCTTTTTGCGGTTCTGGGCGCGGTCGTCGTGCTGGCGATCATCGCGGGCGGGGTCGTGCTCTGGTCGACCTACAACAAGGCACCGCTTCCGATCGATGACCGCTGCGTGGCTATCGCCGGCGGCAACACCGCGACCATCGACCCTGCTCAGGCGCACTACGCGTCGATCATCGCGGGCATGACGATCAAGCGCGACCTGGCGCCGCGAGCCGCGTCCATCGCGTTGGCGACCGCATACCAGGAGTCGGGGATTCGCAATCTCGATTACGGGCATGCCGACTCGATTGGGCTGTTCCAGCAACGCCCATCGAAGGGCTGGGGCACGATCGAAGAAATCATGGACCCCTGGTACTCGGCCCGCGAGTTCTACCGGGCGATGGAGCGCATCGACGATTGGGAAAACAAGGACATCAACGACGTCGCGCAGGCCGTGCAGCGCAGCGCCTACCCGGACGCGTACCGCCGCCACGAAACCAACGCACGTACGCTGGCGAGCTCCCTTACCGGGGAGACTCCGGCGTCCTTCCGATGCCAGGTCGCTGCGCCGAATACTGCCGATCCCGACGGGATGGGCCGACTGCTCACCAAGACACTCGGCGCCGACAATGTCAGCATCAAGGCTGTCGGCGGCGAGTTGACCGTGACGGCTGCGAACGCCACTCATGCTTGGGCAGTAGCCAACATCGCGGTGGCGAACACCGCCGAGTTCGGGCTGGCGGCCGTGCAGCTGGGTGAGTATTCCTGGACCCATTCCAGCCGGACCCTGGCCGAGTGGGTGGGAACCGGGCCCAAGTCCGATACCGAGGTGAAGCTGCAGTTCGCCGTGCCGACGCCGCGCTGAGCGGGACGAAGTCGGCCACACTCTCGGCTAGCCCGAGAACCTCTGAGCGGCCGCCGGGAGTGCTCCCGGGTTTCGGGACAAAGCTGGCGCCAGTTGCTCAGATCGGGCCGCTAACGCCCGGCTTCGCCGACTCGGGGCAGGTTTGTCCCGAAAGTTCTAGGCGCGGAGCGGGACGTAGCCTGCATCCGCGACCGTCCGGGCGCCGGCTTCGCTGGTCAGCCACTCAAGCACCCTGCGGGCAGGGCTGCCGGCGGGCTCATCAGCACGGACCACAGCGAAGAAGTCGTTGGCGTAGGGGTAGCTGCCATCGGCGATCGTTTCCTTGGTCGGCTGCACCCCGCCGACGCCCAGCATCTTGATGCCGTCGACCGCATACATGTTCGCGAGGTAGTAGTACACGCTGTAGCCGAGCGCATTCCCGGTGTTGGCGTAGCTGGCCACACCGTCGATGATCTCGCCCATCTCCGCGGTGATCCGATCAGTCGGCGCCTTCGTGAGCTTCGCCTGACCCACGACATACTTGCGCAGCAGGGCCTGCGAACCGGACTCCTCCGCGCGCTGGTAACCGACGATCTTCGCGTTCGCACCGCCCACCTGCTGCCAGTTACTGATCTTGCCCGTGTAGATATCGCGGTACTGCTTGGTGGTCAGCGATTCGACCGGGTTGCTGGAGTTGGTGAAGAAGACCAGAGCATCGCGTCCGATCGGATGGGCTTCGAGCTTGACCCCGGACGATTCGACCTCGGCCTTGACCGCCTCGTCGGCTTCGTAGACCACTAGCAGATCCACCGCACCGGCGACGAGGTTGCGCCAGGCTGCGGGCGTCCCGTTGGTGTTCACGGCGTTGTCAGCATCGGTTTCGGAGACACCGGTCAGCCGCTGGATGGCCAGCGAGATCAAGGGGATGTTCGCCGTCGAGCCGTCGATCGTGGGCATGTCCGCGAGGGTGAACGAGAAGTCCGCCTGCGCGCTGGCGCTCTCGGTACTCGCGCTCGGTGTGGTCGACCCGGACGGGACCATCGGCGAAGTCACCGAGGCGGACGGGGTCGGCCCGGAAGCCACGCACCCGGACAGGACGACCGCCAACGCGGTGGCCGCGAACAGGAAATGACGCATTCTCAATCCTCCAATTGGGTGAAACGGCTCTCCCGATAGCGCCAGGCCCCGGTCGCGTCCACTAAGCCCTGATACCGGCCGGCGACCGCCCAGTAATACTCCGGAACGCTGCCGGAAGCCGCCGCCAGAGCTCTAACGCTGCGGAACGTGGTTCGGTTGCCCCGGGTGTCGAAAACGTCCGGGGGCAGGGTGACCACGGACGGCGCGCACATCACCCAGGCGGTACCGATCAGATCGCAGAAACTCCAACCTGCGGACGTGACGCTGCGCCCGTCGGCCAGGAAGTGGAGCCTGGTCAGGTTCCGTTGGAGATCGTCGTCGGTATTCGGGTCGGTAACCGAGTCGCTCACAATGTCCCGGCTGATCGCCTTGGTGAGTCCGGCCGGCAGATCGGTGCGAGTCAGCTCGGGCAGCAGCACCAGCTTGCCGAGCCCGTCCGCCGACACCGTAGTGCAGGCGCCGGCAAGGTTGCAGTAGATCGGGGACGGGCTGACCGGCAGGATCACGTTCGCGTCCGGTCCGAGCAGCCCCTCCTGCTCTCCGCGAAACACGTGGTAGCCGAGCAGCGCATCGTTGGCGTCCGTTTCAACCGTGATGCTGGTCCAGGGCCCGCTCACGGGGTTGAAGTCCGCATCGATCAGGGTCTCGGACGTGCCGTCGCCGATGATCGCGCGCCCGGCCACGAACGGGTTGGCGTCGGCGAACCGCGGCTCCACGAGCCACTGCCCGGCAAGGCTGACGTACCCGAAGGTCGAAGTGGACTGGTAGTCCGGACGCTTCGCTGCAGCCGGCAGCCCCGGCGCGCCCGGCTCCAGCGCGGAGTACCACAGCCAGCCCGGATGCGGCGTCCGTGCGCCACTGCTCAGGTCGAGGAAGTACTCTCCCTCGGGGTCGGAGACGTTGACGATCTCGCCCTGCACCACCTCGATGTGCCGATCCTTGGCCAGCGGCACGACGATCCGGCCAGTCGAGAGCTGCAGTACCCCGGAGTTGTATTCACCGGTCTCTCCGGAGATCACATCGGTGAAGACGACGTGATCGGAACCGGCGCAGCCTGCGTCCGCTGCCGGCGTCCGCAGCATCAGTTTGCCGGTGAGGTCGAGCACTTCGGCGCGATGATCGCCGCGTTCCCCGATGACGAAGGCAGCGCGCCCGTGGGCGTCCGGGCAGTACTGGTAGTTGTCGAAGCGCGGCTTCACGACGAGCTGGCCGTTCACGTCGACGAAGCCGTAACGCTCGTACGCCTGGCTGCCGTAGTCGGTGACCACCCGGAGTTCGATGGTGGGCCAGAGCATCGGGTCGCCGTCCGCGGCCGGCATGGCTGAGGAACCGCGGTATTCGCCGGGGATGGTGGACGATGCCGGCGCGGACGGTTCGGCGGACGTCCCGCCCGTTGCGCTCGGAGCAATCGAAGTTGCGGTCGGTGGGCTGGTGATGGCCGGACCGGTAGCAACGCAGCCGGCCAGAGTCAGCAGCGTTATCATCACGGACACCCTTCGCACAGGGTCATCATGGGCCTCAACCGGCCGGACGGAAGTGGTCCGCGCCGAATCTGATGAGTTTCTCAGGAAGCGGTCGGCGAAGGGCTTGGCCTCGAAAGACCCGACCAGCGGACGGAATTAGCCGGCCGCGGCCAACAATCGCTTGGCCGCTGCGGCAACACGTTCGTCCGTAGCGGTGAGCGCCACCCGGACGAACTCGCGTCCGGCGTCGCCGTAGAAGTCTCCGGGTGCGACCAGGATGCCGAGGCCGGCCAGGTGTTCCACGCTGGCCCGGCAATCCTCGTCGCGGGTGCACCAGAGGTAGAGCGAGCCCTCGGAATGCTCCACCCGGTAGCCGGCTGCCGCCAGCGCCGGACGCAGTCGGGCCCGGCGACGCTGGTAGCGCGCGCGCTGCTCCTCGACGTGGGCGTGGTCACCCAGCAGACTGACCATCGCGGCCTGGACGGGCGTGGGCACCATCAGTCCGGCGTGCTTACGCACCTCGCGCAACTCGCTGACCAGGATGGGGTCGCCGGCGAGGAAACCCGCGCGGTAACCCGCCGCGTTCGAACGCTTCGAGAGCGAATGCACAGCAATCAGGTTCGCCAGCGAGCCGCCATTGATCTCTGGATGCAGCACCGATATCGGCTCGGCGTCCCAGCCGAACTCGGCGTAGCACTCATCCGACGCAAGCACCGCACCGACGCCGCGCGCCGCGGCCACCCACTCTCGAAGGCGCTGCGGGGTGAGGATCTGGCCGTGGGGATTGGCCGGGGAGTTGATCCAGATCAGGCTCGGCTTGAGTGCGGCGACCTCGGCCGGGTCGTCGCAGGCCACGACCTTGGCCCCGGCGATGCGTCCGCCGACATCGTAGGTGGGGTACGCGGTGGTCGGGATGACCACCGTCCGACCAGCGCCGACGCCCAGCAGCGTGGGTAGGAGCGCGACCAACTCCTTTGTGCCGACCACAGGCAGGACGCCGTCGTCGACCAGCCCCCGCGCGCTCCAGCGCCCGGCCAGGTAGTCGATGATGGCCCGGCGCAGCGCGGGGGTGCCCCACGTGGTCGGGTAGCCCGGCGCGTCCGCCGTGTCGGCGAGCACGCGTTGGGCGATTTCCGGCGTCGGGTCGACCGGCGTGCCGACCGAGAGGTCGACGATGCCGTCCGGGTGCGCGGCCGCTCGGGCCCGGGCCGCGTCCAGCGAATCCCAGGGGAAGTCGGGCAGCCGCCCGGCCAGCCTGCTCACACTGCCTGCGGGGGCAGAGCGGCGACGGTGGGATGGTCGGCGTCAATCGGACCCAGCTTGGCCGCGCCGCCGGGCGAACCGATCTCGTCGAAGAAGTGCACGTTGATGTCGTAGTACTCGGCCTGATCGGACGGGACGTCGTCCTCGTAGAAGATCGCCTCAGTCGGGCAGACCGGCTCGCAGGCACCGCAGTCGACGCACTCGTCGGGGTGAATGTAGAGCATGCGGTTGCCCTCGTAGATACAGTCGACCGGACACTCCTCGACGCACGCGAGATCCTTCACATCGACACATGGAAGAGTGATCACGTACGTCATGAAACCGGCTCCTAGCTAGACAGTTGGCCTACTCGGAGCACTCTACAACCGACATGATGAGATGAGGCGGAGTGGGCGGCGCGCTTCCAGAACCCGGTCGTCGGGTGAGCGTGCGGCGGGTGCGTCCGGACGGGTACTTCAGCGACCTGATCGGGTTCGTGGTGGCAGCCAGCGCTGCTGAGCTGCGATTGCAGGATCGGCGTGGCGAAACCCATCAGGTGCCCTGGGCGCAGGTGCACGCGTGGCGTCCGGTCGGTGTGGCCAGAGGTCGCGACCCGATGCGGACGCCGCTGGCCGAACTCGATCGGCAGGCCCGGCTCGCCGGATTGTCCGGACGCTACTACGTCGCCCGGCTGAGCGATCTGCTTGACTCCCGGGAACCCATGCCGGGCAGTCCGCCGAGTGCACCGCCACCATCTCCGGCTGAGCATGTCGGCGAATGGGTGGTGGCAGCACCGACTGCCGACCTGATCGCGCTCGCGTGGTGGGCCGCGCATCGTGACGCTCGCTCATTGCTGCTGGTTGCGGGCGATCCAGCTGACCATGAGCGGCTACTGAGCCTGGGCATGGTGGCGCGACTGGACTGACCTTTCGGGACAAATCTGCCCCGAGCCAGCGGGTCTGGGCCGCGAAACGTGATCCGGACGCCGCGGGTGTCAGCTTTGTCCCGCAATGGTGGGACGTCGGCGCTGAGCAGGGTCTCGACAGAGTTGGACCAGCCGGGCCGGCGCGGCGGGCTCAGTCCTTCTTGGCCGGGTCCTTGCCGCAGACCACTGGGGTGAGGGAGTTGTAGCTCCACTTGAATGGCTCCTTCTTCAAGAGCTTCTCGCCCTCGTAGAAGAGCCGGTAGAACTTCACGTCGAAGCCGCTCATCGCGCTCTGCGCGATGCAGCCATCGGAGTCGTCGTAGACGGTCTTGCCGGGCGCGCGGTAGTTCGAACGCACCGGCGTGGTCGACTTGATCGTGTACCGCTTGGTCGACCAAACCTTGACCGTGACCGAGCCCTGACTACCGGTCTTGCCGGTGATCGAAGCCTGCAGCAGCACCCCGTAAGGGGAATCGTTCTTGAACTTCATGTCGACGCTCTCCCAGTCCAGCGTGGCCTCGCGGCCGACCGGGTAGCGGTTGAAGTACAGCGAGTGCGGCTTGTGGTAGATGTCCTTCAGCCCGGCGAAATAGATCGCGTTGAAGGTGGTCGTGGTGGCCTGCGAGATGCCGCCGCCCAGGCGCTCGACGATCTTGCCGCCGTCAATTGCGCCACCGGCCATCCACCCTGCGGCGGTGGTCCGCTTGCCCAGGGTCTGGTTCATGCTGAAGGTCTCACCCGGCAGCAGGAACGTGCCGTTGATCAGCTTGGCCGCCTTGCCGATGTTGTTGTAGCGGTAAGCCGTGCCAGGGAAGTAGGTGGTGAACTTGCCGATCACCTTCTTGACCCCGAGCTGCTCCACATCGGCCGTGGTTACCGCCGCAGGTTGCGCGCTGACCTCAACGGACGCGCTGCGCCCGGACGCCTGGGAGAGCACCGGCACCAGAGCTGCACCCAACTGCTCGGGATCAACTCCGACACCGTCGACGGACGGGACGACCTTCGGCTTGCCCTTGCTGATCGTGTAGCCGGCGTTCTTCGGCTGCTTCAAGCCGAGCCCGGACAGCTGCTTGGCGACCTGGCTGGCAAGGGTTTTCGAGTCGAAGGAAGGCACCAGTGATCCGTCCTTGGGCTCGAACTTGAGGCTGGCTGCGATCGCGGCCGGCTGGAGGTTCAGCTTGCCCTTGTCCGCAACGCTGACAGTCACCGCCTCACCTATCGCGCTCTTCGCCAAGCCGTCAGCGACATCCTGAGCCTCGGTGGTGGTGACGGCAGGTTCCGCGGTGGCCAACGGCGCGGTCACCGGCTCAGCCTTGAGGTAGGCGGCCTGGATCGCAGCCCTGGTGGCGGCCCGATCCACGGCCACGCCGGCCTTGGCATCGCTGACCACCGGTTTGAGTCCGGAATAGGCGACGCCGGCGTTCACCGGTTCGACATCCACCTTCGCGGCGAGCGCGTCCACGGCTGCGTTCAGCTTGGCCTGGTCGACCTTGAGCACCGCAGCCTGCTCGGCGCCACCGAACAAGACGGTCAACAGGTGCACCGGGTTCCACGAGGAGCCGCCGCCGGCCTGCGCCACCGAGGCTTCGTAGTCCACGGCGAGCCCGGCCTCGGCAGGCTTCAGCGACATCGATTCGTCGCCGGCCTTCACTGAAATCGGCGCAGCGGACGCGGCGGCCAGCTCCTTCTCCAGCTTCGCGACAGCCTGCGCGGAGTTGAGCCCGCCGAGTTGGACGCCGTTCACCGATGACTTGACCGGAAGGTTCTCACCGGCAAGGAAGTGTCCGGCCACGTAACCGCCACCGAGCAGCGCGATCAGGCCGGCGCCTACGCCGATACCGATCTTTGCGGTTGTGGACAGCCCCTTGGATGGTGGCAACTGGAATTCCTCTCGGTTCGGGCACCCCCAATGTTACGTGTACGAAGTAAGCGGCTCGGGATCGGCTGACCGGGCAGAAGGCGTCCCCAACTGCGCGACCACGATCCCGATGATCATCAGGGCCGCACCGGCGTAGCCGCGCAGCCCCATGAACTCGCTCAGCAGCAGCGCCCCACCCAGCGCGCCGAACACCGATTCGGTGGCCATGATCAGGGAGGCATGGGTGGCCAGGGCGTGCCGCTGACCGACCACCTGCAGGGTGTAGGCGATGCCCACCGACACGAGCCCGCCATAGAGCAGCGGGATCGCCGCCTCGACGAGCCCACCGAAGGGTGCCGACTCGGCAAGGAGCGCGACGACCGAACTAACCACAGCGCAAGTGAGGAATTGCACCAGCGCGAACCGCAGCGCCGACAATCGTCCCGCGAAGTGCTCGATCACGAGGATCTGGAGCGCCCAGAACACGGTGGAGAGGATCAGCAGCCACTCGCCGCGTCCGATGGTCAGCTCGTCGTTGACGCTGATCAGGTACAGCCCCACCAGCGAAGCCACGACGCCGAGCACGGTGGCGAGGTTGCTGCGATGCCCACGGAAGGCGGCGATCACCGGCACGAACACCATGTACAGCCCGGTGATGAACGCCGCGTTCCCCGCCGGGGTGTCGGACATCGCCACCTGCTGCAGGTTCACCGCGATCGTCATCAGCACGCCGGACGCGATGCCGGGCAGCACCACTGCGCGGGTGGCCGCCGTCCGTTTGGCCCTCGGCACACCGCGGACGCGATCGCGCACCCAGATGATCGGCAGCAGCACCAGCGCACCCAGCGCGAAGCGGACTGCGGTGAAGCTGAACGGCCCGACGTGCGCCGCGCCGACCCGCTGGGCAACGAAGGCGAACCCCCACAGCGCGGACGCCAACAGCAGCAGCCCGTTGGCGGTGAGCCGTTGTCTCGGGCTGCTGCTGAGTTGTCCGGGTTGAGGCAGCGGTCAGCCCAGCCGGGAGAGGGCGGTGCGGGCGCGCTCGGCGACGTTCGCGGCAGTGAAGCCGTACTTTGCGAACAGCACACCGGCGGCTGCCGACTCACCGAAATGGTCGATGGCGACGATCTCGCCGGCATCACCGACGTACTCGCGCCAGCCCATCGGGGAGCCCGCTTCGACGGAGACCTTGGCCACCCCGACGGGCAGTACGGACGCCCTGTACTCGGCAGACTGGGCGCTGAACCACTCCTGGCAGGGCATCGAGACGACGCGCGTGCCGACACCCTCGGCCTGCAGCAGGTCACGGGCGGCCAGGGCCACCTCGACCTCGGAACCGGTGGCGATCAGGACGACCTTCAGTTCGCCGTCGGCGTCGACCAGGGTGTAGGCGCCCTTCGTCAGTTCGGACGCAGCCGCAACCCCGGGCTGGTCGCGGTCGACCACCAGCAGATCCTGGCGGGAAAGGATGATCGCGCTCGGCCGGCCCGAATTGGCCAGCGCAGCGGCCCAGGCCTGGGCGGTCTCGTTGGCATCGGCCGGACGGATCACGTCCAGCCCCGGGATCGCCCGCAGCGAGGCGAGATGCTCGATCGGCTGGTGGGTGGGGCCGTCCTCGCCGACGCCGACCGAGTCGTGCGACCAGACGAAGATCGAAGGCACCTTCTGCAGCGCGGCCAGCCGGACCGCCCCACGCATGTAGTCGGCGAAGACCAGGAAGGTGCCGCCGTAGCAGCGGGTCAGGCCGGACTGGGTGATCGCGTTCACGATGTTGCCCATGGCGTGCTCACGGATGCCGAAGTGCAGCGTCCGGCCGGTGTAGTCGCCCTTGAAGTCGTGCGAGGACTGCTCCGGCGGCAGGAAGGACAGCTGGCCCTTCATCGTGGTGTTGTTGGAACCGGCGAGGTCGGCCGAGCCGCCCCACAGCTCCGGCACCACATCGGCCAGCGCGGTCAGCACCTCACCGGACGCGGCGCGGGTCGACTTTTTGCCCGGCGCGAACACTGGCAGCGCACCCTGCACGTCCGGCAGGCCACGTACCACCAGCCGGTCGAACAGGTCCGCCTGCGCCGGCGCAGCCGCGCGCCAGGCTTCGAACTTGGGCGTCCACTCGGCCTTCGCCGCAGCGGCCCGATCGGCAGCCTGCTTCCGGGTGTAGGCCAGTACCTCGGCCTCGACTGCGAAGTTCGCGGCCGGGTCGAAGCCGAGCTGGGTCTTCAGCGCGGCCACCTCGTCAGCACCCAGCTTGGCGCCGTGGACGGAGTGGTGGCCGGCCTTGGTCGGCAACGGCCAGCCGATCACCGTGGTCAACTTGATGAACGACGGCTTGTCGGTGACCGCCTTGGCGGCCTCGATCGCGTCGTGGAGGGCCTGCACGTTTTCGGTGTAGCTGGTGCCACCACCGGTCCAGTCCACGTGTTGGGTGTGCCAGCCGTAGGCGGCGTATCGCGCCGAAACGTCCTCGGTGAACGCGATCTGGGTCTCGCCCTCGATCGAGATCCGGTTGTCGTCGTAGAACAGGATCAGGTTGCCCAGCTTCTGCGCGCCGGCCAGCGACGACGCCTCGCCGGAGACGCCCTCCTGCATGCAGCCGTCACCGGCGATGCAGTAGATCGTCCGATCGAAGATCGAGGACTCCCCCAGCGGGGTGGCCGGATCGAGCAGCGCCCGTTCGCGGCGAGCGGCCATCGCGAAGCCCACCGCGTCCGCCACGCCCGCGCCGAGCGGGCCGGTGGTGCACTCGACGCCGGCGGTGTGCCCGAACTCCGGGTGGCCGGGCGTGAGGGAGCCCTCGGTGCGCAGCGCGGCGAGGTCGTCCACCTCAACGCCGTAGCCAGCCAGGAACAACTGGCAGTACTGCGTCAACGACGAGTGGCCGATGCTCAGCACGAAGCGGTCCCGTCCCACCCACTTCGGATCAGCCGGATCGTGTCGCATCACCTTCTGATAGAGCAGATAGGCCAGCGGTGCCATCGAGATCGCCGTGCCCGGGTGACCGTTGCCCACCTTCTCCACAGCGTCGGCGGCGAGGATTCGCGCGGTGTCGACCGCGCGCTCGTCCAACTCGGTCCAGGTGAACTCGGTCATCATCGGCCTTTCGGTTGCTTTGAAACGTAACAATACTGACTGCGCGCTTGCAGGTTCCAGCTTTTCACACCACTCGGGTTCGGCCGATCGGGGCCCATTTGTTGCATCGCTAAGGCAACTACAGATTCCCGAATCACTTCGTAAGCAAATACCCTGGCCGGTATGGTGGTAGGTAGTCCTACTTACAGGAGTTCAACGATGAAACGCCTGGTCATCCTCGGTGGCGGCACAGCCGGCACGATGATCGCCAACAAGCTGCGAGCCGCCCTCGGCAAGCACGAACTGCACATAACGGTGGTGGATCGCGACGATGCCCACCACTACCAGCCCGGATACCTGTTCATGCCTTTTGGCATCTACAACACGTCCGACATCGTCCGCTCGCGGCACAAGTTCATCTCGGACGGGGTCGACCTCGTACTTACCGAGATCGATCGCGTCGACCCCGCCTACCGGGTGGTTCACCTCGCGGACGGACGGACGCTGAGCTACGACGTGCTGGTGATCGCCACCGGCGTCACCCCGCGTCCGGACGCCACCCCGGGCATGCAGGGCAAGCTGTGGGGCGAGAAGGTGCATGAGTTCTACAGCCTGCCCGGCGCCCAGGCGCTGACCGACGCAATGCGCCGGTTCCGCGGCGGACGGCTGGTGGTGCACATCACCGAGATGCCGATCAAGTGCCCCGTGGCGCCGATGGAGTTCACCTTCCTGGCCGACGACTGGCTGCGCAAGCACGGCATTCGCGAGCGCACCGAGGTTGTCTATGT
Organism: Propionicimonas sp.; assembly: GCA_035349055.1. Lineage (GTDB taxonomy): Bacteria > Actinomycetota > Actinomycetes > Propionibacteriales > Propionibacteriaceae > Propionicimonas. The sequence continues at coordinate 35,523 of DAOPRQ010000010.1, forward strand.
GACGCCGCTGGACGGCGCGTTCACCAAGCCGGTGGCCTCCCGCGAACTCGCCACAGCGCTGACCGACCGGCAGATCACGCTGGAGACCGACTTCGCGGTCGAATCGATCGACAACGACGCGGCCGAACTGGTTTCGTTCGACGGCCGCCGGATCGGCTTCGACCTGCTGGTCACCGTGCCGCTGAACATGGGCGCGGACTACATCGCCCGCTCCGAACTCGGCGACGAGCTGAACCTGGTGCCGTGCGACCAACACACCATGGTGAGCCTGGCGCACCCGGAGATCTACGTGCTCGGCGATGCCGGCACGCTGCAGACCTCGAAGGCCGGATCGGTCGCGCACTTCGCAGTGGACGTGTTCGTGCACAACTTCCTGGCCGAATATCGCGGCGAACCGGCCACCCACGGCTTCGACGGTCACGCGAACTGCTTCATCGAATCAGGTAACCGCAAGGGCATGTTGCTCGACTTCAACTACACCACCGAGCCGTTCACGGGAAACTTCCCGCTGCCGGTGGTTGGCCCGTTCAAGCTGCTCAAGGAAACCCATCTCAACCACCTCGGCAAGCTGGCGTTCCGCTGGATCTACTGGAACATGCTGCTGCCCGGACGGCCGATCCCGATGATCCCGACGAACATGAGCCTTGCCGGCAAGCGGGTGGAGAAAGAGGTCAGCGCCGAAGCCACGGGGCTGCCGTCCATCGGGGCGCCGTCCAGCCCGCCGCCACCGCGTCCTGCGGCTCCGGCTGCGAAGCCAAAGCTTGAGGGACGCAGCGCGCCAGCGCGCCCCAAAGCCGCCCCACTGGCCAAGCCGAAGGGCGCCGCGACCCCGTCCCAGGCAAAGCCGAAGCCAGCACCCAGCGGCGGCTACGTTGACCGCCCGGGGGTGGACTCGACCGCTGACCCGGCCACCGTCCTGCCCAACCCGATCATCCCGAAGTTCTGAGGAGCGAGATGCCAACCACCCTGATCGCCGGTCGTCCGATCGACGTCAACGACGAGGGTTTCCTGGTCGCCTACGACCAGTGGGACGAGAAGCTTGGCGGTGAACTCGCCCGGCTGATCGGCCTGGAGTTGACCGATGCGCACTGGGCAGTGATCCGGTTCCTGCGGGCCGACTACTCGCTGCGCAGCGAGACCGCGACGCTGCGGCGCGCCAGCACGGTAGGGGGCTTCCCGATCAAGGAACTGTTCGAACTCTTCCCGGGCAAGCCTGCCAAGAAGATGTCCTATATCTCCGGGCTGCCCAAGCCCAAGGGCTGCGTGTGAGCGCGGAAGGAGCCGTACCAATGACCGACGCACCAATCGTCCCCGACTTCAGCGGACCGGACTGCCCCGCCCCGAACGCCGCACCGGCGCAGCGGAAGCTGGTGATCATCTGCTCGAAGGGCAACCTGGACATGGCCTACCCGGGGCTGATTCTCGGCTCGGCCGCGCTGGGTGAGGGCATCGAGACCCACCTGTTCTTCACCTTCTGGGGTTTCGACATGATCACCAAGGGACGCATGGACGACCTGAAGTTCACGATGCTCGGCAACACTGCCATGCACCTGACTCAGGCGCCGGGCATGCCGATCCCGGCGATGCTCGGCACCCTGCCCGGCATGACCAAGATGGCCACCAAGATGATGCAGAAGCAGATCGCCGACCTGGAGATTCCGACGGTCCCAGAGATGCTGGAACAGATCCACGAGATGGGCGGCCACATGTGGGCCTGCCGGATGTCGTTCGACATGATGCGGCTCAACGAGGCCGACCTCTACGAAGGTGTGGAGGCCGTGATCAGCGCGACCGACTTCATGGAGTTGTCGGAGGGCGCGCAGATCATCTTCATCTGAGGTCTTGGCCTCGACGTGCTGACCAGCCGGTTGGTCAGCATGTCGAGAAGCTCAAGCGAACTGCGCGCCCGCCTGCTCGGTCACCGCAGCCACGAGTTCCTTGATCCGCTCGGCGTCCTCAGCGCGGGCGACCAGGGTGGCATGCGGCGTCCGCACCACGACGAGGCCGCTCACGCCGAGCAGGCCGATCACCGAGCCCTCGTCAGCGTTGACGATCACGTTGTCGTTGGCGCCAAGAGCGACGCTGAGACCGGAAATGGCGTTGCCGGACGCGTCCGTGGCCAGGATCTCGGCCAGGCTGGCGTAGCCACCGACATCGCGCCAACTGATCGGCAGCGCGACCGCCACGACATGCGCGCTCCCCTTTCCTCCGGAAACCGGTTCCATCACGCCGTAATCGATCGAGGTCTTCGCAAGTCCAGGGAAGATCTCCGCCAGCCGGTCAGGATGCTCGGCCAACTCGAGGACCGAGGCGTGCGTGGCCGGCAGTAGTTGCCGCAACTGGTCGAGCAGGGTGGTCGCCCGCCAGACGAACATGCCGGCGTTCCACCAGTACTCACCTGACGCCAGATAGGTCTCGGCCAACTCGATCGGCGGCTTCTCGACGAACCGCAGCACGCGATGCGCGCCCGGGAAACCGTCGATCGCCTCGCCCCTTTGCAGGTAGCCGTAGCCGGTGTGCGGGCTGGTCGGCACCACCCCGAGCGTGACCAGCGCGGAGGCGTCCGATTCGGCGAGGGCAAACGCGGTCTCCAGACACTCCGCAAAAACCTTGGGCGGCTCGATCACCTGGTCGGCGGTCACCTGGGCGATGACGGCCTCGGGATCCTGCCGGGCCAGCACGGCTGCGGGCCAGGCGACCGCGTTCAGCGAGTCGCGTCCGATCGGCTCGCCGAGGATGTTGCCTGCCGGCACCTCGGGCAGGTCGGCGGCCACGACGTCCGCGTAAGCCGCCCCCGTGACCACCCACACCTGCTCGGCGGGCACGGACGCCAGCGCCCGCTCGAACGCCAGCCGCAGCAGGCTCTTGCCCTGAACCAGCGGGAGCAACTGCTTCGGCGTGCCTTGCCGCGAAAGCGGCCAGAGTCGGGTGCCGGATCCCCCAGCCATGATCACCACGTAGCGCATGGCTGGAGCTTACGGCCTCGGTCCGCTGGCACAGACCAGGATTGTGGGACAGAGCTGGCGCCAGCGGCCGGCCAACGTCGGTCGGGGCAGCCGCGGCACGACTGGCGGCGGTTTTGTCCCGAAATGGTCGGGCTGGTCGGCCCGTGGGCCGGTGCGGCAGCATGGTGAAATGGAGAACCCGATCATCGCCGCGCTCACCGACCGCGTCCGGCGCGCCGGCTCGGAGCCGTTGCTCACCTGGTATCGGCCGGCCGACGGGCAGCGCACCGAGTTCAGCGTGAAGAGCTTTGCGAACTGGGTCGACAAGACCGCGAACCTGCTCGACACCCTCGGGGTGGAAGGCACGGTCGCCGGATCGCTGAACACCAGCCATCCTGGTCACTGGATGAGCCTGGTCTGGCCGTTGGCGGCCTGGCAGCACGGCATTGCCTACGCGGTCGGCAGCTCCGACCAGGCAGAGCTGATCGTCGTCGGCCCGGAGGACCCACAGCCCAGCCCTGGCGCGCTCACGATCGCCTGTTCGTTGCACCCCCTGGGCCTCGGACTATGCAACCTCCCGGACGGCGTGCTCGACTTCACCACCGAGGCCCTCGCCGAGCCGGACGCGCATTGGGCGGCTCCGGTCGTAGAGACGAACCGGGCGTGGGCGGACGCCGGACTCGCCCGCACCCACGCCCAACTCGCCGACCTGCCGCCCGAGCCCACCCGCGTCCTAGTGCGTCCGACCACACCGTGGGCCACGCTGGCTGCGGCCCTGGTCAGCCCGCTGCTGGGTGGCGGCTCCGCCGTCGTGGTGGACGGCGCGGCCAGCGAGGCCGACCTGGCCCGCATCGCGGCTACCGAGCGGGCCCCCCGCTCAATGGCATGATGGCTGCGATCACACGCGCCGACCAGGGATATCCCATGACTTCGATGAGCCGCCGCTCACTGCTCGCCTCCGCTGCCGCCCTCGCCGGGGGCCTGGCGATCGCCGGGTGCGCGCCGAGCATTCCGAAACCGTCCGCATCGCCAACCGGTCCGATCACCAGCCAACTCGACGAAGTGCTGAAGGTCGTCTCCGGCGGCAGCGACAAGTTCGGCGTGTTCGTTCGGGACGTGCGCTCCGGTGGCACCTACAGCTTCAACGGCGACTACGCCAGCCAGAACGCTTCGATGGTGAAGGTGATGATCGCGCTGATGGCGCAGCGGCAGGCGCGCGCGGACGACAGCACCCTGAGCCAGGAGAACACCGATCTGGTCACGAAAATGATCACCCACTCCGACAACGACGCCGCAGAACAGCTCTGGCCCTACGCCGGTGGCGCGGACGCCTACCAGCAGCTCGCGGACGAGCTGCGAATGTCCCATACGCACCGCGACCCGAACCGTCCGGACTGGAGCTGGACCTGGACCACCCCGTCCGATCAGGTGCAGCTGCTGGACTACCTGGTCACGGGCGGCACCGACGCGTTCACCGCGGCCGAGGGCAAGTTCGTGTACGACCTGATGGGCCAGGTACAGGACGATCAGACCTGGGGCGTGGGTGCGCCGAAGTCCGGCACGGTGCAGGTGCACCTGAAGAACGGCTGGGTGCAGTTCAAGTCGAGCGACGGGCTGTGGGCGGTGAACTCGATGGGTACGGTGCAGGGCGAGGGCCGCGACTACCGCATGGCGGTGATGGCCCGGGTCGCCGATTTCGACACTGGTCGTGAGCTCACCTCCGAAGTCGGCCGCCAGGTGTTCTCGATCCTGGGTTCCGGCAGCCTCTGACCTCAGGCCCGCTTGAGCCGGCCGAACTTGTGGAGACCCCTGCTCGCGTCGCCTCAAGAACCGGGACAGGTCTGCCGCCAGTGACACGAACTCGCGCCGACCGTCCCGATTCCGACGACTGGCGACCGGTTTGTCCCATTCGGCACCGGCGTGGGCTCAGTCGGCGAAGTGGCGCGGTCGACGAACCGCGACCGATCTAGGCGCTCACCTTGCAGACCGCATCGAGGTTGTCGGTCTGGGTCGATGACGGCTTCTTCTTCGGGGTGGGCGAGGCCGAACCCGAGGCGGAACTCGAAGCGGTCGACTCGGGATGAGCGTCCAGAGCCTCGCTATCAGCAATCTTCTCGGTCACCACGGCCCGGATTTTGGCGAGGTCCGGGTCCATCGGCACGATCAGTGGCGGGGTGAAGCTCACCGAGGCCATCGGCATCGACTTGCCCTTCATGGCCAGGTCGAGCGCCGTCCCGATCTCCCCGGAGGGCAGGTTGGTCGCCACTATCTGCTCGCCGGCCGCGGCGATGTCCTGGAACTTGGTCAGCACCGTGGTCGGGTTGAGCTGCTTGAGCATGGCGTTCATCACGCACTTCTGCCGAATCATCCGCTCGTAGTCGGTGGAGTACTCCCGCGAGCGAGCGAACCAGAGCGCGTGGAACCCGTCCAGCTTGACGTTCTTGCCGGGCTTGATCCACCCGTAGACGCCCTTGGGTCCATGCAGGCTGCCGATCGGCACCTTCTTGCCGATGTCGAGCCGGATGCCGCCGACCGCATCGATCAGTTGCTGGAAGCCCTTCAGGTCGATCATGGCCCAGTAGTTGATCTTCAGGCCGAGGGTCTCCCCCACCACCGCGGCAGTGGTCTCAGCGCCGGGGTACTTGACCCCCGGGAACAGCTTCTTGTTCTGCTCGGCAAGCGTGTACACGCCGTTGAGCAGGCAGGCGTCCGCCAGATCCTCGACGTGGCAGAAGTAGCCGTTGGGGTACTTCGCGTGCAGCGGCGAGTCGGACGGGAAGGGCGCGTGCTGCAGGTTGCGCGGCAGGCTGAACAGCACTGTCCGGCCGGTATCGGCGTCGATGCTGGCAACCGTCATCGAGTCCGGACGCAGGCCCTGCCGGTCAGCACCGGCGTCGCCGCCCATCAGCAGGATGTTGATCCGGCCGTTCTCGACTTTGCTGCTGCCGCCGCCGGTGAAGATGTTCGTGACCAGCTTCGACTGGGCGGCGAAGAGTCCGGAGACCGTCCAGGACACCGCCCCACCGGTGGCCATCAGCGCGAGCGCCACACCGCCGGAGACCAGCTTGCCGGCCGTGGACATTGCGCGGGGATTGGCCAACAACCAGGCGTCGAGCACCAGCAGGATCCAGCCGAGCCCGAGCGCCAGCACCAGCCAGCGCAGCACCGTCAGGGTGATCGGATTGGCGTAGAGACCGATGATCTGGGTGCGGAACGGGATCAGCAGGAGCAGCGCGACCACCAGAACGGCGAGCAGGGTGAGCCAGACCCGCAGCGCGACGCGGCCGACGTTTCGCTTGCCGACCGCGAGTTGGGCCGAGCCGGGGACCAGTACTGACATGCCCAGCAGGGTGAGTCCGCGGCGCAGGGCGATGCCCTGGCTGCGTCGCTGTGGGGATGCTAGAACTGAGCCGGCGGGCTGAGCGGTGGAAGCCATCAGTCTCCTGCGAGCGTCGGGATCAAGGCATCCTCCAGTATTACCGAGCCCTCCCAAGCGGTGGTCGAGGCACGCCGCCCTTCGTCAGGTTCAGGCAGCGTTAG
>DAOPRQ010000011.1:0-41767 GCA_035349055.1 Propionicimonas sp.
CACCGAGAACCCGTCCTTCTCGGTGATCTCGCCGCTGCTGAGCCGTTCGCTGCTGCTGACCCTGCAGCCGCTGACCGACGCCGACATCGGCGTGCTGCTCGATCGAGCTCTCACCGAAGAGCGTGGCCTCGGCGGGGCGTTCACGCTCACCGCGGACGCGCGGACGGCCCTGCTCCGTTTCGCCGGCGGCGATGCCCGTCGGGCCCTGACCTACCTGGAGGAAGCCGCCGCCGGCGCCGAAGCTCAGGACACCAGCGAGATCGACGCGGAGGTGGTCGGGGCAGCCGTCGACAAAGCGGCCGTCCGCTACGACCGGGACGGTGACCAGCACTACGACGTGATCAGCGCTTTCATTAAGAGTCTGCGCGGCTCGGACGTCCAGGCCGGGCTGCACTACCTGGCGCGAATGCTGGAGGCGGGGGAGGACCCGCGGTTCGTCGCGCGGCGGTTGATCATTCTCGCCAGCGAGGACATCGGCATGGCTGCGCCTTCGGTACTGCAGACCTGCGTGGCCGCAGCGCAGGCAGTCGCGCTGATCGGTATGCCGGAAGCTCGGATCAACCTCGCGCAGGCGGTGGTCGCCTGTGCGCTGGCGCCCAAGTCGAACGCGGTGATCAAAGGGATCGACGCTGCCATCGCCGACGTCCGCGCCGGCCGGATCGGGACGGTGCCGCCGCACCTGCGCGACGCCCACTACCCGGGTGCCAAGGCTCACGGCCACGGGTCGGGCTACCAGTACGCCCACGACGCGCCGCACGGCGTGGCCGCCCAGCAGTACCTGCCAGACGAACTGGCCGGCGCGAAGTACTACGAGCCGACCGACCACGGCAACGAAGCGGCGCTCGCCGAGCGGCTGGCGATGCTCGAAGAGCTTTTGGGTAAAGACAATTCCTGACCAGCCGATAGGCTGCGCAGGTACACCCGGATCCCAGTTTGTGAGGTAGCCAATGTCCGCCGGAGAGGTCGCAGGTCTGATTGCAGCGATGGCTGCGGTCGCGTTTGTCGTGTTCTGCGCGGTCCCACTGCTCAAGCTGGGTCGGGTGCTCGAGGAACTGCGCTTGGCGGTGCGGGATCTCGGCCACAACTCGGTGCCGATTCTGCAGGAGCTGCGGGGAACGGTCGCCGCGACCAACAGTGAACTCGGCAAGCTCAGCCTGGTCACCGAGGATGTCGCGAAGGTCAGCGCCCACGCCACCGTGGTCAGCGAGAACGCGGCCCAGCTGTCGACGCTGTTCACTTCGACCCTCGGCGGTCCGATGATCAAGACGGCGGCCTTCACCTACGGCGTTCGCCAGGCGGTGGGCGGTCGCAAGCCGAGCAAGAAGGCCGGCAAGTGATGGGCAAACGACTCTTCTGGTTCGCGGTTGGTGTTGGCCTGACCGCACTGGTAGTGGTGAAGGGCCGCGAGTACTACGAGCGCTTCACGCCCAAGGGGGTGGCCGAGCAGCTAGAGAAGACCCGCAGCAGCGCGTCCGCCTGGCTGGGTGACTTCTTCGAGACCATGAACGAAGCCATGGACGAGCGCGAGGGTGAGTTGCGGGAGGCTCTCGGCCTGGTCGAGTGAATCCCACCCGACCAGGTGACCACCAGCCGCGAACACCACCGCCGGCGAGCAACGCCGGTTGAACCTCGAAAGACACGTGAACCATGAAAACTGCTGACATCCGCCAGCGCTTCCTCGACTTCTTCGCGGCGCGCGAGCACACCATCGTGCCGTCGACCCCGCTGGTCTACAACGACCCGACCCTGCTCTTCGTCAACGCCGGCATGGTGCCGTTCAAGCCGTACTTCACCGGCGCGGAGGACGCGCCCTTCAAACGTGCGGTGAGCGTGCAGAAGTGCGTTCGCACCCTCGATATCGAAGAGGTCGGCAAGACCACCCGGCACGGCACCTTCTTCCAGATGAACGGCAACTTCTCCTTCGGCGACTACTTCAAGGAAGGCGCCATCGAGTACGCCTGGGAGTTGGTCACCGGGTCGCCGGCCGAGGGTAACTACGGCTTCGACCCCGACAAGGTGTGGGTCACCGTCTACCTCGACGACGACGAGGCGGCCGGGCTGTGGCGCAAGGTGGGCATCCCGGATGAGCGCATCCAGCGGCGCGGGCTGAAGGACAACTACTGGCACATGGGCATTCCCGGCCCGGGCGGCCCGTGCAGCGAGATCTACATCGACCGCGGCCCCGAGTTCGGCCCGGACGGTGGCCCGATCGTGGACGAGGACCGCTTCCTGGAGATCTGGAACCTGGTCTTCCAGACCGAGGAGCTTTCCGCCGTCCGCGCCAAGGACGACTTCGACGTCGCCCGTCCGCTGCCGGCCAAGAACATCGACACCGGCATGGGCCTGGAGCGCACCGCGTACCTGCTGCAGGGCGTGGCCAACATGTACGAGATCGACGAGATCTTTCCGGTGATCAAGCACGCCGCCGAACTCGCCGGCACCACCTACGGCAAGGATCAGCAAGCTGACATCCGGCTGCGGGTGGTCGGCGACCACGTCCGCTCGGCGCTGATGCTGATGACCGACGGGGTGACCCCGGGCAACGAGGCGCGCGGCTACGTGCTGCGCCGGCTGCTGCGCCGCAGCATCCGCTCGATGCGTCTGCTCGGCGTCCAGGACAAGGTGCTGCCCGAGCTGCTGCCGACCAGCCGCGACCTGATGGCCACGTCCTACCCGGAGATCACCGAGCATTGGGCCCGGGTCAGCCAGGTCGCCTACGCCGAGGAGGAGGCGTTCGCCCGGACGCTGGCCGCCGGCACCCAGATCTTCGACCTCGCCGCCGGCCAGGCCAAGACCGAGCAGGTCACCGAGATCAGCGGTGACCGGGCCTTCGCCCTGCACGACACCTACGGCTTCCCGATCGACCTGACCCTGGAGATGGCCGCCGAGCAGGGCCTCAGCGTCGACCAGGCGGGTTTCCGCCGGTTGATGCAGGAGCAGAAGGACCGGGCCAAGGCCGACGCGCGCGCCAAGAAGGGCGCGACGGTAGCCACCGAGGCCTACCGGACGCTGCGCAGCGCCGGCGAGGTGCCTTTCCTCGGCTTCACCGACCTGACCGCGGACGCGACCGTCCGCGGCATCGTCGCCGGTGGCCAACTGGTCAACCGTGCGGCGACCGGTGACGTGGTCGAGGTGGTGCTCGACCAGACCCCGTTCTACGCCGAAGCTGGCGGCCAGGACGCCGACACCGGCCTGATCACCGGTGACGGCGCCACCCTGGAGGTGCTGGACGTGCAGCGTCCCGTCCAGGGCCTGGTGGTGCACAAGGTGCGGGTCGCCGACGGCGAACTCGCCTCCGGCGCCCGGATGGTGGCGCAGGTGGACGCGGCCGCGCGGGCCGGTGCCTGCCAGGCGCACACCGCCACCCACATCGTCAACGCCACCCTGCGGCAGTTGCTGGGGGAGTCCACCCACCAGGCGGGCTCGTACAACAAGCCCGGCTACCTGCGCTTCGACTTCAACGCCACCGGCGCACTCAGCCACGGCCTCCGCGAGGAACTCGAAGGCGTGGCCAACGAGGCGATCCGCGCCGACTACGAGGTGACCGCGCAGGAGATGCCGCTGGCCCAGGCCAGGGCGCTCGGTGCGCAGGCGATGTTCGGTGAGAAGTACGGCGACATCGTCCGGATGGTCGAACTGGCCGGGCCGTGGTCGCGCGAACTGTGTGGCGGCACCCACGTGAAGCGCACCTCGCAGATCGGGCTGCTCAGCCTGCTGGGCGAGGCTTCGGTGGGCTCTGGTCTGCGTCGGGTGGAGGCTTTCGTCTCGGCGGACGCGTTCGCGCACCTTGCGAAGGAGCGCGCGCTCGTCGCCGGGCTGGCCGACCTGCTGAAGGTGCAGCCCGACCAGCTCAGCGACCGCGTCGAGAAGCTGGTCGCCCAGGTCAAGGCCGCCGAGAAGGAAATCGCCGCGCTGCGCAGCCGCGAACTGCTGGCCAACGTGCCGGGGCTGGTCGCGGCCGCGACTTCGACTGGTGCGTACGAGCTGGTCAGCAAGCACCTGCCCGGTACTTCGGCGGACGACCTGCGCTCCCTGGCCATGGAAGTGCGGACGGCCTTCGGCGCGCGTCCGGGTGTGGTTGCGCTGATCGGCGGCGATGCGAAGCCGGCGCTGATCGTGGCCACGACGGCAACGGCCCGGGAGTTGGGCGCGAAGGCCGGCGCCCTGGTGGGCGTGGGTGCGGCAGCGCTCGGTGGCCGTGGCGGTGGCCGGGACGACCTTGCCCAGGGCGGCGGCGCCAACGCCGACGCGGCACCGGCGGCACTGGCTGCGATCAGCGCCGCGCTGGCGGGCTGAGCGTGCGCACCGGCGTCCGGCTGGCGCTCGACTGGGGCAAGGCCCGGATCGGGGTCGCGGCGAGCGACCCGTCCGGCATCCTGGCGCACCCGGTGGAGACGATCCCGGCCGGCCCGGACGCCTTCGCGCGGGTACAGCGGCTGGTAGCCGAGTACGAGCCGATCGAGGTGGTGCTCGGGCTGCCGCGCAACCTGGCCGGCGTTGAGGGCCCGGCCGCGCTGGCGATCCGCCAGGTCGCGGCCGAGTTGGTGGCAAAGTTGGGCGCGCTACCCGTCCGGCTGGTGGACGAGCGACTGACCACCGTGACCGCGTCCCGGCAACTCAGCGGCGCCGGACGCAACACCCGCAAGCAGCGCGCCGTGATTGACCAGGCCGCGGCCGTGGCACTCTTGGAACAGGCTCTGCAGTACGAGCGCACCACCGGACTACCGCTCGGCAGCATCGTCGAGCCCCGCGAGGAAACCAGGAAGGATTCCAGCGCATGAGCAACCGAATGCCCGGAGAGATTCGAGACCCGGACACCGGAAAGATCGACTACAAGGAGATCTGGTACAAGCTGCGCTCCGCCTTCGCGGTGCTGCTGTCGCTGGCTGTGCTCGCTGGCGCGGGCTGGTTCGTCTACGACAAGGCCCGGGGCGCCTGGATGGAGTTCCGCACCGCGGAGGACTACATCGGCGAAGGGGTGGCCCCGGTCGAGGTGACGATTCCCGAGGGCGCGACGCTCGGTCAGATCTCGGACATCCTCGTGCAGGCGAAGGTGGTCAAGACCGCCAAGGCGTTCGATCGCGAGGCCGAGGCCAACGCAGATTCGAAGACGATCCAGCCCGGCAAACGCATGATGAAGACCGAGCTGCCGGCCAAGGTCGCCTTGAGCATGTTGCTGGACAAGAACCTCATCATCCGCAACCGCTTCACCCTTGCCGAAGGCAAGTGGCTCGCTCAGCAGTACCCGGTGATGGAGAAGGCCACCGGCGTCACGGTGAAGGAGTTCAAGGCCGCCGCCAAGGACTGGAAGAAGCTCGGCCTGCCAACCTGGGCCGAGCACGGCCTGGAAGGCTTCCTGTTCCCGGACACCTACGAGGTCCCGGAGAAGCCCACCGCCAAGTCGGTGATCAAGATGGCCACCAAGCAGTTCGCCGCGGTGGCCAAGGAACTGGATCTGGAGGCCACGGCCGAGGAGATGGGGCGCACGCCCTATCAGGTGCTGGTGATGGCGAGCATCGTCGAGAAGGAGACCTTCAAGGCCGAGGACCGCCCGAAGGTTGCCCGGGTGATCCTCAATCGGCTGAAGGCGGGGACCCCGTTGGGCATGGACTCGGTCATCGCCTACGCAGTGAAGAAGTCCGGCGTCCTCGAACTGACCGCTGAGGACCTGGCCATCGACTCGCCCTACAACACCCGCACCCGCAAGGGGTTGCCGCCCACGCCGATCAACAGCCCGACGAAGTCCGCCATCGAGGCCGCGTTGCACCCGGCTGAGGGTGACTGGACGTACTTCATCACGGTCGATCCCTCGAGCGGCGAAACGTTGTTCACCGCCAACTACGACGAGTTCCTGGCGGGGAAGCAGAAGTACAAGGACTGGTGCGAAGCAAGCAAAGAGAACCGCAAGGTTTGTTACGGAGAGTAGGCGAATGCTTCGTTACCTGACTGCAGGGGAATCCCACGGCCGAGCCCTGGTTGCGACCATCGAGGGGCTGCCCGCGCACGTGCGGATCACCACCGCTGACATCGCGGACGCGCTCGCGCGACGGCGGCTGGGCACCGGTCGCGGCGCTCGGATGAAGTTCGAGGCCGACGAGGTCACGCTGCTCACCGGAGTGCGTCACGGCGAGACCCTGGGTTCGCCGGTGGCGATCATGGTGGGCAACTCGGAGTGGCCCAGGTGGGAGACCGTGATGGCTCCCGACCCGGTGGACGCAGCCGAACTCGAGCAGCTTGCCCGCAACGCAGCGCTCACCCGCCCGCGTCCCGGGCACGCCGACCTCGCGGGCATGCAGAAGTACGACTGGGACGAATCCCGGCCGATCCTTGAACGCGCGTCCGCACGGGAGACCGCGGCCAGAGTCGCACTCGGACGGTTGGCGGCGAACTTCCTTGAGCAGGCGTTCGGCATTCAGGTACTCAGCCATGTGGTGCGGATTGGTGGCGCGGCGGTCGGCGACTCAGGCCCTTCGTCCCTTCGACACGCTCAGGGTGAACCAAGCTCAGGGAGCGTTCCGCTGCCGGGTGATCTGGCTGCCATCGACGCACACCCCGTCCGCTGTTTCGACTCGGTTGCCGGTGCGGCCATGCTCGCCGAGATCGCCACGGCGAAGGCCGAGGGGGACACCCTCGGTGGGGTCGTGGAGGTGCTGGCCTACGGCGTACCCGCCGGACTGGGTTCGCACATCCAGTGGGACCGGCGTTTGGACGCGAAGCTCGCGCAGGCATTGATGGGCATCCAGGCGATCAAGGGCGTTGAGGTCGGGGACGGCTTCGGGCTGGCGGCAACGCGCGGCAGCCTCGCCCACGACGAGATGGTCCCCGGCGCGGATGGCGTCGAGCGGCTCTCGAATCGCTCCGGCGGCACCGAGGGTGGCATGAGCAACGGCGAGCCGCTGCGCGTCCGGGCTGCCATGAAGCCGATCGCGACCGTCCCGCGGGCCCTGCGCACGATCGACGTGAGCACCGGTGAGGCCGCCCAGGCGCACCACCAGCGCTCCGACATCTGCGCGGTACCGGCCGCCGGGGTGGTCGCCGAGGCGATGGTCGCGCTGGTGCTCGCCGAGGTTGCGCTGGAGAAGTTCGGCGGGGACTCGGTGGCCGAGACCCGGCGCAACTACGAGGCCTACCTGAGCCGGTTGGCCGAGCGGCGACTGGCTTGACCCCTGCGCTCGCGCTGATCGGCATCCCCGGGTCGGGTAAGACAACGGTGGGCGAACTGCTCGCCGCGCAACTCCAACTGCCGTTCATCGACGTGGCCGAACTGGTGGAAGCCGAAGTGGGCGGCTCCGCGCCGGAGTTCTTCGCCGGTGCCGGCGAGGCTGCCTACCGTGAGATCGAGGAAGCCGTGACGCTCGCGGCCCTGGATGAGACTGCAGTGATTGCGCTGAGCAGCGGTGCGATCAATTCGGCAGCCGTGCGAGGAGTGCTGGGCGGCGAAGTCGTCTGGCTGCGCACCAACGTCTCGACGGCCACCCGGCGGCTGAGCATGAATGCGCTGGGCATGGCGGCGCTGGTCGCCATTCGGAATCGCATGGACGCGATGCTGAGCCAACGGGCACCCTGGTACTCCGAAGTGGCCACCCAGGTGGTGGACACTGACCGGTTGACGCCGACCGAGGTGGCGGCAGCCGTCCTCGAGAACCAGGGAGGGCACTGATGACTTGGGAGCCGATCGACGTCGCGACCGAACAGCCCTACCAGGTACTGATCGACTCCGGTGTGGCGAAGCTCCTGCCCCAGTTCCTGGACGGCGTGGATCGGGTCGCTGTCATCCACCCGCCCTCTCTGGCCGACAAGCTCGCGGTCGTGACCGCAGGGCTGGATCAGCAGATCACCACGATCCCGGTGCCGGACGGCGAGAGCGGCAAGACCGCCCACGTGCTGACCGGCTGCTGGGAGGCGCTGGCCGAGGCCGGCTTCACCCGGTCGGACGCGATCGTTGGCCTGGGCGGTGGTGCGGCTACCGACCTGGCCGGCTTCGTCGCGGCCACCTGGCTGCGCGGCGTGAAGTACATCGCACTACCGACCACCCTGTTGGCCATGGTGGACGCGGCCGTCGGCGGTAAGACCGGCATCAACCTGGCCGCAGGCAAGAACCTCGTGGGCGCCTTCCACGAGCCGTTCACTGTGCTCGGCGACCTGGATTTCCTGCATACCCTGCCCGCCGGCGAGCTGCGTTCAGGCATGGCCGAGGTGCTGAAGTGCGGCTTCATCGCCGATCCGGAGATCCTCACCGAGTTCGAAGCCGATGTCACGGCGGCGCTGCAACCAGCCAGCGCGGTGCAGGCAAAGCTGATCCGCCGCGCGGTCCGGGTCAAGGCGGCGGTGGTCGCCAGCGACCTGCGCGAGCGGACGTCTGAGGGCGGCAACATCGGGCGAGAGGCACTCAACTACGGGCACACGCTCGGACACGCCATCGAACGCTCGGAGCACTTCCGCTGGCGTCACGGTGAAGCGGTTGCGGTAGGCATGGTCTTCGCCGCGACGCTGGCCCATTCGGCGGGGCTGATCGACGCCGAACTGCTGGCCCGCCATCGGCATGTGCTGGAACTCGCCGGGCTGCCTACCCGCTACCCGCAAGGGCCGTGGTTGGAGTTGCGCGACGCGATGAACCTGGACAAGAAGTCCCGCGGATCCAGCCTTCGGTTCGTGGTGCTGGGTGGCTTGGGCATGCCCCGCATTCTGCAGGGTTCGAGCGAGGGCGAGTTGGCTGACGCCTACCTCACCATGAACTCGATCTGAGCGGGCGCCGATGTACGTGCCTGTGCACTTCGCGATGAGTGCCGACCAGATCGCGGACGTGCTCGCGTCCGCGCCTGCCGGGGACCTGGTGACCGACGGTCCGGACGGTCTGACCGCAACCTACGTGCCGATGCTCTGGGACCCGGAATCCGGCAGCCTGATCGGCCACCTGTCCAGGGTGAACGCGCAGTGGCGCGACGCCGGCGAAGCCCTGTTCATTGTCCACGGGCCGGACGACTACATCGCGGCCGACTGGCTCAGCACACCGGCAGCGGACAGCGTCCCGACCTGGAACTACGTCACCGTCCACGTTTACGGCACGCTGGTCGCCCACGACGATCCGGACTGGACGCTGGCCGCCGTCCGCCGGCTGAGCAGAGCGCACAGCGACCCGGCCATCGACGATCTGCCTGCCGACGAGGTGGCCAAGCTGTTGCGGGCCGTGGTGGGCGTGGAGTTGCGTGACCTGCGGATGGTCGGCAAGGCCAAGATGAGCCAGAACAAGTCGCCGCAGGTGGTCGGCCAGGTGATCGACGGACTGCGGGACGCCGGTGGGGTCGACACCGCTGCCTGGATGGCGGAGCACTCGCTACCGCGAGCCGAGGCGAAGGCTGCGCTGTTGGCCGCCATCCGCGAGCGCGGCTAGACTGAGCGACCGCGATTGCTCAGCTAACGAAAGCGGACTCCTCGAATGGCAACCATTTCCACCAATGACCTCAAGAACGGCGTGGTCCTCGACATCGACGGCCAGCTTTGGACCGTGATCTGGTTCCAGCACCACAAGCCGGGCAAGGGCAACACCGTCGTCCGCAGCAAGCTGAAGCACGTGCTCACCGGCAAGGTCGTGGATCGCACCTTCAACTCCGACACCAAGGTGGAGTCGGCGAACGTCGACCGCCGCGAGATGCAGTACCTGTACCACGACGGCGAGGCGTACGTCTTCATGGACACCGACACCTACGACCAGCTCAACCTGAGCGAGGAAGTGGTCGGGGACGCGAAGAACTACCTGCTGGAAAACCAGGTGGCCACCGTCGCGCTGCACGAAGGCAACCCGCTGTACATCGACCTGCCCACCTCAGTGGAACTCGAGATCACCTACACCGAGCCGGGCCTGCAGGGTGACCGCTCCACGGGCGGCACCAAGCCCGCGACCGTGGAGACCGGCCTGCAGATCCAGGTGCCGCTCTTTCTCACCACCGGTGAGCGGGTCAAGGTGGACACCCGTGACGGCAGCTACCTTGGTCGGGTCTGAGTGACCTCTCCCGAGCCGGGCAAGAAGCTCTCCACCCGCACGAAGGCTCGCAAGCGGGCCCTCGACATCCTGTTTGAAGCCGACTTGCGCGGGCTGCCCGCGACCGAGGTGCTCGCCGCGCACACCGCTGAAGCCGATCCGCCGGTGCGGCCGTTCACGGCCGACCTGGTGCGCGGTACCTTCACGAATCTGCGGCTGCTGGACACGCTGATCGCCAGCCACCTGCCGTCCGGCTGGACGCTGGAACGGATGCCCCGGGTCGATCGCAACCTTGCCCGCCTGACCGCCTACGAACTCGGTCACACCGAGATCGACACCGCGATCGCGCTGGCCGAGTGCATGACCCTGGCCGGCGAGCTCTCCACCGACGACTCCCCGGGCTTCCTGAATGGCGTCCTGGCCGCGGTGGCCCGCGACGTCCGTCCGGCCTAACCACTCGGTCCACCGGCCACAAAGCGAAGTCGTTTGAACTTGCCAGTAGAACTGCGCCTTGGGGTAACCACGGACTGGCGCGCGATCGGAGCGTCCGGAACGGTTTGCTAGTCTCGGCGCTGGCACTCGCCCGCTTATCTCGTAAAGGACGTCCATGCCCAGCAGCCTGTTCAGCACCTCGGCGTTACCGGCTTTGCTGGTTCTGGAGGACGGCAGGTGGTTCCGCGGCAGTTCGTTCGGCGCTGCGGGGGAGAGCTTCGGCGAGGCGGTCTTCAACACCGGAATGTCGGGCTACCAGGAGACCCTCACCGATCCCAGCTACCACCGCCAGGTCGTCGTGGCCACCGCGCCGCACATCGGCAACACCGGCTGGAACGACGAGGACGACGAGTCCAAGCGCATCTGGGTGGCGGGCTACGTCGTGCGCGACCTGTCGCGCGTCCGCTCGAACTGGCGCTCGAACCGCTCCCTGGACACCGAACTGCGCAACCAGGGCGTGGTGGGCATTGCCGAGGTCGACACCAGGGCGATCACCCGGCACCTGCGTGAGCGCGGGGCGATGCGGGTGGGGATCTCCACCGTCGAACTCGATCCGGAGAAACTGCTGGCCAAGGTGCTGCAGGCGCCGCCGATGGCCGGCGCCAACCTGGTGGCCGACGTCACGGTGACCGAGGCTTCGGTTACGCCGGCGGTGGGGGAGAAGCGGTTCACCGTCGCGGCGATCGACCTCGGCATCAAGGACATGACCCCGCAGCGGATGAGTGAGCGTGGCATCGAG
Organism: Propionicimonas sp.; assembly: GCA_035349055.1. Lineage (GTDB taxonomy): Bacteria > Actinomycetota > Actinomycetes > Propionibacteriales > Propionibacteriaceae > Propionicimonas. Next base: position 11,211 of record DAOPRQ010000011.1, read on the forward strand.
GTGCACGTGCTGCCAGCCACGGTGAGCGTCGCCGAGATCCGCGAGCTCGCCCCGGACGGGGTCTTCTTCTCCAACGGGCCCGGCGACCCAGCCGCGGCGACCGCAGCGGTCGAACTGCTCACCGAAGTGCTGGACGCCGGCCTGCCCTACTTCGGCATCTGCTTCGGCAACCAGATCTTCGGCCGCGCACTTGGTTTCGGCACCTACAAGCTGAAGTACGGCCACCGTGGGATCAACCAGCCGGTGATGGACCTGACCACCCGAAAGGTCGAGATCACCGCCCACAACCACGGCTTCGCAGTGGACGCACCCCTGGACCGGCATACCGTCACCCGCTGGGGGAAGGCGCGGGTATCTCACATCGGCCTCAACGACCAGGTGGTGGAGGGCCTCGAACTGCGTGACGACCGCGGCGGGCTGCTCGGCTTTTCGGTGCAGTACCACCCCGAGGCTGCGGCCGGCCCGCACGATGCGGGGTACCTCTTCGACCGCTTCGTCGACATGATGGCGGCCCGGGGCGGCCAAGAGGTGGCTGAGCCCACCGAAGGCCCGCCGACCCTTCGTCAAGCTCAGGGAACGGAAGAGGACGCCTGATGCCACGCCGTACCGACATCAACTCGATCCTGGTGATCGGGTCCGGCCCGATCGTGATCGGCCAGGCCTGCGAGTTCGACTACTCCGGCACCCAGGCCTGCCGCGTGCTGCGCGAGGAGGGTTTCCGGGTGATCCTGGTGAACTCCAACCCGGCCACGATCATGACCGACCCCGAGTTCGCGGACGCCACCTACATCGAGCCGATCCGTCCCGAATACCTGGAGCAGGTGATCGCCACCGAGCGTCCGGACGCGCTACTGGCCACCCTGGGCGGACAGACCGCGCTGAACGCTGCGGTCACCCTCGCTGAGACCGGAGTGCTGGAGAAGTACGGCGTCGAGCTGATCGGAGCGTCCATCGAGGCGATCCAGAAGGGCGAGGACCGGGAGAAGTTCAAGGAAATCGTCGCCTCCCTGGACGTGCCCGGCGTCAACCCGGAGGTCGCCCGCTCCGCCATCTGCCACACCATGGACGAGGTGCTCGCCGCCGCTGATCAGCTCGGCTACCCGGTGGTCGTCCGACCCTCCTTCACGATGGGCGGGGTCGGTTCGGGCTTCGCGCACGACGAGACCGAACTGCGCCGGATCGCGGGCCGCGGCCTGCAGGCGTCCCCGGTCACCGAGGTGCTGATCGAGGAGTCGGTGCTCGGCTGGAAGGAGTACGAGCTCGAGGTGATGCGCGACACCGCCGACAACGTGGTGGTGGTCTGCAGCATCGAGAACCTCGACCCGATGGGCGTGCACACCGGCGACTCGATCACCGTGGCGCCGGCGATGACCCTCACCGACCGCGAGTATCAGGCCATGCGCGACGTCGGCATCGCCGTGATCCGTGCGGTCGGCGTCGACACCGGCGGCTGCAACATCCAGTTCGCGATCCATCCCGACAACGGCCGACTGATCGTGATCGAGATGAACCCCCGGGTCTCACGCTCGTCCGCGCTGGCGTCCAAGGCCACCGGCTTCCCGATCGCCAAGATCGCGGCCAAGGTGGCGGTCGGCTACACCCTGGACGAGATCCCCAACGACATCACCGCCGAAACGCCGGCCTCCTTCGAGCCGGCGCTCGACTACGTCGTGGTCAAGGCGCCGCGGTTCGCCTTCGAGAAGTTCCCGACCGCCGATTCCACCCTGACCACGCACATGAAGAGCGTGGGCGAGGCTATGGCCATCGGCCGCAACTTCACCGAGGCGCTCGGCAAGGCGCTGCGTTCGCTTGAGGACGCGAAGGCCGGTTTCGACTTCACCGGCGAGATCGCCGAAAGCCTGGACGAACTGCTGGCCACCATGAACCGACCGCACGACGGCCGGCTGAACGTGGTGATGCAGGCCTTCCGGCTGGGCGCCACCGCCGCGCAGATCCACGACGCCACCAAGATCGATCCCTGGTTCGTGGACCAGTTGCAGCTGATCTACGAGGTCGCCCAGCACGTCCGCACTGCCCCCGAGCTGACCGCGGACGTGCTTCGGCTGGCCAAGCGCCATGGGCTGTCCGACGGGCAGATCGCCAAGCTGCGCAACCTGTCGACCGACGTGGTGCGGGGCGTCCGGTGGGCGCTCGGGGTGCGTCCGGTCTACAAGACCGTGGACACCTGCGCGGCCGAGTTCGCCGCGCACACGCCGTACCACTACTCCTCGTACGACGAGGAGACCGAGGTCGAGCCGCGCACCAAGCCGGCCGTGCTGATCCTTGGCAGCGGGCCGAACCGCATCGGCCAGGGCATCGAGTTCGACTACTCCTGCGTGCATGCTGCGATGGCTCTGCGGGCCGCCGGCTACGAGGCCGTGATGGTCAACTGCAACCCGGAAACGGTCTCGACCGACTACGACACCTCCGACCGGCTCTACTTCGAACCGCTCACGCTGGAGGACGTCCTTGAGGTCTACCACGCCGAGGCGCAGGCCGGCCCGGTGGCCGGAGTGATCGTGCAGCTCGGCGGTCAGACCCCGCTAAAGCTGGCCCAGGCGCTCAAGGACGCCGGCGTGCCGATCGTGGGGACGCCGCCGGAGGCGATCAACCTCGCCGAGGAGCGGGGCGCGTTCGGCAGGGTGTTGGCGGACGCGGGCCTGCCGGCTCCGGCCTACGGCATGGCCGAGTCGGCGGAGCAGGCGCTCCGGATCGCCCATGACATCGGCTACCCAGTGCTGGTGCGCCCCTCCTATGTGCTCGGCGGTCGCGGCATGGAGATCGTCTACGACGACGCCTCGCTGGCCTCCTACATCGAGCGGGCGACCGACATCACCCCCGCCCACCCGGTGCTGGTCGACCGCTTCCTCGACGACGCGATCGAGATCGACGTGGACGCCCTGTACGACGGCACCGACCTGTATCTCGGCGGGGTGATGGAGCACATCGAGGAGGCCGGCATCCATTCCGGCGACTCGGCCTGTTCGTTGCCGCCGATCACGCTCGGCAACGAGGTGATCGAGCAGATCCGCCGCTCCACCGAGGCGATCGCCGCTGGCGTGGGCGTGCGCGGACTGCTGAACATCCAGTACGCCCTGCTCGGCGACATCCTGTACGTGCTTGAGGCCAACCCGCGGGCTTCGCGGACGGTCCCGTTCGTTTCGAAGGCCACCGACACCCAGTTGGCCAAGGCCGCCACCCGGATCTCGCTTGGCGCGACGATCGCGGAACTGCGGGCCGAGGGCATGCTGCGTACCGGCATGGACGGCACCGCCACCATCGAGGCTGCGCCGATCGCGGTGAAGGAAGCCGTGATGCCGTTCAACCGGTTCCGTACCGCGGACGGCTCCTGGGTCGACACCCTGCTCGGCCCCGAGATGAAGTCGACCGGTGAGGTGATGGGCCTCGACCTGACCTTCGGGACGGCGTTCGCGAAGAGCCAGGCGGCCTCGTTCGGCGCGGTGCCCACGTCCGGGACGGTGTTCGTCTCAGTGGCCAACCGCGACAAGCGGCACGCGATCTTCCCGGTGAAGCGGCTGGCCGACCTGGGCTTCAAGGTGCTGGCGACCGAAGGCACCGCGCAGGTGCTGCGCCGTCAGGACGTGGACGTCACCGTGATCCGGAAGAACTCCCAGGGGCCAGGGCCGAATGGTGAGAAGACCATCGTGCAGGCCATCCTTGACGGCGAGGTCGACCTGATCTTCAACACCCCGCAGGGCGTCTCGAAGGACGGCAACCCGCGCCGGGACGGCTGGGAGATCCGTTCGGCCGCGATCCTCGCCGACGTGCCCTGCGTGACCACGGTGCAGGGTCTTTCCGCTTGTGTGCAGGGCATCGAGGCACTCGGCCGCGGCGCGGTCGGCGTCCGTTCGCTGCAGGAGTGGAGCGCCGGCGTCCGCGCGGAGCTGGCCGGCCAGGACGCCGGCTGATGGGCCTACCCGCCGGGTTGCTCAACGCCGGTTACGTCGAACTGCTGCGGCCGCTGCTGTTCGGCAGCTTCGGCGGTGACCCGGAGGCGATCCACGAGCAGATGATCCACGCGCTCGCGGGTGTGGGTTCGGCCGCGCCCGTGCGCGCGCTCACCTCGCTGCTGGCAGCCAGCCAGGGGCACCCGGTCCGCGTGGCCGGAATCAACTTCCCGGGGCGGGTCGGCCTGGCCGCGGGCATGGACAAGGACGCGTCCGCGGTGCTGGCGTGGCAGGGCCTCGGTTTCGGTCACGCCGAACTGGGCACCGTGACCGCGCAGGCCCAGCCGGGCAACGACCGTCCGCGGGTGTTCCGGCTGCGCAGCACCGGCGCGCTGATCAACCGCATGGGATTCAACAACCCGGGCGCGGCGGCGGTGGCGGCCACGCTCGCGTCCCGCAACGTCTACCGCGGCAACGGTGTGGCCGGGATTCCGATCGGCATCTCCATCGGCAAGACCAAGGTCGTCGATCTGGCCGATGCGGTCGAGGACTATCTGACCTCGCTGCGCCTTCTGGCCGCGCACGCCGACTATGTCGCGGTGAACGTCTCCAGCCCGAACACCCCTGGACTGCGTAGCCTGCAGGACGCCGGCGCCCTGGCCGAACTGCTCGGTGCTCTGGTCGCCGAAACCTGTCTCGCTTCGCCCGCGGCGGCGGGGCTGCCGATCTTCGTCAAGGTGGCGCCCGATCTCACCTGGTGCCAGCTGGACGAAGTCCTCGCCACTGCGCAGGACGCGGGCGTGGCCGGCCTGATCGCGACAAACACGACGCTGGCAAGGGACGGTCTGGCGTCGGCCGACCAGCACCTGGCCGACCAGGCCGGGGGGCTGTCCGGTAGCCCGCTCACCGTCCGCGCGCGCGAGGTCGTGGCCTACCTGACCCGGCACACCGAACTGCCGGTGATCGGGGTCGGCGGCATCATGACACCGGGCGACGCGATGGCCATGTTCGACGCCGGGGCCCAACTCGTCCAGCTTTATACTGGCTTCATCTACCGCGGGCCGGGTCTGGCCGCAGCGATCAACGCCCTCGACGTCGAAAGGCACCGATAGTGAGCACCTACTGGCGCAGGCTTCGTGAAGTGGTCGCCGAGCGCGGCGCGCTCTGTGTCGGGGTGGATCCGCACGTTTCGCTGCTGAAGGCGTGGGACCTGGAGGTAAGCGCTGCCGGCGCGGAACGCTGCGCCCGCACGGTCGTGGAGGCCCTCGGCGATCTGGTCGCGGTGTTCAAGCCGCAATCGGCCTTCTTCGAGGCCTATGGCTCGGCCGGCATCGCCGCCCTTGAGCGGGTGCTGGCCGACATCAGGGCCACCGGGGCGCTAAGCATCCTGGACGTCAAGCGCGGCGACATCGGCTCCACCATGGAGGCCTACGCCGACGCCTACCTCACCGAGGGCTCGCCGCTGGCCGCGGACGCGATCACGGTCTCGCCCTACCTGGGCTTCGGCTCGCTTGCGCCGGCCATCGAGCGGGCGCATCGCTACGAGCGCGGCGTGTACGTACTGGCCCGCACCTCCAACCCGGAGGGGGCGCAGGTGCAGCTTGCGCTCACCCAGGACGCGTCCGTCGTGCAGTCGATCATCGACGCCGCCACCGAGGTCAACCACGCGTCCAGGCAGAAGGCGATCGGCCTGGTGGTGGGCGGCACCCATGACTCGCTGGGCTGCGATCTGGAGGAATTCAACGGGTCGATCCTGGTTCCGGGCATCGGCGTACAGGGTGGACGGCTGGAGGACCTCCCCGACCTCTTCGGTGAAGCGGTGGACCAGGTGCTGCCGAGCGTGAGTCGCGGCGTGATCTCGGCAGGGCCGGACGCGTCCGCCATGCGTGCCAAGGTCAGCGCGCTGCTCAGCCAAGCGGTGCGCTGAGGTCGCCGGAAGTCCTTGTGGAAACCTTTCCGTTCGCGGTGCGCACGGGCGTCGGTACCGATAGGTTGTGGACACAACGTAGACCGACCACCTGTTACTCGAAGGCAATCCTGTGACAATTCCTCAGCTCACTACAGAGCAACTCGAGGCCGCCCGCGCCGCGGCCACGGAAGCACGGCGTCGCCGCGCAGAACTCAAGACCAAGGTGCGTTCTGGCATTCTGACGCTGAGCCAGGCGCTGGAGACCGCTGCCGAGGACGACGTTCTGGCGCACGTGAAGGTCGTCGACCTGCTGAAGGCGCTGCCGCGGGTGGGGGAGAAGCGCGCCGCGGTCGTGATGGAGCGCCTCGACATCGCCCCGAACCGACGCATCCGGGGGCTGGGCCGGCACCAGGTGGCCGGCCTGAAGGCCGAGTTCAGTGACAGGTGACGTAACCGTCATCTCCGGCCCGACGGCGGTCGGCAAGGGAACCGTCGTGAAGGCGTTGCGTGCCCGGCACCCGGAAGTCTGGGTCTCGGTTTCCGCAACCACCCGTCCACCCCGTCCGGGTGAGGTGGACGGGGAGCACTACCTGTTCGTGAGCGCGAGGGGATTCGACGACCTGGTCGCGTCCGACGGGCTACTGGAATGGGCGCTGGTGCACGGCGTCGACCGCTACGGCACCCCGGCCGCGCCGGTGCAGGCCGCGGTGGCCGCCGATCGCCGGGTGATCCTCGAGATCGACCTGCAGGGCGCCCGCCAGGTACGGGAGCACCTCCCCGAAGCCAGGCTGGTGTTCATCGCCCCGCCGAGCCAGGAGACGCTGGTGAAACGGCTTGAGGGCCGTGGCACCGAGACCCCGGAGCAGATGGCCCGCCGGCTGCGGACGGCCGAAGGCGAACTTGCTGCGGCGGCCGAGTTCGACCACGTGATCGTGAACGACGATTTGGGCTCTGCGGTGGATGAGTTGGTAGAGTTGCTAGGTCTGTGAAGGAAGCGTCCATCGCGACCGCATCTCACCCAATCAGGAAGCCAAACTTGAGCACTCACATTCCCGAGGGGATCACCAACCCGCCGATCGACGAATTGCTGACCCAGGTGGATTCGAAGTACCGACTGGTGCTGTTCGCAGCCAAGCGGGCTCGGCAGATCAACGCCTACTACTCGCAGCTGGGCGAGGGCCTGCTCGAGAACGTCGGCCCGCTGGTCGACATCGGCATCCAGGAGAAGCCGCTCTCGATCGCGCTGCGCGAGGTGAACGCCGGTGTGTTGGAGTGCACCGATATCGATCCCGAGGCTGAGGCCGCCGCCCGCGCTGAGGCGTCCGCCGATCCGGACTTCGGGCTCGACCCGTTCGGCACCGACGACCTCGCCTGATCCAGGCAGATGAGCCGGATAGTCCTCGGCGTCGCCGGGGGGATCGCGGCGTACAAGGCCTGCCTGCTGCTGCGCCGCTTCACTGAGGCCGGCCACGACGTCCGGGTGGTGCCCACTGCGAGCGCGCTCGAGTTCGTCGGCGCCACCACCTGGGCAGCCCTTTCCGGCCATCCGGTCAGCACTTCGGTGTTCGATGAAGCGGACGCGGTTCCGCACGTCCGGATCGGACGCGAGGCCGACCTGGTGGTGGTGGCCCCGGCCACGGCCGACCTGCTTGCCCGCGCGGTCACCGGACGCGCTGACGACCTGCTGACCAATGTGCTGCTCACCGCCGGCTGCCCGGTGGTGATGGCGCCGGCGATGCACACCGAGATGTGGTCGCACCCCGCCACCCAGGCCAACGTCGCCACGCTGCGTTCGCGGGGCGTGGTCGTGCTGCGCCCGGCGGAGGGCCGCCTCACCGGCGCCGATTCGGGCCCGGGACGCCTACCCGAGCCCGAGGACATCGAAGCCACCTGCCTGGCCGTGTTGGCCCAGGCGGACGCGGCTGGAGCGATGGCGGCGCAGGACCTTCGCGGGCTGAATGTGGTGATCAGCGCCGGCGGTACCAGGGAGGCGCTCGACCCGGTGCGTTACGTCGGGAACTTTTCCTCAGGGCTAATGGGCATCGCGCTCGCCCGAGCCGCGGTGCAGCGTGGTGCGGACGTGACGTTGGTCGGCGCGAACCTGCATGCGGAGCCGCCAGCCGGTGTTCGGGTGGTCGAGGTGGTCTCCACCGCCGACCTGGCCGCGGCGATGGCTGAGCTGGCGCCGTCCGCTGATGTTGTCGTGATGGCTGCAGCGCCTGCCGACTACACGCCCGCCGCGCCGAGCGACACCAAGCTGAAGAAGTCCGGCGACGCCGGCCTGACCGTGGAGTTCCGACAAACCACTGATGTGCTCGCCGGCCTGGCCGCCCGCCGCCCGGTGGGGCAGATCGTGGTCGGCTTTGCTGCCGAGACCGCGCGCGACGAGGCGGAACTGATCGAACTGGGCACCGCGAAGCTGGCCCGCAAGGGCTGCCAGCTGCTGGTGCTGAACAACGTCTCGGACGGCGCGGTCTTCGGCTCGGGCGAGAATGAGGTGCTGCTGATCGCGCCAGTCGGGTCGCGTGGCCGTGCAGCCGGAACCAAGACGACAGTGGCGCATGCGATCCTTCATGCCGCCATCGCGGAGAGGAGTGCAGAGTGAGTCGACTGTTCACGTCTGAATCGGTCACCGAAGGTCATCCGGACAAGTTGGCCGACGCGATCTCGGACGCGGTTCTCGACGAACTGCTGAGCCAGGATCCGACGTCGCGCGTGGCGGTGGAGACGTTGGTCACCACCGGCACCGTGGTGGTGGCCGGCGAGGTCACCACTGAGGCGTACGCGGATGTGGCCCAGCTGGCCCGGCAGCGGATCCTGGAGATCGGCTACGACTCCAGCGAGAAGAGTTTCGACGGCAACTCCTGCGGGGTGCTGGTGTCCTTGGGCGTTCAGTCCCCGGATATCGCCCAGGGTGTCGACCACGCCGAGGAACAGCGCGAAGAGGGCTCCTTCGACGCGCTGGACGCCCAGGGGGCAGGCGACCAGGGATTGATGTTCGGTTACGCCTGCACCGACACCGCGACCCTGATGCCGCTGCCGATCGACATCGCGCACCGGCTGAGCGAGCAGCTCGCCAAGGTGCGCAGGGACGGCGACCTCGACTTCCTGCTGCCTGACGGCAAGACCCAGGTGACCATCGAGTACGCCGGCGACCGGCCCGTCCGCGTGGACACCGTGGTGGTCTCGACCCAGCACACTGCCGCCACCACCCACGACCGCATCTCGGCCGAGGTGCGCGCGCGCGTGATCGATCCGGTGCTGGCGCGTTACGCGATCCCGTCCAGCGGGATGAAGACCTACGTGAACCCCACCGGCAAGTTCGTGATCGGCGGACCGATGGGCGATGCCGGTGTGACCGGGCGCAAGATCATCGTGGACAGCTACGGCGGCATGGCCCGTCACGGCGGCGGCGCGTTCTCCGGCAAGGACCCCTCCAAGGTGGACCGCTCGGCCGCGTACGCGATGCGGTGGGTGGCCAAGAACGTGGTGGCCGCCGGACTGGCCGAACGCTGCGAGGTGCAGGTGGCCTACGCCATCGGCCGCGCGCACCCGGTTGGGTTCTACACCGAGTGCTTCGGTACCGAGAAGGTGCCGGTGGAGCAGATCACCGCCGCGGTGCTGGACGTCTTCGATCTGCGGCCGGCTGCAATCATCCGTGATCTTGACCTGATCCGTCCGATCTATTCCCAGGTGACGAACTACGGCCACTTCGGCCGCGAGCTCGAAATCATGACCTGGGAGCGCACCGATCGAGCTGACGCCCTGGCCAGCGCCGTCCGCGGGTGAGCCGGTAGCGGCGCGACGCCTCAGGGTTCGACCTCGGCGTACATGCTGAGCAGGTTTCCGTCCGGGTCGCTGAACTCGAAGTACTCCAGCACGCCCTCGACCTGCTGCAAATCACCGGCCGGTAGGCCCAGCCGCAGCAGGCGCTCGCGTTCGACTTCCGCGTCGATCACGCCGAACCGGACGACCGGCTGGGCGCCGTTGCGCAGTACGGGCTCAGCGATCAGCTGCAGCCAGATCGGGCCGACTTTGAACTCGACCACACCCGGGGCGGGCTCGATCCCGGGGGCGACGAAGCCGAAGACCGTCCGGTACCACTCCAAGCTGCGTCCGATGTCGGCGCAGGGTAGCCCTACGGTCACACTCTGGATCCTCACCCGCGAATTCTTGCGCGCCGATTTGGTGTAAGGGAGGGCGTCGGGGCGGGATGAGCCAGCGTGCATCGCTCGCGCCGGGGGCTTCACGTTCGACCAACTGGGCGAGGGCCTGCGCCACGAGCGCCCGCGGGAGATCCCGCCAGTTGTCCGGTCCGATTGTCGGTGGCGACCCCTACGATGCCCTTCATGAAACTTCCGGTGGCGAGGGTTGCGGTGGATCTGCCGCTGGCCAACCTCGACCGGCCGTTCGACTATCTGGTGCCGGAGGCCCTTGACGCCGAGGCTCAGCCCGGGGTGAGGGTGAAGGTGCGGTTCGCCGGGCAGTTGCGGGACGGCTTCCTGCTGGGGCGCGCGCCGGTCGGCGAGCGGGCCAAGCTGGCCGCGCTGCAGCGCGTGGTGTCCGCGGAGCCGGTGCTCGATCCGGGCGTGACCGAACTTGTGCGAGCGGTCGCGGATCACTACGCCGGTAGTTTCGCCGACGTGGTGCGCGCGGCGGTGCCCCCTCGGCATGCGGCCACCGAGAAGGCTCCGCCGCCAGCCCACCCGGAACCGCAGCTGGCGGATCGGGAGCCGGTCACCCTGAGCGCCTATCCGTTCGCCGATCGTTTCCTTGGCGCGCTCGCCGAAGGGGGCCATCCCCGCGCTGCCTGGACCGTCGTCCCCGCCCCGGTTCCGGCCGGCGACTGGGCGTCCGGACTGGTCGAGGCTGCCGAAGTCGCGCTCAGCTCCGGACGCGGCGCGCTGCTGTTGGTGCCGGACGCGCGCCAGCTGCAGCACCTGGTCGGGGTGGCGACTGCTCGCTTCGGCCGCGGCAGCTTTGCCACCCTCGCCGCGGATGCGGGCCCGGCGGCGCGGTACCGCAACTTCCTCGCCGTCCGCAGGGGTGGTGTCCGGCTGGTGCTCGGCACCCGCGCGGCAGCGTTCGCGCCGGTGCCGAACCTTGGTCTGATCGCGCTGTGGGATGACGGCAACGACGCATACGCCGAGCCGCACGCCCCGTACTGGCACGCGCGCGAGGTGGTTGCGCTGCGAGCACACCAGGCTGGGTGTGCGTTGCTGCTGGCCGCGCACTCGCGGACGGCCGAGATCCAACAGCTGGTCCAGCGAGGCTGGCTGGCTGAGCTGCAGCTCGGTCCCAAGCCGACGCGCCGAATCGCGGCGGCCGTGCGCACTGCCGGGCCCGAGAACTCGCGTGACCCACTGGCCACCGTGGCGCGGCTGCCGCACGACGCCTTCGGCGTGGTCCGTGCCGGGCTGGCCGCCGGGCCGGTGCTGGTGCAGGTTCCGAGAGCCGGGTACCTGCCGATCCAGGTGTGCGCGGGCTGCCGGGCGACGGCACGGTGCCCGGCTTGCGGCCAGGCGCTGGCTGATGGTTCCGGCAGCGGGTTGAGCTGCCCGCTCTGCGGACCGCTGCTCACGTCCTGGCGGTGTCCCGATTGTGGCGACACCCGGCTGCGCCGTCCGGTGGTTGGGGTCGCGCGGACGGCCGAGGAGTTCGGTAGGGCGTTCCCCGGCACGAAGGTGCTGCAGGCCAGCGCCGACAAGCCGCTGACGAAGGTGGGTGCCGAGCCGGCACTGGTACTTGCCACGCCGGGCGCGGCGCCGCCGGCTGACGGTGGTTACGCTGCCGCCGTGCTGCTGGACGCCGAGTTGATGCTGGCCAGGGCCGACCTCCGCACCGGCGAAGAGTCACTGCGCCGGTGGCTGGCGGTCGTGTCCGCGGTGCGACCGGGAGAGGCGGGCGGCACGGTGATCGCGGTGGCCGATCCGGGGCTGCGTGAGGTGCAGACCCTGCTTCGGCTCGACCCGGTCGGCTACGCCGAGCAGGAACTCGCCGAGCGGGTCGCGGCGGGCTTTCCGCCGGCGGTCAAGCTGATCACGGTTGAAGGCCCGATGCCGGCCGTAACCGCGGTGCTCGCGGCGCTGGACCTGTCGCCGGTGGTGCAGGTGCTCGGCCCGTTCGAAGTGCCGGGACGCTGTGGTGTCCTCGATGAGCCGGTAGCCCGGGCCACCCTGCGGTGCGGGCTCGTCGAAGGGGCCGAGTTGGTCTCGGCGGTGCGCGCCGTGATGTCGGTGCGGGCGGCGAAGAAGGAGGTGCCGGTGCGGGTCCGAGTCGACCCGCAGGTGTTCGCCTAATTCCTGCCCCGTTCGGGTGGTCGCGCTTGTCGAGGCCTTGGGGCGCGGTGTCGGTCCGGCAGACTCCGACGGGACGATAGGGTGCCCCGCATGTCCAGCCTCCGCATCGCGCTCGCTTGCCTGCCGTTTCCCGAGTCTCCGGACGCGTCGGTCACGGCTGCGGTGGCGGCCATCGCCGAAGCATCGGCTGCCGGTGCTGGCCTGGTCTGCTTCCCGGAGTGCTTCGTGCCGGGGTACCGCGCACTCGGCGCTCCAGTTCCGGTGATGCCCGCAGAGTGGTTGGCGACAGCCCACACCACGATCGCGGACGCCGCACGCGCGTCCGGGGTAGCGGTGGTGCTGGGCACCGAACGCTACGTCGGGGACGCGCTGCGCATCACCGCACTGGTCATCGACCCCGACGGCGAGCAGCTGGGCTGGCAGGACAAGGTGCAGCTCGACCCGTCCGAGGACCACCTGTACGAGCCCGCGCCGTCCGGCCGGGAGGTGTTCCGGATCGGCGACCTGGTGCTGGGGGTGGTGATCTGCCACGAAGGCTTCCGCTACCCGGAGACCGTCCGCGAAGCCGTGGCCAAGGGCGCGCAACTGGTGGTCTTTCCGCACTACTCCGAGCCGTTGCCGGGCCACTTCCAGCCGACGCACTACGGTGACCCGCGGCTCTCCTTCCACGAGTCGGCGGTGATGGGCCGCGCGGCCGAGAACACCTGCTGGGTGGCCGGGGTGAACTGTGCGGTCGCCGAAGCGCCGACCTCCGCGATCGCCCGTCCCGACGGCAGCCTGCTGGCCTGGCGGCCGCACGGCGAGCCAGGCATCCTGGTGGCCGACCTGGACCTGAGCGAGGCGACGCATCGGATGGCCAAGCGATTCCGCCCTTCGGCCTAGGCTGAGCCCCATGCGTCTCGTCTTCGCCGGAACCCCGCAGGTGGCTGCCGACACCCTCGCGCACCTGCTCGACCACGGCACCCACGAGGTCGTCGCAGTGCTGACCCGGCCGGACGCCCCGCAGGGTCGTAGTGCGCGTCCGGTGCCCAGCCCGGTGGCTCAACTCGCGGCCGTCCGGGGAATCGAGGTGCTGCGTCCGGCACGAGCCGGCGACCCCGACCTGCTGGCGCGACTCACCGAACTCGCACCGGACTGCTGCCCGGTCGTGGCCTACGGCGGCCTGATCCCGCAGCGACTGCTGGAGCTGCCCAGCCACGGCTGGGTCAACGTGCACTTCTCGCTACTGCCGCGCTGGCGCGGCGCCGCACCGGTGCAGCACGCGATCCTCGCCGGCGACCCGGTCACGGGGGTGACGGTCTTCAAGCTGGTCCCAGAGCTGGACGCCGGTCCGGTGTTGGCCACTGCCGATTACCCGCTGGGGGCCGACGAGACGTCCGGCGAAGCCCTGAGCGCGCTGCAGGCGATCGGTGCACAGCTGCTCCTGCAGACCCTCGACGGCATCGGGGCCGGACGCATCCAGGCCGTGCCGCAGCCTGTCGACGACATCACCCTCGCCCCTAAGCTGACCGTGCCCGGGGCCCGAGTCGACTGGAACCGACCGGCCGAAGAGATCGCCAGGCAGGTGCGGGCCAACAACCCGTCGCCGATGGCCTGGACGCTGTTGCAGGGCGAGCGATTCCGGGTGCTCCGAGCGACGCCCGCCGAAGCCGCTGGGCTCGCGCCCGGCCAGGTACGGGCCGGCAAGCGTGAGGTGCTGGTTGGCACCGGCGCCGGCACGCTGCGGCTGGAGCAGGTGCAGCCGGCCGGGAAGCGTCCGCTCGCGGCCGCGGACTGGGCCCGCGGCCTACGCGGTGAGGCGGTCTTCGAGTGAGCCGTCCCAAACGGCGGCGCGACCAAGCCCGCACGGCGGCCTTCCGGGTGTTGCGGGCGGTCACCGCCGACGGCGCTTACGCGAACCTCGAGTTGGCTCGGCAGCGAGCCGAGCTGAGTGGCGCCGATGCGACGTTCACAACCGAGCTGGTCTCCGGCACTTGCCGGGCCATGGGCAGCTACGACCAGGTGATCGAGCGGGCGTCCGGGCGTCCGCTGAAGTCGTTGCAGCCTGCTGTGGTGGACGTGCTTCGGCTCGGCACCCATCAGTTGTTGGCGATGCGGGTGCCCACGCACGCGGCGATCTCGGCTTCGGTCGATCTCGCTGCGCTCGAGGTGGGGGAGCGGGTTGCCGGCGTGGTGAACGCGGTGCTGCGGAAGGTGGCCGCGCGGGACTGGGACGACTGGCTGGACCCACTGTCCGAAGGACTGGACGAGTTTGGACGGTTGGCGCTCGTGCATCAGCATCCGCGCTGGATCGTCGAAGCCTGGTCACGGGTGCTGCCCGCAGCGGAGTTGGCGGACGCGTTGGCCGCCGACAACGTCGCACCGACGCCGCACCTGGTCGTGCGACCCGGACTTGCCGAGGTTTCCGAGCTTGGCGGCGAGCCCGCCCGCTGGTCGCCGTACGGCGCCTACGCCGGCGGGGATCCTGGGCAGTTGGCCGCGGTCGACGAGGGTCGCGCCGGAGTGCAGGACGAGGGTTCGCAGCTCGTCGCACTGGCGCTGTCGCGGGTCGACGCGCCCGATGGCTGGTGGCTGGACCTGTGCGCTGGGCCCGGTGGCAAGTCCGCCCTGCTGGCCGGCTTGGCTCGCGAGCAGGGCGGCTCGCTGGTCGCCGCCGAACTGCAGGAACACCGCGCCCGCCTGGTCGCCGACAACCTGCGGGCATATCCAGATCCGAAGCCGGTTTGTCTGGTGGCGGACGGGACCCGTCCGGCCTGGCGATCCGGGGGGTTCAGCAAGGTACTGGCGGATGTGCCCTGCACAGGGCTGGGCGCGCTGCGCCGGCGTCCGGAGAGTCGGTGGCGGCGGCGTCCCGAGGACCTGCCGGGGCTGATCGAGCTGCAGGGGAAGCTACTGGCGTCCGCCATCGCGGCAACTGCGCCCGGCGGTGTGGTCGCCTACGTCACCTGTTCGCCCCACCCGGACGAGACCGCCGCCGTGGTAGCTGGGGCCAGCGGTGTCGTGACGCTGCGCGCCGCCGACTATCTGCCGGAAGTGCCAAATTGTGCGTCCGGTGACTTCGTCCAGCTCTGGCCACACCGCCACGGCACCGACGCGATGTTCCTGGCGCTGCTTCGCCGCAGCACCTAGCCAGCCATCAACCGCTCGGCGAGCCCCACAGCTGCGCAGGCTGGACAGTTCTGGCCCGTCCTGGGACCTAGCGGTCCAGTTTGCGGACGGGTGGAGCGGGGCCCGGCGGCAGATAGGGTTTGGCCCGTGGGTATCCGAATCACGCCGAGCATCCTCAACGCCGAACTGGGCGGCCTCAACGCCGAGATCGCCCGGGTTCCGAGCGCCGATGGCGTCCATCTTGATGTCATGGACAACCATTTCGTGCCGAACCTGACCTTCGGGGTGCCGATGGTGGAGAGCATCCGGCGCAACACGACCAAGTTCCTGGACGTCCACCTGATGATCGCTCAGGCCGATCGCTGGGCACCTGCCTACGCCGAAGCGGGCGCCGAGTCGGTGACGTTCCACATCGAAGCCTCGGACGCGCCGGTGAAGCTCGCCCGCGAACTGCGCGGCCACGGTGCGCGCGCGTCCATGGCGCTGCGTCCCGCCACTCCGATCGAGCCCTACGAAGACCTCCTTGGAGAGCTCGACATGGTGCTGCTGATGACCGTGGAGCCTGGCTTCGGCGGCCAGAAGTTCCTCGACCTGGTGCTGCCCAAGATCCGACGGACGCGGAAGCTCTTGGACGCACGGGGCGGCGACATCTGGCTGCAGGTCGATGGGGGAGTGTCCGCAGAGACCATTGAGCGTTGCGTCGAAGCCGGCGCGGACACCTTCGTGGCAGGCTCGGCAGTGTTCAGCTCAGACGATCCGGACGCCGTGGTACGCGCGCTCAAGGCTCAGGCGGAGGGCGTGGCCAGCTGATTCTGCGGCCCGCCAGTCGGTGTGGGGTCGGCGGAGATCCCGGCCTTCGCCGGGATGACGGTAAGGGCTTGGGCTTACGGTGGGCGGCTTGGGCTGACAGTGGCGGCCTGGGGCGACAGTGATCCCTCGGGTGTAGCTCAGCCGCGGCGGCGATCCCGGCGACGCAGGTAGCGTTCGAACTCGGCTGCGATCGCATCGCCCGAAGGCGCCGGGGTGGCCTCGTCGCGACGCTC
Source organism: Propionicimonas sp. (assembly GCA_035349055.1). Lineage (GTDB taxonomy): Bacteria > Actinomycetota > Actinomycetes > Propionibacteriales > Propionibacteriaceae > Propionicimonas. The sequence goes on from DAOPRQ010000011.1 coordinate 27,478, forward strand.
CTCCAGCGCGGCGATGTAGCCGGCGATGTCCGGATCGTCGGCCACCAGCTCGTTCACCTGCTCCACCCAGGACTCTGCCGCCTCCGGCAGCTCACCCGGGTCGAGCGGCAGGTTGAGCACGTCCTCGAGCCGGGTCATCAGGGCCAGCGTGGCTTTCGGATTCGGCGGCTCGGCAACGTAGTGCGGCACCGAGGCCCACATCGAGACCACCGGCATCCCGGCCACGGAGCACTCCTGTGACAGCACGCCGACGATGCCGGTTGGGCCTTCGTAGTCCGAGATCTCCAGCCCGAGTTCTGCGGCCAACTCGGCGTCGCTGGCAGTCCCGCTGACCGGCACCGGACGGGTGTGCGGCGCGTCGGTCAGCAGCGCGCCCAGCACCACCACCATCTCCGGCCGCACCGAGCGCAACAGCGACATCAGCCGGTTCAGGTACTCCTGCCAGCGATAGTTGGGCTCGGGGCCACCGATCAGGACCAGGTCACGTTCGGGCAGGTTGGCCACCAGCACCTCGGTGGTCGGCCACTCGATCGTCCGCTTGCCGTCGATCAGCCGGGTGGTGGGACGGTTCACCTGGAAGTCGTAGAACTCCTCCGGGTCGATCGCGAACTCGAGTTCGGCGCGGTAAGTGTCGACCAGATGATCGATCACGCCGCTCGCTGCGTCGCCGGCGTCGTTCCAGCCGCCGAAAGCCGCGATCACGGCTGGGTTGCGCAAACCCCTGAGCCCACGAGCCTCTGCCATGGCGACCACAATAGGCGGACTCGCCTATTCTGCTCCCCATGACCCGCGACTTGCGCTCGGCCCTGACCACCCGCGTCCTAGTGGCGGACGGTGGTATGGGCACGATGCTGCAGGGCTACGACCTGACCATGGACGATTTCCAGGGTCTGGAGGGCTGCAACGAGGTGCTGAACGTCACCCGTCCAGATGTTGTGGGGGCGATTCACGCCGCCTACCTGGACGCCGGTGCCGACCTGGTCGAAACCAACACGTTCGGGGCGAATCTCTCCGCCTTGGGCGAGTATGACGCCACCGAGCGGATCGCCGAACTTGCCGAAGCGGGCGCCCGAATCGCCCGCGCCGCTGCGGACGCGGCGAGCACCCCCGATCGTTCCCGCTATGTGCTCGGCAGCATCGGGCCGGGCACCAAGCTGCCCAGCCTCGGCCACCTGCCCTATGCGACCCTTCGGGACGCGTACCAGGTGCAGGCCGAGGCGATGCTCGCCGGTGGCATCGACGGGTTCCAGATCGAGACCAGCCAGGACCTGCTGCAGGCCAAGGCCGCGGTGAACGGCGCCCGGCGGGCTCGCGCTGCGCTCGGCGTCAATGTACCGATCTTCGTCAACGTGACCGTGGAAGCCTCCGGAACGATGCTGCTTGGCAGTGAGATCGGCGCTGCGCTGACCGCGCTCGAGCCACTGGAGATCGACGCCATCGGCCTCAACTGTGGCACTGGTCCGACCGAGATGAGCGAGCATCTGCGGCACCTGTCCCGGCACGCGCGGATCCCGTTGGTCTGCATGCCTAACGCCGGCCTGCCCGAGCTCACGCCGGACGGCGCCCGCTATCCGATGGGCCCCGAAGAGTTCGTCGGCTACGTGGCCCAGTACACCTCCGAGTTCGGCCTGGGGCTGGTGGGCGGCTGCTGCGGTACCACTCCGGCGCATATCGGCGCCCTCGCCGCAGCCGTGGCCGGGCGACCGCCCGCGCCGCGCGACCCCGTCCGCGTCTCGGCCGTTTCCTCGCTGTACAGCGAAGTGCCGCTGCGCCAGGAGCTCAGCTACCTCTCCATTGGCGAGCGCACGAACGCCAACGGTTCCAAGGCCTTCCGCGAGGCCATGCTGGCCGAGAACTGGGCCGATTGCCTCGACATCGCCAAACAGCAGAGCCGAGGCGGCGCCCATCTCCTCGATCTGTGCGTTGACTACGTCGGACGCGACGGTGCAGCCGACATGGCCGAACTCGCCTTCCGGCTCGGCACCGGCGTGTCCCTGCCGATCATGCTCGACTCCACCGAGCCCGCCGTGCTGCAGGCGGGCCTGGAGCGGCTCGGCGGACGCTGCGTGATCAACTCGGTGAACTTCGAGGACGGCGACGGGCCCGACTCTCGCTTCGCCAAGGCGATGCCGCTGGTGAAGGAGCACGGCACCGCGGTGGTGGCACTGACCATCGACGAGGAGGGCCAGGCCCGCACCGCCGAGTGGAAGGTGCGCGTCGCCGACCGCCTGATCGCCGACCTCACCACCAAGTGGGGGCTCGAGATCGGCGACATCATCGTCGACTGCCTCACCTTCCCGATCGCAACCGGACAGGAGGAGACCCGCCGGGACGCGCTCGAGACGATCGAGGCGATTCGTCAGGTCACCTCGAAATACCCGGGAATCCACACCACGCTGGGCGTTTCCAACGTCTCCTTCGGGCTCAACCCGGCCGCCCGACAGGTGCTCAACTCGGTATTCCTGCACGAATGCGTCGAGGCGGGCCTGGATTCCGGCATCGTCCCGGCCGCGCGGATCGTGCCGATCGCCCGCATCCCCGAAGAACAGCGGCAGGTAGCCGAAGACTTGGTCTACGACCGGCGCACCCCCGACTACGACCCGCTGACCAGATTCCTCGAACTGTTCGAGGGGGTAACCACCACCAGCACCAAGGAGGCCCGCGCAGCCGAACTGGCCGCGCTACCGGTCACCGAACGGCTCCAGCGGCGAATCGTGGACGGTGACGCCAAGGGCCTGGGCAACGATCTCGACGACGCGCTCGCTGCCAAGGACGCCCTCGCGATCATCAACGACGACCTCCTGGCCGGGATGAAGGTGGTCGGTGAGCTGTTCGGCTCGGGCCAGATGCAGCTGCCATTCGTCCTCCAGTCGGCCGAGGTGATGAAGATGGCGGTCGCGCACCTCGAACCGCACCTCGACAAGGCGGACGCGGCCGGCAAGGGCACCCTGGTGATCGCCACGGTGAAGGGCGACGTGCACGACATCGGCAAGAACCTGGTGGACATCATCCTCACCAACAACGGCTACACGGTGGTCAACCTCGGCATCAAGCAGCCGGTCAGTGCGATCATCGAAGCCGCCCTGGTGCACAACGCCGATGCGATCGGCATGTCCGGCCTGCTGGTGAAGTCGACCGTGGTGATGAAGGACAACCTGCTTGAACTGAACAATCGCGGGCTCGGCGGGTTCCCGGTGCTGCTCGGCGGTGCAGCGCTCACCCGGGCGTTCGTGGAGGAAGACCTCAACGACCTCTACCAGGGTGAGGTGCGCTATGCCCGCGACGCCTTCGAGGGGCTGGCATTGATGGAGAAGGTGATGGCGGTGAAGTCCGGCGTCCCCGGTGCCGCACTGCCCGAGCCACGCCGCCGCCGGGTGGTCGCCAAGCCGCGAGCGAACGACCCGGAGGCGGTTGATTCGACCGAACGCTCGGACGTCGCCCGCGATCAGGATGTGCCGACGCCGCCGTTCTGGGGCAGCCGTGTGGTGAAGGGCCTCAAGCTCGCCGAAGTCGCCGGCTGGCTGGACGAGCGCGCCACCTTCATGGGCCAGTGGGGGCTGCGCGGCAGCTCCGGCGGCCCGACCTACGAGGAACTCGTCGAGACCGAAGGCCGGCCACGGCTGCGACACTGGCTCGACCGCGTCCAGACCGAGGCACTCGCGGAACCGGCGGTCGTCTATGGCTACTGGCCCTGCCATTCCGAAGGCAACACACTGATCCTCGGCGACCCGGACGACCCGGCCCGAGAAGTCACCCGATTCATCTGGCCGCGGCAGTCCCGCGACCGGCGGCTCTGCCTGGCCGACTTCTTCCGGGACGCGGACGAGGCCGCCGAACGCGGCCCCGACGTGATCGCGCTGCAACTGGTGACCATGGGCTCGGCGGTCGCCCAGGCCACGACCAAGCTGTTCGAGGCGGACGCGTATCGCGACTACCTCGAATTGCACGGACTGTCGGTGCAACTCACCGAAGCCCTGGCCGAGTACTGGCACGCCCGCGTCCGCGCCGAACTGGGGCTCGGCGGCGACGGCGAGGTCGATGCCATGATCCGCGACCAGGCCTATCGCGGCTCGCGCTACTCCTTCGGCTACCCGGCCTGCCCCGACCTGGCCGATCGCGCGAAGCTGGTGACGTTGCTGCGTCCGGAGCGGATCGGGGTGACCTTGTCCGAGGAACTGCAGCTACACCCTGAGCAGTCGACGGACGCGATCGTCGTGCACCATCCGGAGGCCAAGTACTTCAATGCCCGCTGATCGCCTCCGCAAGCTGGCCACAGCCCTCGTCCTCGCCGTGGCGCTGGCCGGCTGCACGCCGACCGTTGTCGAGCCGACGCAGAGCCCGGCTGTGACGCCGACCGCGCGTCCGTTCACGCTGATCACGAGCGACCCGGTCACGACGGCTGACCCGGTGATCGCGGTCGGGGACACCGACTCGCTCCTGGTGAACAGCGTCTATCAACGGCTGATGCTCGTCCTGCCCGGCAGCGGGGAGTTGAAACCCGATCTGGCGACCGACTGCCTGTTCACGTCGGAGACGGTGTACGAGTGCACGCTGCCGGAGGAGTTGACCTTCCACAACGGCAACGTCCTCGACTCCTCCGACGTGAAGTTCAGCATCCAGCGCGCCCTGCGAATGGGTGCGGCCAACACATCCATCGGTTTGCTCTCGGCGCTCAAGCGAATCGAAACGCCGGACGCCCAGACGGTGAAGTTCTACCTCTCTTGGGCCGACAACCAGTTCGGCTACGCGCTGGCCGGGCAGGCTGCCAGCATCGTCGACGAGCAGGTCTACGACCCGGACGCGGCGCTGCCGCTCGATGTGCAGCCAGTGGGGTCTGGTCAGTTCCAGGTGTTCGAGATCGCCGCAGAGCAGGTCGACTTCACCAAGTTCGAAACCTACTTCGGGCCGCGCGCCGGCATCCTGGACGCAGTGCGTCTCCAGGTTGTGCCCGACTCGGTGGCCGCCGAAGCCGCGATCGCCGACGGGACCGCTGACGTGGTCTGGCGCAGCGTCGACGGTGCTGCGCTGCAGCGGCTGACCGACGAGATCGCCGCCAGTCCGGACAAGACCACAGCATCCGGCTTCACCTCCTACCACCTGCCCGGCGCCCGCGTCACGCAGCTGATCTGGAACGCCAACTCGAAGCTGCGCGAGAACAACGACCTGAGGCTGGGGGTAGCGAAGGCACTGCAGGGCGACCGCACGCTGGACTCGATCGTGCCGGTCGGGGTGGTCGACCATGCCGCATCCTTCGCGCTCGGCGGTCGGCCGAAGCTGCCGGAGCTAAAGGGGAAGCGGATCAAGCTCACGCTCGGGTACACCGCCACCGCCCCCGGTCACGCCGACCAGGCGCGGCTGCTGCGCGATCGCATCGAGAGCATGGACAAGGTGAGTGTTCGCCTGGTGACCACCGGTGATGCCGACCTGTGGTTGACCGACCGTCCGGCCTGGGTCAACAACGCCACCGGCTGGCTGCAGCGCTATCTCGCCGAACCGCTGGCCGGCAGCAGCGAGAAGCTGGACGAACTGGTGCAGCGGTCGCGCACCACAACCGGGGCCGCGCGGACGGTGGCCTTCACCGAGCTGCAGCAGCAGGCTGCGGCCGACAACACCGTGCTGCCGGTGTCGCAGGGGGATGGCATCCTGCTGCTCGGCAAGGGTGTCACCCTGGTGGGCGACGCCTTCGGCAGCGGGCAGCAACTAGGACTCTGGGGGATCAGCCATGCCTGAACTTGAGCCGCTCAGCGGCGTCCGCACGGGCGTGCTGCGTGCCGGAGAACGAATCACTCTCAGCGATCCCAAGGGACGTAGGCACTCAGTCGTGCTGGCGGACGGAGGCACCTTCCACACCACCAAGGGCGGGATCAGCCACGACGAGCTGATCGGACGTCCCGAGGGCAGCGTCGTGCACTCGGCCGGCGGTGTGGGCTATCTCGCTTTCCGCCCGCTGCTGGAGGAGTTCACCGTGACGATGCCGCGTGGCGCCGCCGTGGTGTACCCGAAGGACGCGGCGCACATTTTGGTTCAGACCGACATCTTCCCCGGCGCCCGGGTGCTGGAGGCCGGTGCCGGCTCGGGCGCGCTGAGCATCTTCATGCTCCGGGCCATCGGCCCGACCGGACGCCTGTACTCCTATGAGCGGCGCGCCGAGTTCGCGAAGATCGCCGAGCAGAACGTGACCAAGTTCTTCGGGGAGCCGCATCCGGCCTGGACGTTGCGGGTCGGCGACCTGGTCACGGACATCGGCGACGAGCCGATCGACCGGGCGGTGCTGGACATGCTGGCCCCCTGGGAGTGCATCGACGTGGTGGCGAACGTGCTGGTGGCCGGCGGTTTGCTGTGCTGCTACGTGGCTACCACCACGCAGTTGAGCCGCACCATGGAGACGCTGCGGGCGCACGGTGGGTTCACTGAGCCGTCGGCCCGGGAGTACTCGGCGCGGGAATGGCATGCCGAGGGCCTGGCGGTGCGTCCCGGTCACCAGACGTCCGGGCACACTGGGTTCCTGATCTTCACCCGCCGGTTGGCGCCTGGGGCGGTTGCCCCGCTGCGTCGCCGGCGTCCCGCTCCCGGGGCGTACGGGCCGGACTACTCCGGTCCGCGTCCGCGCGGCACTGAGACCGAGTCGGCGGATGCCTGAGCCAGCCGAACTGGCCCGTCGGCTAGAGGTAACCGAGCGTCGCCTCGCGGATGCTCGCTCGGACGCGCGCACCCTCGCCGCGACCAACCAGAAGCTCAACGCCACCCTGGTCACCGCCCGCGATGCATTGGACTCGCTGCGAGCCGAGGTGGCGGCGTTGGGCCAGCCGCCGAACACGTTCGGCTACGTGGTCGGCACCGGCGACGGCACGATCGACGTCGCGACCAACGGACGCTGGCTGCGCTGCGCCCTCAGCCCGGACCTGGCCGACCAACGTTTCGTCGTCGGCGACCGGGTCCTGCTCAACGAGGCTCAGCTGGTGGTTGGCATCGCCAACGAACCCGGGGTGGGGGAGACCGCCCGCCTGGTCTCCACCCTGCCTGAGTCACCCTTGCGACTGCTGGTCACCACGGCGACCGGCGAAGAGACGGTCGTGCTGGCGTCCACGAGCCTTAACCCAGCGGAACTCCGCCCGGGCACCCCGCTGCTGGTCGACCGGCGCGCCGGGCTGGCGCTCGTGGTCCTGCCGAACAACGAGGTGGCTGACCTGACGCTCGAGGACGTCCCGGACGTCAGCTATGCCGACATCGGCGGGCTCAGCGACCAGATCGAGCAGATCCGGGACGCCGTCGAACTGCCGTTCCGTCACCGGGAGTTGTTCGCCGAGTTCGGCCTGCGTCCGCCGAAGGGCGTGTTGCTGTACGGGCCGCCGGGCTGTGGCAAGACGATGATCGCGAAGGCTGTGGCGAACTCGGCGGGCAGCCACTTCCTGAACATCAAGGGTCCCGAACTGCTGAACAAGTACGTCGGGGAGACCGAACGCCAGATCCGCGCGATCTTCACCCGGGCGAAGGAGCACGCGACGTCCGGACGCCCAGTGATCGTGTTCTTCGACGAGATGGACGCCCTGTTCCGCACCCGTGGTAGCGGGGTCTCCTCGGACGTGGAGGCAACGGTCGTGCCGCAGTTGCTTGCCGAGATCGACGGTGTCGAGGACCTGGCGAATGTGATCGTGATCGGTGCCACGAACCGCGAGGACCTGATCGACCCGGCGATCCTGCGTCCCGGACGGCTGGACGTGAAGATCAAGCTCGACCGCCCCGATCGATCGGCCGCGGCGGAGATCCTGGCCCGTTATCTGACTGAAGCAACACCGCTGAATCCGGGTGAGGCCGCCCTTCGACAAGCTCAGGGATCGTTGGCTGGGACTCAGGGGTCGTTGGCTGAGCCTGTCGAAGCCCGCACCGACTTCCGCGAACAACTCATCGACGCGATCGTGGATCGCCTCTTCGCCCGCACGGACGCCAACCGCTTCATCGAGGTGACCTACGCCGGCGGCGATAAGGAGACGCTGTACGTGGGCGACTTCGTGTCCGGCGCGATGCTGGCCGGCGTGGTCGACCGGGCCAAGAAGGCCGCGATCAAGGAACTGATCAACGGCGGCGAGCGCGGCGTCCGGCTCGCCCACGTGGAAGCTGCCTGCGCCGCCGAAATCGGTGAGAACGAGGAGCTCCCGAACACCACCAACCCCGACGACTGGGCGCGAGTATCCGGCCGCAAGGGCGAGCGGATCGTCTTCCTGCGTACTCTGGTCGGCGCCCGGGCCCTGAACCCGTGACCAGTCGATCGACCACCTCGCCACCACCGTTCCGCTCGGTCTTCGGGATCGAAACCGAGTACGGCATCCACGCACCGACCGCTCCGGAAGTCCATCCCAGCGTGCTCAGCGCGGCCGTGGTCGGCGCCTACCCCGGCGTCGCGACCGGTAGCCAGCTGGATTGGGTCGAGCCGATCCCGATCGAGGATGCCCACAACCGCGTCCTCGCCAACGGGGCCCGGCTCTACGTGGATCACGCCCACCCCGAGTACAGCGGGCCGGAAGTCACCACGGCCGCGGACGCAGTCGCCTACGACCTGGCCGGTGACGCTGCGGTGGTCGCTGGCGCCAAGGCCGCCTCGGCCCAGCTGGGTTTCGACATCGCGATCTACAAGAACAACACCGATTCGCACGGTGCCTCCTATGGCTGCCACGAGAACCATCTGCTGCCGCGCTCGGTGCCGTGGACGCGGATCGCGTCCGTCCTGCCCGCGTTCCTGGTCTCGCGGACGGTGCTGATCGGCGCCGGACGGGTGGGTCTCGGCCAGCACGGGGAGCGTGCCGGCTTTCAGCTCAGTCAGCGCGCGGACTTCTTCGAGACCCTCGAAGGCATTCAGACCACGAAGCGTCGCCCAATCCTGAACACCCGGGACGAGCCGCACGCGCCGCCGAGTCGGTATCGGCGCCTGCACGTCATCACCGCGGACGCGAATCGCAACCAGTTCGCCACCTGGCTGAAGGTGGGCAGCCTCGCCAGCTTGCTAGCGGCGCTCGTCCACGATGCGGTGCCGGTCATCACCCTCACCCATCCAGTCGCGGCGTTCCAAGCGATCAGTCACGACCCGTCCCTCACCCAGGCCGTTGAGACTTCGCAGGGACGGATGACCGCGCTCGACCTGCAGGAAGCGTTGCTGACCGCCGTCCTGACACACGCCGAACGTGCACCCGAGATGCACGAGGCGTCCGTCCTGGCGGGGTGGACGCAGACCCTGGCCGACCTGCGCACCGACCCGTCGAGCTGCGCGGACCGGCTGGATTGGGTGGCCAAATACGAGCTGATGCGGGCTTTCGCCGACCGGCACGACCTTTCGTGGGAAGACCTGCGGCTCGCCGCACTCGACCTGGCCTGGGCTCGACTGGACGCCCCCGGACCGTTCGATGCGCTGACCCGCGCGGGACATCAACGGGCCGTGGTGAGCCCGGCCGACGTCGCCGGTGCGAGTGCTTCGCCACCCGCCGATACCCGGGCCTGGCTGCGGGGGACGCTCGTGGGTCGCATCCCCGATCGCGTGCTGGCTGCTTCCTGGGACTCGATGACGGTCCTGGACGCCCACGGTTCGCGCCGGCACCTTAATCTGGCCGAACCGCTGCGGCACACCAGGGCGGAGGTCGGCGAGCCGACGGACGCGGCAACGGTGTCGGCACTGCTGCGTCAGTTGGGGTGAGTAGGCTGTGCGCTCGACGAGTCAGGAGGACTGGTGACCGAGCGAGTGCATGCCGAACAGGTGCGAGCGCGTACCGAAGACACGGTTGAGGAGACCGTGAAGACTTCGCGTGCCATCGACTATTCGGCAGTGCTCGACGAGATCGACGCAGTGCTGGAAGCGGACGCCGAGGAGTACGTCCGCTCGTTCGTGCAGAAGGGCGGGCAGTGAACGCCCCGGTGCTGTCGCCCGCGCTGGTCATCGGAACCGGACTGGTTGGCGCCTCGGTTGCGCACGCGCTCACCCGGGCCGGGGTGACCGTCCACCTGTCGGACGCGGTGACCAGCCACGCTCGGGTGGCGGCTTCGCGCGGTGCCGGCACGACTACGCCGCCGGTGGCTGCTGACGTGCAGTTGGTCGTGGTCGCGGTGCCTCCACACGCCTTGGCGAAGGTGATTGCGAAGTCGCTGCGGACCTTCCCCAACGCGACCGTGACCGACGTCGGCTCGGTTAAGGGCACGGTGCTGGCCGCGCTTCGGGCAACGGACGCCGATCTATCGCGCTATGTCGGCTCACACCCGATGGCGGGGTCGCAGCGCGTCGGTCCGCTGACCGCGAACGCGGACCTGTTCATTGATCGCACCTGGGTGGTGACCCCGCACGACACGTCGGCTGCGCACGCCGTGCTGGCGGTGCAGGAACTCGCGACGCTCTGTGGCGCGCGCCGGGTGACGATGGGCGCAGCCCACCACGACGAGGCGGTCGCCCAGGTTTCGCACCTGCCGCACCTCATGTCGGTGCTGGTTGCCGGGACGCTGACCCGGCTGCCCGCCGAGCACCTTCGGCTGGCCGGACAGGGGGTGCGGGACGTGACCCGCATCGCCGGTTCGGACCCGAAACTGTGGCAGCAGATCATCGGCGCCAACTCGGCAGCGATCCGGCGCGAGCTGGTGGAGATCCAGGCCGAACTGGCCGACATGCTGGCTGCGCTGGACGCGGGTGACCTCGCCGAGGTGCTGGAACGCGGCCTGGCCGGCACGAAGGCACTGCCGGGTAAGCATGGCCTCAGCCCCACCAACTATGCGCAGGTGGTCGTGGAGATCCCGGACGCCCCCGGCGCGCTGGCGCGGTTGTTCCGCGACATCGAGTTGGCCGGAGTGAACGTGGAGGACGTCTCCATCGACCACGACCTGGAGCGCGAGGTCGGCTACCTGTCGGTGGACGTTGCCCCCGATCGGGCGCCAGGCCTGGCCGAAGCCATGACTGCAGCCGGCTGGACCGTCCGCGACCGCGAGCCCCAGCCATGACCGCTATTTCGAAGGAGACAACATGACCGAACGCCTGGTGATCGCCATCGACGGCCCGAGCGGCTCGGGTAAGTCGTCCACGGCGAAGGGCGTGGCGTCCGCCCTCGGATTGGCTTACCTCGACACCGGCGCGATGTACCGCGCGGTGACCTGCGCCTACCTGGACGCAGGCGTGACGCCGGCCAACGAGGCCGGCGTGATCGACGCGACCACGTCCGCACGTTTGGAGATCAGCACGGACGCGTCCGACCAGTGGGTGCGGGTGAATGGCGCGGACGTGACCCAGCGAATCCGCGAGCCGGAGATCTCGGCGAACGTGAGCGCCGTCTCGACGGTCGCGGCGTGCCGTGCCGACCTGGTGGCGCGGCAGCGGGCGATCATCGACGCCGCCGAGGTGGGCATCGTCGCCGAGGGACGGGACATCACCACGGTCGTGGCGCCGGACGCGCATGTCCGCCTGCTGCTGACTGCCGATCCGGAGGCGCGAATGGCCCGCCGCAAGGCCGAACTGGGCGAGAAGGTGGACGACACCCAGCTGGCCGACCAGATCCTGCGCCGCGACTCCGACGACTCCAAGCTGGTGAACTTCACCACGGCCGCCGACGGTGTCACCCATCTGGACAGCACGTTCCTCGACCTGGAGGAAACGATCCAGGCGGTTCTCGACCTGGTCCGCCGCACGATCAACGCTTAACCGGGGCGAGCCCGGAGTGCCCCAAAACGGTTTCTGAGCCCTGTCTCACAAACGGTCCCTGAGCCTGTCCCACCCCCATCCCGGCGAAGGCCGGGATCTCTTCAGCGCGATCGACGCAGTCCGGCTGAGCAACCAGCGCGTTCCCGAAACGGTCCCTGAGGGCGAGCGCCAGCGAGCGCCCACGTTAGGCCGCTGAGACCCCGCGAAATCCGTCCGCCCGAAGAACTGCGGTAGCCTGATGGGTCGCACCAGAAGGGACTCCGAATGACCGAACTGAACGAGCCGGACGCAGTTAAGCCTGTCGTCGCGGTCGTCGGCCGTCCCAACGTGGGCAAGTCGATGCTGGTGAACCGGATCATCGGCCGCCGCGAGGCGGTCGTGCAGGACCTGCCCGGCGTGACCCGTGACCGGGTGAGCTACGACGCCGAGTGGAACGGACGCGAGTTCGTGATCGTCGACACCGGCGGCTGGGCGCCAGACGCGAAGGGCATGGCCGCGCAGATCGCGGAGCAGGCCGAACTGGCGATCGCCGCGTCCGATGTGGTGCTGTTCGTGGTGGACGCGACGGTCGGCACGCAGGATGTGGACGAGGCCGTGGTGGAGGTGCTCAGGCGCAGCAAGAAGCCAGTGGTGCTGGCCGCGAACAAGGTGGACGACACGCGCCAGGAAGCGGACGCCGCCGGCATGTGGAACCTGGGGCTGGGGGAGCCGCACCCGGTGTCGGCGATGCACGGGCGCGGGACGGGCGATCTGCTGGACGCGCTGCTGGAGGTGTTGCCGGACGCACCGCGGATGGGCGAGCCGGAGGTCGGCGGACCGCGTCGGGTGGCGATCATCGGGCGTCCGAACGTGGGGAAGTCGTCGCTGCTGAACCAGGTGGCGAACTCGCGGCGCGCGGTGGTCGACAATGTGGCGGGAACGACGGTCGACCCCGTGGACGAGCTGGTCGAGGTCGGGGGAGTGATCTACCGGTTCATCGACACGGCGGGGCTGCGGCGCCGGGTGAAGGAAGCGTCGGGGCACGAGTACTACGCGTCGTTGCGGACGCAGGGGGCGATTGAGCGCGCCGAGGTTTGCGTGGTGGTGCTGGATTCGTCCGAGACGATCAGCGACCAGGACCTGCGGATCCTGACGATGGTCGAGGAGGCCGGCAAGGCCCTGGTGATCGCGTACAACAAGTGGGATTTGACCGACGAGGAGCGGCGGCACTACTTGAGCCGCGAGATCGAGCAGGACATCCGGGCGTTCGCGTGGGCGCCGAGCGTGAACATCTCGGCGCTGACCGGTCGTAATGTGGACAAGCTGTCCAAGGCGATCGAGGAAGCGCTGGAAGGTTGGGAGACCCGGGTGTCGACCGGCAAGCTGAACGCGTTCCTTGGCCGGCTGGCGGCCGCGCATCCGCACCCGGTGCGCGGTGGAAAGCAGCCACGGATCCTGTTCGGGACGCAGGCGCACAACTGTCCGCCGACGTTCGCGCTGTTCACCTCCGGGCAGTTCGACCCGCAGTACGTCCGCTTCGTGGAGCGCCGTCTGCGCGAGGACTTCGGCTTCCGAGGTTCGCCTGTTCACGTGGAAGTACGAGCCCGAGAGAAGCGCAAGAACCGCTGACCCTTGTTCACTGTCATCCCGGTGTAGGCCGGGATCTCAGCCGGGCCTACACCTTCTCCGTCATCCCGGCGTAGGCCGGGATCTCTCAGCGCAACCGGTGGATCTGGGCCGAGGATCGTCACGAGCGGCCGACGCCTCCGAACGCTGTTCGAACTCCCACTTGATCGACCCTGCCCGACACCCTCAGACCGTCCGCGGCACCTTCCCGAAGGCCTGCAGCACGCGACACATGAGCTTGTGCCCGCCGTCCGCGGCAGGGTCGAACATCAGCGGACAGCCGCCCTCGATCACGGTGATGCCGTGCGCGCGTCCCCAAGCGGCGGCGTCGGCGTCCACGCTGCCTGCGTCCATCGAGCGATGCATCCAGACCCGGGTGATGCCGAGCGCCGCTGCTTGCTCCATGGTCGCTTGCGCGTGCTCGGGACGCGTGCCGATGACGACCGCCTCCACCCCTCCGGGTACCGAGGCCAAGTCCGGGTAGGCGGACACTCCGGCAACGGATTCAGCGTTCGGGTTGATGGGGAAGACGTCGAAACCCCGCTCCACGAGCCGCTGGTGGACGACATTGCTGCCTCACCTCTTCCGGTGGACGCGGACCGCGCCCGGGTCGATGAACATCATCGTGGGGTGAGTTCCACCGTAGCGAATGCCGAGGTTGTGGCCGTCGCCGGGATCGGCGGGGCTGGTCGGGTCGCGCACCGGTTGCACCGCAGAGACCGCGCCGGACGCGCTCACGCTGATCAGTCCAGCCACGGTCTGGTTGGTGTCCGGGGTGAGTTCGACGAAACCAACGATCAGCACCCACAAGCGGCCGTTAGCGCTCATCACGGCTTGAACACTCGGATGAACGGTCTTGTCCGCCAGCCCGGACGCCTTCAGGTCGAGCCGAAGGTTCACTTCGGGACGAAGTACCCGAAGGTAGCCGTCGTTGACGCTGAGCTGGAACTTGCGTCCGCCCTGTCCCCGGAACCAGGTGACCGCGGTGATCTTGCCGGACACCGGCGCGACGCGAACCTTCTT
>DAOPRQ010000012.1:0-18177 GCA_035349055.1 Propionicimonas sp.
TGGGTAAGGGCCATGAGACCGGCCAGCAGTTGGCTGGCCGAACGATCGAGTTCGACGACGCCCGGACGGTGCTCCGGCTGTGGGAAGAGTTGAGGGGAGCCGTCGATGCGTGAGCGCAACTCACGGGAGTTGGCTGGGTTGCTCGGGGCCGAGTTGACCGGGGACGGCGACGTGCCGATCGGTCCGGATGTGGTGATCGACTCCAGGGCGGTCACCCCGGGCTGCCTTTTCGTGGCGATGCCAGGAGTTCGGGTCGACGGACACGATTTCGCCGCCGCAGCTGTCGAAGCGGGCGCTGCCGCGGTGTTGGTGAGCCGGGAGGTTCCCGTCGGCGTCCCGCAGTTGGTGGTGGCTGATCCGGCGCTCGCCCTGGCCCGGTTGGCCACCGCGGTCGTGGCCGATGCCACCGCCTCTGGCCTGGTCACGATCGGCATCACCGGGTCGTCGGGCAAGACCAGCACCAAGGACCTGCTGGCCCAGGTGCTCGCCACGGCGGGGGAGACCGTGGCCCCGGTCGGCTCGTTCAACAACGAGATCGGGGTGCCGCTGACCGCCACCCGGGTCGGTCCGACCACGCGGTACCTGGTCAGCGAAATGGGCGCGCGGGGCATCGGTCACATCGGCTGGCTGTGCCGAATCGTGCCGCCGCAGGTCGGCGTGGTGGTGAACATCGGGCACGCCCACCTGGGCGAGTTCGGCTCCGTCGAGACCATCGCGCAGGCCAAGGGCGAACTGGTCGAGGCGCTGCCCGCTTCCGGCTGGGCGGTGCTGAACGCGGACGACGAGCAGGTGCGGACCATGGCCGGACGCACGTCCGCGCGACTGGCGGCCTTCGGTGTCGATGCCGAACCCGACTTCGGTGAACTGCGGGTGTGGGCGAGCGACGTCCAAGCCGACCTGCTGGAGCGGGCCCGCTTCCGTCTCCATGCGGCCGGCGCCGCCTTTGGTGAGGCCGTGGTCGAACTCCAGGTCACCGGACGGCACCAGGTCGGCAACGCGCTGGCGGCGGCGGCGGTGGCCCTCACCCAGGGGCTGTCGCTCGCACAGGTCGCGACCGGCCTGACCCAGGCTGTGGCGCGATCGCACTGGCGGATGGAGCTCACGGCTCGACCCGACGGCCTACTAGTGGTCAACGACGCCTACAACGCGAACCCCGACTCGATGCAGGCGGCGCTGCAGACCCTCGCGTGCCTGCGGCAGCCGGACGGACGGTTGCTGGCCGTCCTCGGCGACATGCTCGAGCTCGGCGACGGTGCCGCCGCAGCACACCGGGACATCGGCGCACTGGCCGCTCGGCTGGGTGTCGACCACCTGATCGCAGTCGGCGACTTCGCCGCCGACCTGGTCGCCGGCGCGAGCGCGGACGGGCTGCACGCACAGATCGCAGCGGACCGAGAGCAGGCCGCAGAGCTGGCCGCGGCCTGGCTGCGTCCGCCGGACGTCGTGCTGGTGAAGGCGTCCCGAGGACTAGCGTTGGAGCACGTGGCCGAACTGTTGCTCGCGGATCTGACCGGTACGCCCGGGGAAGGGTGAGGCGTCGATGAGGAGCATCCTGCTCGCCGGCGGGGTCGGCATGCTGGGCACCCTGCTGGGCACCCGCTACGCGATCCGCTTCCTGGTGAAGGCCGGCTACGGCCAGTTCATCCGCGATGACGGGCCGACCAGCCACCACACCAAGCGCGGCACCCCGACCATGGGCGGGATCGTGCTCATCCTGAGCGTCCTGCTGGCTTACGCCGTCGCGCATCTCGCCACCGGCACCCCGCCCAGCGCAACCAGCCTGCTGGCGCTCGGCCTGTTCGCCGGCCTCGGGCTGGTGGGCTTCATCGACGACTGGATCAAGATCAGCAAGGCCCGATCCCTCGGCCTGCACGCATCGGTCAAGTTCGGCCTGCAGACTGCCGTCGCGGTCACTTTTGGCATCCTGGCCTTCCAGTTCCCGGACGCCCGCGGGCTCACCCCGGCAAGCACCTACATCTCCTTCCTGCGCGACCTGCCCTGGTTCGCCCTGCCGATGTGGGCAGCGGTGATCTGGATCGTCTTCCTGGTCGCGGCCTGGTCGAACGCCGCCAACCTCACCGATGGGCTGGATGGCCTGGCCACCGGCGCCGCGGCGATGGTCTTCGCGGCGTACACCATCGTGAACATCTGGCAGTACAACCAGTCGTGCGCCCTGGCCAGTTCCGGGCCGCAGTGCTACGAGGTGCGCAACCCCTACGACCTGGCGGTGGTCTCGATCGCGCTCGCCGGTGCCTGCTTCGGGTTCCTGTGGTGGAACGCTTCGCCGGCCAAGATCTTCATGGGCGACACCGGCTCGCTGGCGATCGGCGGCGCGCTGGCCAGCCTCTCGATCCTCACCCGCACCGAGTTGCTGATGGCGATCGTCGCCGGCCTGTTCGTGATCATCACCGCATCGGTGGTGCTGCAGATCGGCTGGTTCAAGATCTCCGGCGGCAAACGCCTGTTCAAGATGGCTCCGCTGCAGCACCACTTCGAGTTGCTTGGCTGGAAGGAAGTCACGATCACCATCCGGTTCTGGATCATCTGCGGACTGTTCGTCGCGGTCGGGCTCGGCCTCTTCTACGGCGAGTGGGTGGTGGGGTGAAGCCCTGGCTGGCCGGCGCCGACCGGTTGTCGCCGTGGTCGCAGGCCAAGGTCGTCGTGGCCGGACTCGGCACGTCCGGCTTCGCCGCTGCGGACGGGCTGCTCGACCTCGGCGCCCAGGTGCTGGTGCTGGACGACTCCGACTCGGCCGACAACGCCGAGAAGGCCAAGGTCCTCGAACTGCTGGACGCGGAGGTGCGCCTCGGCCCGGGCGCTACCGCCGTCCTCCCGGACGACACCGACCTGGTGGTCACTTCACCCGGCTGGCGTCCGTCCGCGCCGCTGCTGGCACAGGCTGCGCTGCGCGGCGTCCCGATCTGGGGTGAGGTGGAACTCGCTTGGCGGATGAGCATGCCCGACCGGCAGGTGCCGTGGCTGGCGGTGACGGGAACCAACGGCAAGACCACCACCGTCGGCATGCTGGAGTCTATGCTGACGGCAGCAGGGCTGCGGACGTCCGCGGTCGGCAATGTTGGGCGTCCGATCGTTGAAGCCGTGCTGGATGAGGTCAGTTACGACGTGCTGGCGGTTGAACTCTCCAGCTTCCAGTTGCATTGGACGAACAGCCTCTCGCTGCACTCGGCGGCAGTGCTCAACCTCGCGCCCGACCACCTGGAGTGGTACGCCGATCGCGCCGGCTGGCCGGACGGCGTGACCGACCCGATGGCGGCCTACGTCGCCGACAAGGCCCGGATCTACGAACGCGTGCAGCAGTCCTGCGTCTACAACGTCGCTGATGACGCCACCATGCACCTGGTCGAGGCGGCCGAGGTGGTCGAGGGCGCCCGGGCGATCGGCTTCACCCTCGGCATCCCGGGGCCGTCCATGCTCGGGGTGGTGGACGATGTACTGGTCGACCGGGCCTTCATCGCCCAACGCAGGGACTCGGCCGTCGAGATCGCCAAGCTGAGCGACGTGGCGCCGTACGCCCCGCACAATGTGGAGAACGCGCTGGCCGCAGCCGCGCTGGCCCGATCCTTCGGGGTGCCGCCGACGGCCGTGGCGCAGGGCCTGCAGCGGCTGCGGCTCGGCGACCACCGCATCCAGACTGTCGCCGAGATCGGCGGCGTCCGCTACATCGACGACTCGAAGGCCACCAATCCGCACGCGGCCGCGGCATCGCTGGGCGCATTCGAGCATGTGGTCTGGGTGGCCGGCGGCCAGGCGAAGGGCACCACCTTCGACGACCTGGTCACCGCGGTTGCGCCCAGACTTCGCGCAGCGGTGGTTTTCGGGGTGGATCGTGACGTGATCGCCGCCGCGCTCGCCCGACACGCGCCCGAGGTGCGGGTGTTCGTGATCGAGGACCGCGATCATGGAGCGATGCAACAGGCGGTGGAGTGGGCGGCGACCCAGGCGGTGCCTGGCGACGTGGTGCTGCTCGCCCCAGGCTGCGCCAGCAAGGACATGTTCAGCGACTACGCAGCCCGCGGGGACGCCTTCGCGGCCGCGGTCTCGACCCTGACCGGATAGGAGGCGCGAACTGTGGCGGTCCTGACTTCCCCTTCAACGGATCCTCACCTATCGACCAATCGTCGCGGCCACCAGGCGGCCCCGGCCGACGGTCGTCGGCGCAGTCTCGTCGTCGAGTGGCTCGCGCATCCGCAGGCGAGCTTCTTCCTGGTGTTGGTGCCCGCGGTGCTGCTGCTGGCGCTCGGCATGATCATGGTGCTCTCGGCGTCGAGCGTCTACGCCTTCGTCCGCTGGGGCGACGCGTACTACTTCGTGAAACGGCAGGCCATCTTCCTGGTGGTCGGTGGCGTGGCCGCGTTCGTGCTGGCGGCGCGCTCCACTAAGCAGCTGAAGGTTCTCGGCTGGATTCTGTTGATCGCCGCGGTCGGGCTGCAGATCCTCACTTACACCCCGCTCGGCTACTCGAACAACGGCAACACCAACTGGGTGCAGTTCGGCACCTCGCTGTTCCGCATTCAGCCTTCGGAGTTCGCCAAGCTGGCCATCGTGCTGTGGGGGGCGGACATCTTCGCGCGCAAGCGAAAGCAACTCGGCGACCCGCGGCACCTGTTGATCCCGTTCCTGCCGGCCTCGTTGATCCTGATCGGCCTGGTCGTGCTGCAGTCCGACCTGGGCACAGGCATGATCATGGGCGCACTGGTGCTGGCGGTGCTCTGGTACGTCGGCGCGTCCTGGAAAGTGCTGGGCGCGATCGTGGGCTCCGTTGCTGCCGCCGTCGGGTTGCTGGTGGTCACCTCGCCCTACCGGATGAACCGGATCCTTGGCTTCTTCAACCAGGAAGTCGACCAGTTGGGCGTCAACCACCAGCCGATCAAGGCGATCTTCGCGCTCGCGTCCGGCGGTTGGTGGGGGCTGGGGCTCGGTGCCAGCCGGCAGAAGTGGGGTGGCCTGGTGGAGTCCCACACCGACTACGTGCTGGCCGTGATCGGCGAGGAACTCGGCCTGATCGGCACGCTGAGCGTGCTGATCCTCTTCCTGATCCTCGGCTACGCCGGCTTCCGGATCGCGATGCGCTCCGACATCCGGTTCTGCCGCTACGCCGCAGCCGGTGTGACCAGCTGGTTCATGATCCAGGGGTTGGTCAACATCGCCGTCGTGCTGCGGATGATCCCGGTTATCGGTGTGCCCCTGCCGCTGCTCTCCTACGGCGGCTCGGCGCTGATGGCCAATCTGATGGCGCTCGGCGTGCTGCTGGCCTGTGCCCGCCAGGAGCCGGAGTATCGCGCGTTCGCCCGCCGCCGGCGCAGCCGCAAGGAACGGGCACTGGTGACTACCGCCGCGGGACGCGCGTGAACGCCGTCCGAATCGTTCTCGCCGGGGGTGGCACCGCCGGACATACCTCGCCGCTGATCGCCACCGCGAACTCGCTGGCCGAACTGGCCGAGGTCGACGTCGTCTGCGTGGGCACGCCCAAGGGCCTGGAGTCCAGGGTGATCCCGGACGCGGGCCTGCGGCTGCAGTTGATCCCGCCGGTGCCGCTGCCGCGCCGGATCACCCCGGAACTGTTCGCCGTGCCCGGACGCCTGTGGCGGGCCGTCCGCGAAGCCAAGGCCATCCTGGTCGCCCACGGGGCGGAGGTGGCGGTCGGCTTCGGCGGCTATGTGTCGTTGCCGGTCTATCTCGCGGCGCGTCAGGCCAAGGTGCCGCTGGTGCTGCACGAGGGCAACTACGTGCCCGGTCTGGCCAACCGGATCGCTGCCCGGTTCACCCCGCATGTGGTGACCACTTTCGCCGAGACCGCCCTGCCGCACGCCCAGCACCTGGGGCTGCCGGTGCGCGAGGCCATCGCCACCCTCGACCGGGACGCGCGGCGTCCGGCTGCTCGGGAAGCGTTCGGATTGCCCGCGGACGGGCGGGTGCTGCTGGTCAGCGGGGGATCGCAGGGCGCCCGCAGCCTCAACCAGGCGACGCTCGCCGCGCGCGAGCGGCTGCTGGCCGCCGGGATCTCGGTGCTGCACGTGCTGGGCGCGGCGAACCTCACTGCCGAGGATGTACCGGTCACCCACCCGAACACCGGTGCGGTCTACCGGCCGGTGGGCTACGTTGACGAGATGGCCAATGCCTACGCCGCGGCCGATCTGATGCTGGGCCGGGCCGGTGCAGGCACGGTGATGGAGACCGCCGTGACCGGTCTGGTCACGATCTTCGTCCCGCTGCCGCACGGCAACGGTGAGCAGGCGCGCAACGCCGGCTTCCTGATCGAGGCGGACGCGGGCCGGCTGGTTACCGACGCCGAGCTGACCGCCGACCGGCTGGTGGCCGAAGTGGACGGGCTGCTGGCCGATCCCGAGCGCCTGGCGAGGATGTCCGCGACCTGTCGTCGGCTGGTGCCGGCGGACTCCGCAGCGAAGCTGGCCCGGTTGGTGCTCGCGGCGGCCCAGCGTAGAGACTGAACCCATGGCACTGATCGAACCCATCGACCTGCTGCCGGTCACCGAGCTTGGCGCGGTCCACTTCATCGCGGTCGGCGGCGCCGGCATGAGCCCGATCGCCGCGATGTACGCCCAGCTCGGCGTGCCGGTCAGCGGCAGCGACCAGGCCGACTCGCCGGTGCTCGCGCAGCTGGCCGCGCTCGGGGTGCGCACCTTCGTCGGCCACGACGCCGGACAACTCGGTGCCGCCGACACCGTGATCGTGTCGTCGGCCGTCCGCGGGACCAACCCCGAACTGGCCGAAGCTCGCCGCCGTGGCCTGCGGGTGTGGCATCGCAGCGCAGGGCTGGGCGCGCTGATGCTGGGCCGGCGTGGCGTCGCGATCACGGGCACGCACGGCAAGACCACCACCTCTGCGATGACCGCGGTGCTGCTGGCCGGTGCGGGTGCCGACCCCAGCTACGTGGTGGGTTCGCCCTTGTCAGCGACCGGGCGCGCGGACCACCTCGGCGCCGGCGAGGCGTTCGTGGTCGAGGCCGACGAGAGCGACGGGTCGTTCCGGCAGTACCCGGCCGAAGTAGTGGTGATCACCAACATCGAAGCCGATCATCTCGACAACTGGGGCACCGCGGAGCGGTACGCGTCCGGTTTCGCCGAATTGGTCAGCGCCGACCACGTACGGGTGGTCGTGACCAGCGCCGACGATCCTGGGACGCGCGACCTGATCCCTCTGGCACGGGCGGCCGGCAAGCAGGTGATCACGTTCGGCGAAGCGGCGGACGCCGATGTGCGGCTCAGCGACCTCAGCTTCCCGGCGTCCGGCGCCCGGGCGATGCTGACCGCAGCGGATGACGCCGGGCCGCTAGAACTGGCCGTGCCCGGTAGCTACAACCTGCGCAATGCCGCGGCGGCCTATGCCGCCGGCCGGGCGATCGGCTGCCCCGGTGACCGGCTGCGGGCGGCTGCGGCCAGCTTCACCGGCACGCAGCGACGGTTCCAGCCGGTCGGCGACGTGGCCGGCGCCCGCATCTTCGACGACTACGCCCACCATCCGACCGAGGTGGCGGCGACGCTCACCGCCGCGCGCGGCCTGGTCGGCTGCGGCCGGCTGGTGGCCTGCTTCCAGCCGCATCTGTTCACCCGCACCCGCGACTTCGCGGCCGAGTTCGGCGCGGCCCTCGCGCTGGCGGACGAGATCGTCGTGCTCGGCATCTACCCGGCCAGGGAGGATCCGATCCCAGGCGTCAGCGGACGCCTGGTCGCCGACGCTGCGGCCGGGGTCGCGCCGGGCCGCGTCCACTACGTCGAGACCCTAACCGAAGCCGCGCCGGCCCTGGTCGGGCTGGTTCGCTCCGGCGACCTGGTGGTCACCCTCGGCGCCGGCGATGTCACCAAGGTCGGACCCGAGCTGGCTCGCCGGCTGGCCATTGGGGAAACGCCGGCGTGACCCCGATCAGTGACGCCACCTCCAGGCTGGAACTGCGGCGGCGCGACGACCGTCGCCGGCGTTGGCGCCGGCGGCTGATCGCGGCCGCGGTCGTGGCGCTGGTGCTCGTCGGTGGCTACATCGTGGGCTTCTCGCCGGTGCTCGCGGCGCACTCGGTGGAGGTGAAGGGCGCGAAGGTGCTGACCAAGGCGGAAGTGCTGGACGCGGCCCAGGTGGCCACGGGCACGCCGCTGATGTGGGTGGATCCCGCCGGCGTGGCCGCGAAGGTCGCCGGCCTGCCGCCGGTGGCCGAGGTGACCGTCCTGCGCGACTGGCCGAATGCCGTCCGGATCGAGGTGGTCGAGCGCAAGGCTCGGCTGGCCATTCCCGCCGGCGGTGGCTATCTGCTGGCGGACGCCACCGGCGTCGTCTTCCAGGCGGTGGAGCACGCGCCGTCCGGGCTGGTCGTGGTGGCCGCGGACCCGTCCGATCAGCAGGTGCTGGTGGACGTGGGCACGGTCTTCTCCGCGCTCAGCCCGGCCACGGCTGCAAAGGTGTCCCGGCTTGAGGCCACCAGCACCGACGGCATCTCGCTGCGCCTGCTGGACGGCTCCCGGGTGGTCTGGGGGAGCGCCGAGCAATCCCCGCTGAAGAGCGAGGTGCTGGACGCGCTGCTCCCGCTGGGCGGAACGGTGTTCAACGTGTCCGCGCCGGGCTTCCCGACCCGGCGTTGAGACTGGATCGAGCAACCCTGAACCCCTACTTGAGGGACGCGCCGAGCGATTCGGCAATCTTGGACATGGCAATGGGTGATCCCTAGCCTTGGGAGCGCGCCGAAGCCTGTTTGCACTTCCCCGCTCGCCCGCTTCGTCGAACTAAATCGAGATTTCACAACGTCTGAGCATTTCGGACTCGGAGTAAGGGTGGGTGTCGTGGGGACTGCTTCCCAGAACTACCTCGCAATCATCAAGGTCGTCGGTGTCGGTGGCGGCGGGGTCAATGCCGTCAACCGCATGATCGAAGCCGGCCTGCGAGGGGTCGAGTTCATTGCCGTCAACACGGACGCGCAGGCGCTGCTGATGAGCGATGCGGACGTGAAGCTCGACATCGGCCGCGACCTCACCCGGGGCCTGGGCGCAGGCGCCGACCCGGCCAAGGGCCGCCAGGCGGCCGAGGACCATTCCGACGAGATCGAAGAGGTGCTGAAGGGCGCCGACATGGTCTTCGTCACCGCAGGCGAAGGCGGCGGTACCGGTACCGGCGGCGCTCCGGTGGTGGCGCGGATCGCCCGGTCGCTGGGCGCGTTGACGATCGGCGTGGTCACCCGTCCGTTCACCTTCGAGGGCCGGCGGCGCTCGTCCCAGGCCGAGGACGGCATCGGGGCCCTGCGCGAAGAGGTCGACACCCTGATCGTCATCCCCAACGACAAGCTGCTGGAGATGACCGACCACCACGTGGCGATCCTGGACGCGTTCCGCCAGGCCGACCAGGTGCTGATGCAGGGCGTCTCCGGCATCACCGACCTGATCACCACGCCCGGCCTGATCAACCTCGACTTCGCGGACGTGAAGGCGGTCATGTCGAACGCCGGCTCCGCCCTGATGGGCATCGGCTCGGCCCGGGGTGAGGACCGCGCACGCGCGGCTGCCGAGATGGCGGTCTCCTCGCCGCTGCTGGAGGCCAGCATCGACGGCGCCCACGGCGTCCTGCTCTCGATCGCCGGTGGCTCCGACCTCGGCCTGTTCGAGGTCTCGGCCGCGGCCAACCTGATCGAGGCCGCCGCGCACGAGGACGCCAACATCATCTTCGGCACGGTCATCGACGACGCCCTCGGCGACGAGGTCCGGGTCACCGTGATCGCTGCCGGCTTCGACGGCGGCCAGCCGCCCAAGAAGGTCACCGCGCGGCCCGAGCCGCAGCGCCGTCCGGAAGTGGTTCGTCCGGCCGCGCCGGAGCCCAGGCCGGCCCCGGTCGAGCCCGAGCCCGAGCTGGCGGCCCCGGCGCCGGTCGTCCGGCCGTTCGAACCGCCGGTGATCGACGACGACGAACTGGACGTGCCCGATTTCCTGAAGTAGGCCGGGCCAGCCCCCCATGTACAGCTTCAGAAACGATCCCGGCGCCGACGGCGTCGGGATCGTCTTCTTCGACGCCATCTCCGCGGCCGGCGGCCGGCTCGACCTCACCCTGCACCGACCAGAGACGGCGGCCGAGCCTAGCGAGGCCTGGCGGAATCCGGACTGGGACCTGGTCGAGGACGCGCTGGCCGTGCCCGCGCTCAACGCCTACCAGGTGCACGGCCGGGCCGTGCTCACCGTGACGCGGGACACCGACCCGCAGGCGCTGGCCACCACGGCGGCCGATGCCCTCGCCACCACTGAGCGCGGCCTTGGGCTCGCAGTGCGGGCGGCCGACTGCGTGCCCGTGCTGTTCGCGGACTCGTCCGCCGGTGTGGTCGCAGCTGCGCATGCCGGCCGGGTCGGCCTGGCGGACGGAGTGCTCGTGGCCACCCTTGAGCGAATGGCTGAACTCGGTTCGCAGGAAGTGACCGCCTGGATCGGGCCGCACATCTGCGGCGAATGCTACGAAGTGCCCGCCGAACTGCGGGACAGCTTCACTGCCGCGCATCCGGCCGCCTGGGCTACGACCAGCTGGGGCACGCCGGGCCTCGACCTTGGCGCAGCGGCGCAGGCTCAGCTCACCGAGCTCGGCGCGCGCGTCGTCCGGGTGGATCCCTGCACGCGTTCCACACCATCACTGCACTCCTACCGGCGCGACGGCGCCGCAAGCGGCCGCCAGGCCGGTCTGGTCTGGCTCTCCGACGTTCCCTGAGCGTGTCGGCAACCGCCTGCGGGATCCCAGGGGCCACGCGGACTAGAGTCGGCAAGGACTGGCGAGAAAGGCGAATCCGATGGCTGACCGATTCAAGAAGGCCGCTGTATGGCTCGGCCTGGTGTCCGACGACGATTACGCCGAGCCTGAGCCCGGTGCTGACGAGGTCACCGAGCAGGTGGTCGACCGTCGCGACGCTGAGCCCAGCCGTAGTCCAGCTACGGTGACCGAGTTGGAGACCCGGCGTCCGGTGAAGGATCACCCGCGGGTGGCCGACATCAACCGCATCATCACGGTGCATCCGCGCACCTACAACGAAGCTCGCACGATCGGCGAGAACTTCCGCGACGGCATTCCGGTGATCATGAACCTCACCGACATGGAGGATACAGACGCGAAGCGTCTGGTCGACTTCTCCGCCGGCCTGATCTTTGGCCTGCGTGGCAGCATTGAGCGCATCACCAGCAAGGTGTTCCTGCTCTCGCCGCACAACGTCACCGTGGCTGCCGAGGACAAGGAGCGCCTGGCCGGCGGGTTCTTCAACCAGTCCTGACCCGGCTTCGGCCAGGTCAATTCGGAAAGGCAGCAAATGGCCCTCGTCGCGCTCCTGCTCGGGTGGGCCGTATGGGCCTATCTGGTCATACTGACCGTCCGGCTGGTGCTGGGCTGGCTGCCGGTGCTCATCCGTGGCTGGGAGCCGCGCGGCTGGCTTTCCGTGGTGGCCGAGTTCGTGTACACGGTCACCGACCCGCCGTTGCGGGCACTCGGTCGGGTGCTCAAGCCACTGCGCGTCGGTGACCTGCAGATCGATTTGGCGTTCCTGGTGCTGTATTTCGGGTTGCTGGTCGTCCAGCGGCTACTGGCCGGCTGACTCTTGACCCGCGGTTCAACCCTGCTTCTCATCAATGCGCGGTGCTTGGCCTCAGGATCCGTGCTGCACTAGCCTGAGAAAGCCCTTCGACAGGCGCGTGACTGCGTGCCTGGCACATGACACGTGAGGTGAGTAATGACCCTGACCCTGGAGCAGGTCCGCCAGACCCGCTTTCACCTGGCCCGTCGTAACGGCTATGAGCCGGTAGACGTCGACAACTTCGTCGACAAGGTCGAGGCGACGCTCTCCCAGTTGAACGAGGAGAACGCCACCCTTAAGCAGCAGGTGGATGCGCTCAGCTCCAGCGAGCCTTCGAGCATCTTCGTGCCCGGCGACTCCGCTGAGGCCGACCAACTGAAGGCTGAACTCCAGGGCCGCAGCGACGAGCTCGCCTCCGTCCGCGGCGAACTGGACAGACTCCGCAATGAGCTGTCCGGGAAGTCGGCTGAGCTCGACCAGGTCCGCGCCGAACTGGTGGCCGTCCGGAGCGACCTCGACGCGGCACGCAACGGTGACGTCGGCCGGTCGGACGAGCTCGCGCACATCCGTGGTGAGCTGGACGCCGCCCGTGCCGAGGTCGACGGTCTGCGGGCCGAACTCGACGGCGTTCGCGGCGAGGCCGACCAGCTTCGCCAGGTCGCTGCCGATGCCCAGGCTGCCGCTGTCGCAGCGCAGGGCGCTCCGGTCGAGCCGGTCGCCCCGACGGGCAAGGTCGACAACATCGTGGTCACCACGTCCGCTGAGGCTTCCCCGGCCGTCACCCGCCTGCTGCAGATGGCGACCGAGCAGGCCGAGCGCCTGGTCGGCGAGTCCCAGGTCGAGGCGCAGAGAATTGTGGCGTCCGCCCGGGCCGAAGCCGAAAGCGTCATCGACGGCGCCAACAAGAAGGCCCACGAGACCCTCACCGACGCCCGCACGCGTTCGGATCGGATCGAGTCCGAGGCCCGGGTCAACGCCGAGAAGCTGGTCGCGGACGCCCGCAACAACGCTGACTCGGTCAACGGCGACGCCGATCGCCGCCGCGCCGAGCTGTTCAGCGAGCTCGAGCGGGAGCGGGACGTCCTGCGCGGCAAGGTTGACCACCTGCGCTCGTTCGAAAGCAACTTCCGCGCCAGCCTCACCAACCACCTGCAGAGCCAGGTGAAGGTGTTGAACGACGCGGTGATCGAGCCGGGAGACGTTCCGGAGATCCTCAGCGAGCCGGCTCCGGAATCGGCCACCCCGAGGTTGGACGCCCTGCTGGGCGAGTAGCCGCTGCCACGCCCGGCCAACGGCCGGGCGCGCGCTGCGTTTTGTGGCCGGCCAACGGTCGGGCAGGTGGTACTCTCCCTGCTCAAAGCATCGGTAGGAGGAGCACCCAATGGCTGCGCGCGCCAACGGTATCGAACCAGCTTCCCCGGCTACGGGGGTTCATTTTCCGGTAGCCGAGGGCGAAGACCCCTGGACCGAAGAAGAGGTCGAGGAGATCCGGCAGGAACTGCTGGCCGACATCGCCCGGATGGAGCGGGCGATCGAGGTGGCCGAGGCTGGATTGGCCGACCTCTTTGAAGAGGGCAGCGATGGCGCTGGGCGGGATCCGGCCGACGTCGGTTCGTCCAACTTCGAGCGCGACCAGGAGATGTCACTGGCGCAGAACGCGCGCGACATGCTCGAACAGGCCCAGTTGGCCTACAAGCTGTTCGAGTCCGGCGACTACGGCTCCTGCGAATCCTGCGGCCAGCCGATCGGCAAGGACCGGCTCCAGGTCTTCCCGCGGGCAACGATGTGCGTGACCTGCAAGCAGCGGGAGGAACGGCGATAACCGGACCGACCGATTCCCCTGCGCGCCGGAGCCTGACCTGGTTGATGTTGGGTCTGGGCGCAGCCGGGCTGGCGCTGGACCAGGTGGCCAAGACCGTCGCGATCGCGCGGCTCGATCCGCAGCAGCCGATCGCGCTGCTCGGCGGACTGGTCACGCTGCAGCTGATCCGGAACCCCGGGGCAGCGTTCAGCATGGGGGAGAACTTCACTGTAGTACTTACCGGAGTGGCGATCTGCGCGCTGATCGGTGTCCTCGGCTGGCTGGTGCCCCGCGTCCGGCACACCGGCTGGGCGGTGGCTGTGGGCTTCCTGCTCGCTGGCATTACCGGAAACCTCACCGATCGGCTGCTGCGTGAACCCGGGCCGTTCCGCGGCCACGTGGTCGACTTCATTCAGCTGCCCAACTTTGCGATCTTCAATGTGGCCGACATGTTCATCACCGCAGCGGCGGTCCTGGTGATCTGGCTATCGATGATCACCCAGGTGACACCGGCGGGAGTCGTCACCAAGCCGCAGCCCCAAGCCCGTGGCTAGCGTCTGGCTGGTGCCGGACGGGCTGGACGGCGACCGGGTGGACGCAGCCGCGTCCCGGATGACCGGGCTCTCCCGCAGCCGGATCGAGGACCTGGCCGCGGCCGGGGGTGTGCTGGTCAACTCGGTTCCGGTGGCCAAGTCGCATCGCGTGCGGGCCGGTGACCTGCTGGAAGTGGAGATCACCACCGCACCGACCGTTTCCGTGGTTCCGGTGGAGGTGGCCGGAATCAGCATCGTCTACGACGACGCCGACATCGTGGTGGTGGACAAACCCGCCGGAGTCGCCGCGCATCCCAGTCTCGGCTGGGACGGGCCGTCCGTCGTCGAACACTTGGCTGCGGCCGGCTTCCGGATCTCCACCTCCGGTGCGGCCGAGCGGCAGGGCATCGTGCAACGGCTGGACGTGGGCACGTCCGGGCTGATGGTGGTGGCCAAGAGTGAGCCGGCCTATACGGCGTTGAAGCGTGCGTTCAAGGCGCGCACGGTTGAGAAGACCTACCACACGCTGGTGCAGGGCCTCCCCGACCCGCTGGCGGGCACGATCGAGGCACCGATCGGACGCCATCCCGGTGCCGACTACAAGATGGCGGTGGTCAGCGGCGGGCGGCACAGCGTCACCCACTACCAGATGCTTGAAGCGTTCCGTGCGGTGACCCTGCTGGAGGTGCACCTGGAGACTGGACGCACCCACCAGATCCGCGTGCACATGCAGGCGATCCGGCATCCCTGCGTCGGTGATCCAACCTACGGCGGCGACCCGGTGCTGGCCGCGCAATTGGGTCTGGACCGGCAGTGGCTGCACGCGGTCGAACTGGGCTTCGTGCATCCGCGCAGCGGTGACCCGGTTCGCTTCACTTCCCCGTATCCTGACGATTTAGCACGAGCGCTCGCCCTAGTCGGCGGGTGATTCTGGGCGGGGCTGAGAACGTTGGGCTAGGGTGCAACCGTGCGTAGAGCGAAAATTGTGTGCACGATCGGACCGGCCACTGACTCCGCCGAGGCGATCGAAGAACTCGTAACCGCGGGCATGAACGTCGCCCGGCTGAACATGAGCCACGGCGACCACTTGCTACATGCCAAGCGCGTGGGCTGGATCCGCGACGCGGCGCGCAGCGCCAACCGTCCGATCGGCATCCTCGCCGACCTGCAGGGGCCGAAGATCCGCCTGGGCAAGTTCCCCGATGGCCCGGTGATGCTGGTGAACGGCTCCCGGTTCACGATTACTACCGAAGACGTGCCCGGTGACGCCCAGCGTGCGTCCACCACGCTCAGCACCCTCACCGACGATGTCACTGCCGGCGATCAGATCCTGATCAACGATGGCGCCATCGAATTGAAGGTGCTCGAAGTCACTGATGCCGACGTGGTCACCGAGGTGGTCGTCGGCGGCATGGTCTCCGACCACAAGGGGATCAACCTGCCCGGCGTCCCGGTCAGCGTCCCGGCCCTGAGCGAGAAGGACGAACGCGACCTGCGCTGGGCGCTGCGGCACGGCGTTGACATGGTGGCGCTGTCGTTCGTGCGCAACGCTGCCGACATCGAGTCGGTGCACCGGGTCATGGAGGAGGAGGGCCGGCGGGTGCCGGTCATCGCCAAGCTGGAGAAGCCCCAGGCCATCGACAACCTGGACGCGATCATCGACACCTTCGACGCTTTCATGGTGGCCCGTGGCGACCTAGGCGTGGAGTTGCCGCTGGAGGACGTCCCGGCGGTGCAGAAGCGGATCATCGACGCGGCCCGGATCTGGGCCAAGCCGGTGATCGTGGCCACCCAGATGCTGGAGTCGATGATCACCTCGCCGCGGCCGACCCGCGCGGAGGCATCCGATGTCGCCAACGCGATCCTTGACGGTGCGGACGCGGTGATGCTGTCGGGGGAGACCGCGGTCGGCGAGTTCGCGATCGAGGCGGTGTCGGTGATGGCCCGGATCATCACGAAGACCGAGGCCGACGGCCTGGACAAGATCCGGCACCTCAGGTGGGACCCGCACACCGTCTCCGGGGTGATTTCGAAGGCTGCGGTTGAGGTGGCCGAGCGCACCGAGGCCAAGTACCTGGCTGCGTTCACCATCTCGGGCGACACCCCGCACCGGCTGGCCCGGCTGCGTTCCGCCGTCCCACTGATGGCCTTCACCCCGCTACCCAAGACGGCCCAGGAACTCACTCTGTGCTGGGGTGTGCAGTCCTACGTCACGCCGGAGTACACCAACACGGACGCGATGATCGACTCGGTGCAGATGGGCCTGCTGGAGACTGGATTCGTCAGCAAGGGCGACCGGGTGGTGATCGTCGCCGGCAACCCCGGACGGCACACCCGCCAGACCAACTCGCTGCGCGTCTACGAGATCGACTGAACGGCCCGGTCGGCTCCGCATCGAACCCTCCGGCTCGGTGGATCTGGGGTTGGCCGGCTTGAGACAGAACTGAGTGGACGGTTCCTCGGCTACCTGACGAGGAACCGTCCGCTTTGTGCTGGCCGCCTGCTCCTTGGAGTTCGATGTCGCGGCTGGGGCACGCCCGGGACAACTGGTTAGCGCTACCACTAGGCCAATTAAGCTTTGACCTATTGACAGGACAAAGTATTGTCACTAGTTTCGAGTTGGCTGGCGAGGACGCCGGCCAGGGCACTAGCGACAGGCAGGCCAGTGGAGCACACCGATCCTTCTCTTCCCGACATCCAGATCCCAGAGACCATGCGCGCCGCCGTGCTGGTGGCGCCGGGGAAGCCCCTGGAGGTGCGCTGGATTCGCACGCCGCAGCCGCGCGCCGGCGAGGTGCTGATCAAGGTCACCGCGTGTGGCCTATGCCATTCCGACCTGCACGTAATGGCCGGCAAGATCCCGTTCCCGACGCCGGCGGTGCTGGGGCACGAGGTGTCCGGCACGATCGTCGCGCTGGGTGAGGAACTGCACCACACCGATCTGAAGGTCGGGGACGCGGTCTGTGGAGCTTTCCTGATGCCCTGTGGGCAGTGCCCGGATTGCGCGCGCGGCCGCGATGATCTCTGCACCCCGTTCTTCCGCTTCAACCGCCTGCAGGGGCAGCTGTTCGACGGGACGAGCCGCCTGGCCGACCTGGACGGCAACGTGATCGCCCAATACTCCATGGGTGGCCTGGCCGAGTACTGCGTGATCCCAGTGACCGCGGTCACGCCGATGGTGCCGGGCATGGACGCGGTCGCGGCCGCGATCCTGGGTTGCGCGGCGATGACGGCCTACGGTGCGGTGCGCCGCGGCGCCGATCTGCGCTACGGCGAAACCGTGGCTGTGATCGGTATCGGTGGGGTCGGCTCGAACATCGTGCAGGTCGCGCATGAACTGGGCGCGCGCAAGGTGATCGCGATCGATGTGGACAACGAGAAGCTGGAGGCGGCGATCCGCTACGGCGCGTCTGATGTGATCAACTCCCGGCACCTGGACGCGCGCGAGCGGGTGTTCGACCTGACCGGCGGACGCGGGGTCGACGTGGCCATCGAGGCGCTGGGCATTCCGGCGACGTTCGAGCAGGCGCTCACCCTGCTGGCCGACGGCGGCCGGATGGTGCCGATCGGGCTGGCCGCCGGCGCCCAGACCGCCGCGGTGGAGATCAACCGCCTGGTGCGGCGAGGTCAGCAGATCTGCGGCTCCTACGGCGCCCGGACGCGCACCGACCTGCCGATCGTGGTCGACCTGGCCGCGCGTGGCGTCCTGGACTACCGGGGCGTGGTCTCCGAGCGGGTCTCACTGTTCAACGCCGAAGCGACCTACCGCCGGCTGGAGGAAGGCCACGTTTCCGGTCGGGCCGTGGTGGACATGGCGCTCAACGGCTGATCTCGGAGTCGGCAGCCGTCAGGTGAAACTTCCGCATCGATCGGTCCCGGTCTGGCCTTGATCGGTCCGAGCGTAGACGGTGCCGACAAGGCCGAGTGGGACAATTCACGTCCGCTCGAAGGAAATTCGGCGACACGCCGCTGCATGCGCCTTCTGGCAAGCGATTCGCGCCGCGAGCGGGCTTCGGCTGCGCCGCGATGGCTCCTGACCTGACCGGTGTGCGGCGCAGAATGAGTCGGATCAGCACCGACACGCCGCTAGAAGTAACAACAGCTCACAGCGCACTCGATTCGCGCCGAACCGGGGCGCGGGGTCGAACGTCTCGCAGTCGACCAAGCCGGGATCCGGCTTCAGGCGGCTGGCAGAAGTGGTCGCGTTGGTGCGGATCAGCCCACGATTCGAGTCGTACCGGGAAGGGGAGTCGAACCCCTACGCCCTTGCGGGCAGACGGGTTTGAGCC
>DAOPRQ010000012.1:18277-39790 GCA_035349055.1 Propionicimonas sp.
GTACCGGGAAGGGGAGTCGAACCCCTACGCCCTTGCGGGCAGACGGGTTTGAGCCGTCCGCGTATACCATTCCGCCACCCCGGCAGGTGCTCTGCGATTGTGCCACAACTTGGCGACCGACGTGGTGTGGGCGGTAACCTCGAACCCGATAGGCCGCCCGATCAAGACCCGTTCTGCAGGAAGCAACCATGGCAAATAGCGACGAAAACGACCGTCCGACGAACGAGCTGCGAGTTCTCGTGGCCGAAGACGAGGCGCTCATCCGACTCGATCTGGTTGAGCTGCTGACTGACGAGGGCTACTCGGTGATCGCCGAGGCCGGCGACGGCGAAGAAGCCGTCGAGCTGGCTCGCAAGCACCAGCCCGACCTCGTGGTGATGGACGTGAAGATGCCCAAGATGGACGGCATCTCAGCGGCCGCGATCATCGCTGAGGAGCGGATCGCTCCGGTCGTGATGCTCACCGCCTTCAGCCAGCGCGAGCTGGTCGAGCGGGCGCGGGACGCCGGCGCCATGGCCTATGTGGTCAAGCCGTTCGACGCGTCCGACGTGGTGCCGGCCATCGAGATCGCGATGGCGCGCTTCGCCGAGATTCGTGCGGTCGAGGCCGAGGTGGCCGACCTTGAGGAGCGGTTCGAGTCGCGCAAGGCCGTCGACCAGGCCAAGGGGCTGCTGCAGGAGGGGCTCGGCCTCAGCGAGCCCGAAGCCTTCCGCTGGATTCAGAAGACCGCCATGGACCTACGCAAGTCCATGCGCGAGGTGGCCGAAGGCGTCATCGACCACTCCAAGGCCGGCGGCAAGCCCAAGCCGCTCAAGAAGTAGGGGCTTATTCGGCGGCGTCCGGCTTCGCCCTGCGCAGAAACACCGTGATCCGCGCCGCGCAGATCTGCTCACCCTCGTCGTCGACCAGCGAGATGTCGTAGGTGGCCAGCGTGCCGCCGATGCGGATCGCGGTCGCCGTCCCGGTGATCCAGCCCGAACGGGCCGAACGCAGGTGGGTGGCGTTGATGTCCACCCCGGTGACGGCACCCTCCGGGCCGACCTCTGCCGCCGCAGCCATCGAGGCCAAGCCTTCGGCAAGCACGCAGGACGCGCCGCCGTGCCATAGCCCGAACGGTTGCGTGTTGCCCTCGACCGGGCAGCGGCCGACCGCCCGCGTCGGGGTCACTTCAAGTAGCTCTACGCCCATCTTGTCGTCCAGTGGACTGCGCAAGCCGGCGAACCAGTCGGGAATCATTGGGCAACCTTCGCATACCCACCTGAGGTCTCGACAGGCTCGACCACCATCGACTGGCACGACCATCGATCAGCTGATCAGCTAGGACGTCCATGTCAGCGGCCACAGCTAGAGTTCGGGATTGTGACGAACCCAGCTGATCGGCCCGAGACCCTGCTCCTGATCGATGGTCACTCCGTGGCCTACCGGGCGTTCTTCGCGCTGCCGGTGGAGAACTTCTCGACCACCACCGGTCAGCACACCAATGCCGTCTATGGCTTCACCTCGATGCTGATCAACGTGCTGCGCGACGAGCAGCCGACCCACCTCGCGGTCGCCTTCGACGTGTCCCGGAAGACCTTCCGCAGTGAGCAGTACGCCGAGTACAAGGCCAACCGGTCGGCGTCCCCGGCCGAGTTCACCGGCCAGGTGGGCCTGATCAAGGAAGTGCTGGACGCATTGAACATCGTCCATCTGGAGCGGGACGGGTTCGAGGCCGACGACATCATCGCAACCCTCGCCCGCCAGGGCGCTGCCGCTGGGTTGCGCGTACTGATCTGCACCGGTGACCGCGACACGCTGCAGTTGGTCAACGACCGGGTCACCGTGCTCTACCCGCGAAAAGGGGTCTCCGATTTGGCCCGGCTCGACCCGGCCACGGTGCTGGAGAAGTACCTGGTCACGCCCGACCGCTACCCGGAACTGGCGGCGCTCGTGGGGGAGAGCAGCGACAACCTGCCCGGCGTCCCCGGCGTTGGCCCGAAGACCGCCGCCAAGTGGCTGGCCAGCTACGACGGTTTGGAGAACCTGGTGCGGCACGCCGACGAAATCGGCGGCAAGGTCGGCGACTCGCTGCGCGCCCACCTCGACGACGTCGTGCGTAACCGCAGCCTGAACGCCCTGGTCGGCGACCTGGAACTGCCGGTGGCCGTGCCGGAGCTTCAGCGTCGCGACTGGGACCGCGAGGCCGTCCACTCGCTCTTCGACGGACTGGAGTTCCGCGTGCTGCGGGACCGGCTACTGGAGACCCTGCCAGCCGCGGACGAAGAGACCCAGGGCGGCTTCGAGGTGAGTGGCGAGACGCTGGCGTCCGGCACGGTGCGGACCTGGCTGGACACCCATGCGCGCACCGGTGTGGTCGGCCTCGACGTGACCGGACGCTGGCGCGCGGGGGCCGGCGACATTACCGGCCTCGCGCTCGCCGCGGCGGACGGTGCCGCGGCCTGGATCGACGTCACCGAGCTGTCCCCGGACGACGATCGTGCGCTGGCCGACTGGCTCGCCGATGAAGCCGCGCCCAAGGCGATGCACGACGCCAAGGGTCCGATGCTGGCGATCTGGTCACGGGGCTGGGAACTCGCCGGGCTCGCCAGCGACACCCAGCTGGCCGCCTACCTGCTGCGTCCCGACCAGCGGGTCTACGACCTCGCCGATCTGGTGGCCCGCTACCTCAAGCGTGACCTGGCGGTCGCCGGTGGCGGCTCCGCCGAGTCCGATCAGCTCGCGTTCAGCTTCGACGACACCGACAGCCACGACGCGATGGTGCGGGCGCGGGCGGTGATCGACCTGGCTGCGGCCCTCGAAGCCGAGCTCGGCGCCCAGGGCGGCGCGAGCCTGCTGGCCGAGGTCGAACTGCCGCTCACCCGCACCTTGGCGAAGATGGAGCGGGTCGGCGTGGCGGTCGACCTGGACCACCTGAACCGGCTGCACACCGACTTCGACGCCGCGGTAGCCGCCGCCGAAGCGGACGCGTTCGCGGTGCTCGGCCACCCGATCAACCTGGGTTCGCCGAAGCAGCTGCAGGCGGTGCTGTTCGACGAACTCGGCATGCCCAAGACCCGTCGCACCCAGACCGGCTACACCACCGACGCCGAGTCGCTGGAGTCGCTGTACGCGAAGACCGAGCACCCCTTCCTCGCCCACCTGCTGCGCCACCGCGACCAGATCCGGCTGCGCCAGACCGTCGAAGGGCTGCTGAAGTCGGTGGCCGACGACGGTCGCATCCACACCACCTACGTGCAGACCATCGCCGCCACCGGACGGCTCTCGTCCACCGATCCGAACCTGCAGAACATCCCGATCCGCACCGAGGCCGGCCGGCGGATCCGGGAGGCGTTCGTGGTCGGGGCGGGTTACGAAACCCTGCTCACCGCCGACTACTCGCAGATTGAAATGCGAATCATGGCCGAGGAGTCGGCGGACGCCGGGCTGATCGAAGCCTTCGCTTCCGGGCAGGACTTCCACACGATCATGGCGTCCCGGGTGTTCGGGGTCGCAGCCGGTGAGGTCACCCCAGCGCAGCGGGCAAAGATCAAGGCGATGAACTACGGCCTGGCCTACGGGTTGAGCGCGTTCGGGCTCTCCCAACAGCTGAAGATCGAGCGATCCGAGGCCGCCGGACTGATGGAGGAGTACTTCGAGCGCTTCGGGCATGTCCGCGACTATCTGCGCGAGATCGTCGCCACCGCGAGCCGCACCGGCTTCACCGAGACCATCCTTGGCCGCCGCCGCTACCTGCCAGACCTGACCTCGTCCAACCGGCAGCGGCGCGAGATGGCCGAGCGCGCGGCCCTGAACGCGCCGATCCAGGGCTCCGCGGCCGACATCATCAAGGTGGCGATGCTTGACGTCGAGACCGCGATCGAGCGCCGCGGCCTGCGCAGCCGAATGCTCCTGCAGGTGCACGACGAGCTGATTTTCGAAGTGGCGCCGGGGGAGCGCGAAGACTTCGAGGAACTGGTCCGGGACAAGATGGGCCACGCCGTCGAGATGCGGGTGCCGCTGGAGGTTTCGGTCGGATACGGTCACTCCTGGCACGCGGCGGCCCACTAGCGATGTCCGAGCAGCCGGCCCAGCGCGAACTCTGGCAGCGATCCGCCGCCCGCTACGACCAGGCCACGGCCTGGCTGGAGCGGCGGATGCTGGCCCGGGAGCGTGAGCGATTGATTCCCCAGGCTCGTGGCCGGACGCTGGAGGTGGGCGTCGGCACTGGTGCCAACCTGCCCTGGTACCCGCACGAGGTCGAGTTGTTCGGCGTGGACGCAAGCCCGGCGATGCTCGACCTGGCCCGCAAGCGCGCGGCACGGCTCGGTCGCCAGGCGTGGTTCGAGCTGGGCGATGCGGACGCGCTCAGCCATCCGGAAGCGAGCGTCGACACAGTGGTGGCCACGCTGCTGCTCTGTTCGGTCCCGAAGGTCGAATCGACCCTGGCCGAGTTCGCCCGGGTGCTGCGTCCGGGTGGGCGGCTGCTGCTGCTCGACCATGTCGAGTCGTCCTCGGCCTTCGTCCGCGCTGGTCAGCGGTTGGCCGACCTGGTCACCAGCCGGACGGGGGAGCGCTGGCGGCGGCGTCCGCTGCGGCAATTGCCGGACGCCGGCTTCGACGTGGTGCAGACGCACATCACCCGTGCGCGCCTACTGGAAGTCGTCGTGGCCGAGCGCCGCTAGCACACAGCGAATCCGGTCGCCAGACGAAAGCGCCCTTCGTCAAGCTCAGCCCAGATCCGTACGGAGCGGGTCTCGACAAGCTGGACCAGCCGTATCGGTACAGCCCGCATGGTTAAGCCTGGCTCAGGGACCGGCTATGTCAGCGAATGACCGCGAGCACCTGCTCCTGGTCGCCGCTCTCCTCGGCCCACTTGCCAGTGAGGGTGCCCAGCGGCTGGCGGGTGCCGGGCACGTGGCTGCCGTCCAGCACCCGGACGAGCCGAGCCGACTCGCCGGCCGCGTTGGAGACCAGCACGATGCCGGAACCCTCCACGGTCATGCTCTTCTCGCCGCGGGAGAGGTCGGCTTCGGTGTCACCCTCATGGATGACCCGCAGCAGTTCGACCACGTAGACCGGGTCGGCCACCGCGTCGTAGGTGTACCGGGTGCCCAGCACCGAGTGCTCCATGGTGCCGACCAGGGCGTCCGCGGCCTCGTCCAGGGGTGCCGAGCGGTAGGTCAGCGGCACCTGGTAGGTGACCCCGGCCGAGCGCACCAGGATCGTCTCGATGCCGACCTCTCCGTCCGGGTCGACGAATCGGTAGGACGCGACCCGGGTCAGGTCATCCGGGCTGCCCTTGAACCAGGACTGGGACGGCAGCCAACCGGCCAGCAGTTCCAGCTTCGACGGGGTAAGGGTGGCGTCTTCGATCTTGGCGGTGCCGCTCATGGTCCTTGGATCCTCCTCAGGGTCGCCGCCTAGCTTATCCTCGCCGGGTCGCCAGATTGACCCTCGCTCAGCGCAAAAGCTAGGCTGACGGCTGCACTACGACCGGCATGACCTCAGACCGAGTGGGTCAGGCACGCTTTCGTGGCCCGACCCAGGTGTCAGCCTGGTTCCCGCGATGGCACGGGGTGCACAAGTCAATCTACATAACTCAACCCATCGGAGCCCTACTACATGACCTCATCTTCCGAGGCAGCCACCGTCGCGGTCGACGACTTCGGTTCTCCCGAAGCTTTCCTGGCAGCGGTCGACGCGACCATCAAGTACTTCAATGACGGCGACATCGTGACCGGCACGGTCGTCAAGGTCGATCGGGACGAGGTCCTGCTCGACATCGGTTACAAGACCGAAGGTGTCATTCCCTCCAAGGAACTCTCCATCAAGCACGACGTGGACCCGTTCGACGTGGTCAGTGTCGGCGATGTGATCGAGGCCCTGGTTCAGACCAAGGAGGACAAGGAAGGCCGCCTGATCCTGTCCAAGAAGCGGGCTCAGTACGAGCGCGCCTGGGGCACGATCGAGAAGGTCAAGGAAGAGGACGGCGTGGTCACCGGCCGCGTCATCGAGGTCGTCAAGGGCGGCCTGATCATCGACATCGGCCTGCGCGGCTTCCTGCCGGCTTCGCTGGTGGAGATGCGCCGCGTCCGCGACCTGCAGCCCTACGTCGGCGCTGAGCTCGAGGCGAAGATCATCGAGCTCGACAAGAACCGCAACAACGTGGTGCTGTCCCGGCGCGCGTGGCTGGAGCAGACCCAGTCCGAGGTTCGCCACACCTTCCTCAACCAGCTCACCAAGGGCCAGATCCGCAAGGGTGTGGTTTCGTCCATCGTCAACTTCGGCGCGTTCGTCGACCTTGGCGGCGTGGACGGCCTGGTGCACGTCTCCGAGCTGTCCTGGAAGCACATCGACCACCCGTCCGAGGTCGTCGAGGTTGGCGACGAGGTCACCGTCGAGGTGCTGAGCGTCGAGATGGACCGCGAGCGCGTCTCCCTGTCGCTGAAGGCGACGCAGGAGGATCCGTGGCAGACCTTCGCGCGCACCCACCAGATCGGCCAGATCGTGCCGGGCAAGGTCACCAAGCTGGTGCCGTTCGGTGCGTTCGTCCGGGTCGAGGAGGGCATCGAGGGCCTGGTGCACGTGTCCGAGCTCGCCGAGCGCCACGTCGAGATCCCCGAGCAGGTCGTCACCGTCAACGACGAGGTCCTGGTCAAGATCATCGACATCGACCTGGAGCGTCGCCGGATCTCGCTGAGCCTCAAGCAGGCCAACGAGGGTGTCGACATCGCCGCGGACGACTTCGACCCCGCGCTGTACGGCATGTCGGCGTCCTACGACGAGCAGGGCAACTACATCTACCCCGAGGGCTTCGATCCGGAGACCCAGGAGTGGAAGCCCGGTTACGAGGCGCAGCAGCGCGCTTGGGAGCAGCAGTACGCCGAGGCCCAGGCCCGTTGGGAAGCCCACAAGAAGCAGGTCGAGGAGGCCGAGGCTGCCGACGTGCAGGCCGCGGTCACCGAGGCCAACACCGCCGCCTACTCCGCGGGTGCAGCCGACACGTCGGCCCCCGAGGGTTCGCTGGCTTCCGACGAGGCGCTGCAGGCGCTCCGCGAGAAGCTGACCGGCGGTCGCTGACCCAGCCAGTAACGACGTGCCCCTCACCGCTTGGTGGGGGGCACGTCGCTTTTTCATCGGCTCTGGCAAACTTGGCGGCATGTACCCCCAGGGGGCGGCCGTGACGGACAACCGCTTCGAGAACTATCCGCCCGCGCCGACGTTCGCTGCTCATGACGATGTCGCTGCCGAGCCCGTCAGCGGAGTGGTGACCCCGGCGAAGCCGTACTCGATTCCGCCGCGGACAAGGCGACCCAGTCGTCGGGTCATGCTCGCCTTGATGATCGGTGTTCCGGTTGCGGTCGGGCTGGGCATCGCACTGAACGTGGACGACGACGGCGACCCCGAAGTGGACACTGGCTCGTTCCTGCTGGCCGACCACGAGATCAGCGTGCCGCTGAACTGGACGTACGAGCTGTCAGCGGACGGCGAAGCTGCGACGCTGACGAGAGCCGGCAATACCGTGAAGATCGCCGCAGTGCGCCGGTTCGATGGCGAGCAGGCCATCAACGTGATCGGCGAACAGACCGGGGCGTTGGTGCCCGACTACACGAGTCGGCGGATGCAGGAACCGGTGGATTCATCGTCCGGTCGCTTCGACCGCGCGACCCTGACCGGAACCGCAGAACTCCATGGTGTCCACGTCCGGATTCTGTCCAACCTGTGGCTCACCGAAGGTGAAGGCCTGATTGCCGTCCGGCTGCTCACCGAGGCCTCGCGCAGCAGTTACACCACCGAGGCGGCCGAGATCGTGCGTGCAGTGGGAGAGAACTTCTGATGTCCGACCAGAACCCCACGCAGTTCGAGAACTACCCGACCGAGCCGGGCGACATGGGTGCGGTCACCGAGCCCGGTCCAGGCGCGTCGTCGGCGCCGCTGGTGGTACCGGCACCACCAGCACAGATCGCTGACTGGTCGGCCGACACCGAGAAGTCAGATGGCACCGCACGGCGTGTGGTGATCGGATCGATCGTGGGCATCGTGGCGCTGGGCTTCATCGGTAGCGTCAGTCGGAACTCCGGGGATGGCGAAAGCTCCGAGGTTTCGTTCACAGCGGCTGCACCCGAGGAGACGATCTACGAGTACGAAGAGGAACCGGAGTCCGGCACTCCCCTGGAGCTGGGGGGCTACGCCGCGACCCTGCCGGACGGCTGGACGCTCGACAACACCAGCGATCAGCTGGCCGTGGCGACCTGCGGCACGAACCGGGTGCTGGTGCGGCTGCTGGACAACTCGGGGCTGAGCGCCACCGAGCGGATCACCGGAGCGATGAAGGGCAGGCTCGGCTCCTTCAAGGGAAGCCTGGACGAACCGGAGGACGTCAGCTTCGGCAGCACGGACGCGGCGCGCATCGTCGGTACGGGCAAGATCGGGAAGACGGCGGCACGCCTGATCGGTCAGCTCTGGGTGGACGCCGACGACAACTCGCTGCTGGTGGTGCAGACGCTCACCGCGAAGCCCGACTCCGAGCGCGCGCTGCAGGCCCAGGACATCGCCGACCAACTGAGCTCGAACTTCGGATGAGCGGGTCGACGGTGCTGGTGGGGCTCACCGGCGGGATCGCGTCCGGGAAGTCGACGGTCGCGGATCTGCTGGCCGCGCATGGCGCAGTGGTGATCGATGCCGACCTGCTGGCCCGGGAGGTGGTCGAACCCGGTTCGCCCGGTCTGGTCGCGGTGGTTGAGCGGTTCGGGACCGGCGTGCTGCGCGCCGACGGCAGCCTCGACCGGCCCGCGCTCGGGCGCCTGGTCTTCGCGGACACGGACGCGCGCCGCGACCTGGAACGCATCATCCACCCGGCGGTTCGGGAGCGCGCGGCCGAGTTGGTCGCGTCCGCTGAGCCGGGGTCGGTGGTCGTGCAGATGATCCCGCTGCTGGTCGAGACCGGGCAGCAGGACGCCTTCGACCTGGTGGTCGTGGTCGACGTCGACCCGGGCGTGCAGTTGGCCCGAGTCCGCGTCCGCGACGGTCTTAGCGAGGCAGAGGCGCTGGCCCGGATCGGTGCCCAGGCCAGTCGCGAAGCGCGACTGGCGGCCGCCGATGTGGTGATCACCAACAACGGTGGTCTGGGCGAACTGCGCGAGCAGGTGGACAAGTTGTGGCGCGAATTCACCAGGAACGAACCCCCCGCAGCGCCCGGTTGGCGGGCGAAACGGAATGTCAGAGGGGACGCATAGGCTCTTCCTCGTGCGACCGATCACTGATGTGCAGCGTCGGGTGGCCCCCTTCAAGGTGGTCGCCGACTTCGAGCCTGCCGGCGACCAGCCGGCGGCGATTGAGGAGCTCGAACGCCGGCTGACCGCCGGTGAGCAGGACGTCGTGCTGCTGGGCGCCACGGGCACCGGTAAGACCGCGACGATCGCTTGGCTGGCCGAGCGGGTGCAGCGTCCGATGCTGGTGATGCAGCCCAACAAGACGCTGGCTGCGCAGTTCGCGAATGAGTTGCGGCAGTTCTTCCCCGATAACGCCGTGGAGTACTTCGTCTCGTACTACGACTACTACCAGCCTGAGGCGTACGTGCCGCAGACCGACACCTACATCGAGAAGGACTCGTCGCTGAACGAGGAGGTGGAGCGGCTCCGGCACTCAGCCACCAACTCGCTGCTGACCAGGCGCGATGTGATCGTGGTCGCGACGGTCTCGGCCATCTACGGGCTGGGCACGCCGCAGGAGTACGTGGATCGAATGGTTCGGCTCCGGGTCGGCGAGGAGACCGACCGGGACGGCCTGCTGCGACGCCTGGTCGACATCCAGTACGTCCGCAACGACCTGGCCGCGACCCGGGGCACGTTCCGGGTGCGCGGCGACACGGTCGAGGTGTTCCCGATGTACGAGGAGCACGCCGTCCGGGTGGAATTCTTCGGCGATGAGATCGAGGCACTGAGCACGCTGCACCCGTTGACCGGCGAGATCCTCAGCAACGACCAGGAGATCTACGTGTTCCCCGCCTCGCACTACGTCGCCGGTCCGCAGCGCATGGAACGCGCGATCGACGGCATCGAGAGCGAGTTGGCAGTGCGGCTCGCCGACCTAGAGGCCAACAGCCAACTGCTGGAAGCGCAACGGCTGCGGATGCGAACCGGATACGACATCGAAATGATGCGCCAGATCGGTACCTGTTCCGGCATCGAAAACTACTCGCGGCACATTGATGGCCGCGCGCAGGGGAGTGCGCCCAACTGCCTGCTGGACTACTTTCCCGAGGATTTCCTGCTGGTGGTGGACGAGTCCCACGTCACCATTCCCCAGATCGGCGGCATGTACGAGGGCGACATGTCCCGCAAGCGCACCCTGGTCGAGCACGGCTTCCGGCTGCCGTCCGCGATGGACAACCGGCCGCTGCGCTGGGAAGAGTTCGTCGACCGGATCGGGCAGACCGTGTACCTCTCGGCCACGCCCGGACCGTACGAAATGGCCAAGTCGGACGGTTACGTGGAGCAACTGATCCGGCCCACCGGCCTGGTCGACCCTGAGATCGTGCTCAAGCCGACCAAGGGTCAGATCGATGACTTGATGGCCGAGATCCGCGCGCGGGCGGAGAGGAACGAGCGGGTGTTGGTGACCACGCTCACTAAGAAGATGGCCGAGGACCTCACCGACTACCTGATGGAGAACGGCGTCCGCACCCGCTACCTGCACTCCGAGGTGGACACCCTGCGGCGAATCGAACTGCTCCGGGAACTCCGGCTCGGCGTCTATGACGTGCTGGTCGGCATCAACCTGCTGCGCGAGGGCCTCGATCTGCCCGAAGTGAGCCTGGTGGCCATTCTGGACGCCGACAAGGAAGGCTTCCTGCGCAGTGAGCGGTCGCTGATCCAGACGATCGGACGCGCCGCGCGAAACGTGGCCGGCCAGGTGCACATGTACGCCGACAAGATCACCCCGTCCATGGCCGCGGCGATCGACGAGACCAATCGGCGGCGGGAGAAGCAGGTCGCCTACAACACGGAACGTGGGATCGATCCACAGCCCCTGCGCAAGAAGATCGCAGACCTCACCGACCTGTTGGCCAGGGAGGATGCCGATACCGAAGGTCTGGTCAGCCGGGCCGGCGGTAGGCGTCCGGTCAGCCCGACGCCGATGTCGACGCAGAAGAACCGCGACCTCGGCGCGATGCCGTCCAGCGAGCTGGCCGGGCTGATCAGTGAACTGAACGAGCAGATGCACTCGGCCGCGGCGGAACTCCAGTTCGAGCTGGCTGCCCGGTTGCGCGACGAGATAGCCGACCTGAAGAAGACGCTGCGGCAGATGCTGGAGGCCACCAAGTGAGGCCTCGCCCGCAGCCGGTGGTTGGTGTGTCCCGGAAGTGCCGTGGGAGACTGCTGCGATGCATGTGACGCTCGAGGTCTGGCTGGTAACGATCGCGATCATGGCCGCGGTGCTGATCGTCGACCTGGTCGTGATCGGCCGGCGTCCGCACGAACCGTCCATGCGTGAAGCCGGTACTGCGATCGGCATCTTCTCCGGGCTGGCGGTGCTGTTCGGGCTGGGCGTGTGGTGGTTCGCTGGTGCCCGCTTCGCCGGCGAGTTCTTCGCCGGCTGGCTGACCGAGTACAGCCTCAGCATCGACAACCTGTTCATCTTCGTCATCATCATGGCCAACCTGCGGGTGCCCAGGCAGTTGCAGCAGTTCGCACTGATGGTCGGCATCGTGCTCGCCCTCGTGTTCCGTGGCATCTTCATCGCCCTCGGCGCGGCGGCGATCGAGCGGTTCAGTTGGGTGTTCTTCCTGTTCGGTGCCTTCCTGATCTGGACCGCCGCCAAGCTCTACATCGACTATCGCCAGCACGATGAGGAGGAAGAGGCCACCGAGAACGCGGTGATGCGCTGGGTGAAGCGGACGCTGCCGTCCACACCCGATTTCCACGGCACCAAGCTGACGGTCGTGGCGGCGGGCAAGCGGCTGATCACGCCGATGTTCTTTGTGATCGTGGCCCTCGGCACCACCGACCTGCTCTTCGCCCTGGACTCGATTCCAGCGATCTACGGTCTCACCCAGGAGCCCTACCTGGTCTTCGCGGCGAACGTGTTCGCGCTGATGGGCCTGCGCCAGCTGTACTTCCTGATCGGCGGGCTGCTGCAACGGCTGGTCTATCTGGCGGTTGGACTCTCGGTGGTGTTGGCGTTCATCGGGGTGAAGCTGGTGCTGCACGCCATGCACGAGTACCACTGGGACGAGCGGCTCGGCTTCAACGGCGAGATCCCGATCTGGGCGTCGCTGACCTTCATCCTGGTAACCCTCGGGGTGACCACCGTGGCCAGCCTGGTCAAGTCCCGGCGCAGCGACGCACTACCCGAGTAGGGTCGGCTGGAATCCGTCCGCGCCGGTCA
This sequence comes from Propionicimonas sp., assembly GCA_035349055.1. Taxonomy (GTDB): domain Bacteria; phylum Actinomycetota; class Actinomycetes; order Propionibacteriales; family Propionibacteriaceae; genus Propionicimonas. Next base: position 30,647 of record DAOPRQ010000012.1, read on the forward strand.
CCCAGTCCGGAGTGCCGCGTCCGCTGAGCCAAGCCCAGAGCCGGACGTCACTGCCGCTGACCACCAACCGGTCCGCGCCGTGGCCGAGTTCGGTCACCAGGGAATCGGCCTCGATCCGGAGGGCGGGCAGGTCGGCGTCCTGCAGGCAGTCGATGACCCAGCGCAGTAACCAGGCCGCTGCCGCCGGATCGATCAGTTCGGGTGCGAAGTCGAAGTCGAGGTCGAGATGGTGGATGCAGACCTCGTGCAGCCGGGCCAGGGCCAGTGCCGAGAGGGGGTGCCTGCGACCGTGGATGTCCACCTCGTGGTCCCAGTCGGTGGTGCCGTCGGTGATCCGGTGCAACGCCCCGGCGCTGGTGTCGAGATCGATCTGCAGGGCGAGCCCGTCGCGGTCCGCCCCTACCTCAAGCGCCGCGATCCGATCGCTGCGGACCAAGGGCTCAGGTTGGGGCACGCCGGCGGAGACAGCTTCGAGCACCCCTCGGACGTGGTCGGCGTTGCGCGCCAGATGAGTGGCTACGTGCGCCCGGCTCCAGCCGGGAAGCGTGGTCGGCGCGTGCCAGGAATCGTCGTCCAGCACGATCGTGTAGCCCAGCAGACGCTGCGTCGCCTCGGCCTGCCAACGGTGCACATCGTCGGTCGGAACCGTGCCGATGTGCCATTTCATGTGACCAACCTACGGGTCAGGGGCTTCGGGAGCCACCCCCGGAACGCTGGCGCGAGCTGTGTCGGAACCACCATCTAGCATGTTCGACGTGACTGACCGGCTGATCGTGCGCGGAGCGCGCGAGCATAACCTCCGAAACATCAACCTCGACCTACCCCGGGACGCGATGATCGTGTTCACGGGCCTCTCCGGCTCGGGCAAGTCGAGCCTCGCCTTCGACACGATCTTCGCCGAGGGGCAGCGGCGCTACGTCGAGAGCCTCTCCGCCTACGCCCGGCAGTTCCTCGGCCAAATGGACAAGCCCGACGTCGACTTCATCGAAGGCCTTTCCCCAGCGGTCTCGATCGACCAGAAGTCCACCAGCCGGAACCCGCGCTCCACGGTCGGCACCATTACCGAGATCTACGACTATCTCCGCCTGCTGTATGCCCGGGTCGGCCGGCCCCACTGCCCGGAGTGCGGCGAGCCGATCAGCCGGCAGTCGCCGCAGCAGATCGTCGACCGGCTGATGGGGCTACCTGAGGGCACCCGGTTCCAGGTGCTCGCGCCGGTCGTCCGCGGGCGTAAGGGTGAGTACGTCGACCTGTTCGCACAGCTCGCTGGTCAGGGGCTCTCCCGCGTCCGAGTGGACGGGGAAGTGCACCAGTTGCTGCAGCCCCCCACGCTCGCCAAGCAGAAGAAGCACAACATCGACGTGATCGTCGACCGGTTGGCGGCCAAGCCCAGCATCAAGCAGCGGCTCACCGACTCGGTGGAGACTGCACTCGGTCTGGCCGGCGGAGTGGTGGCCATCGACTTCGTCGACCTGGACGACCACGACCCGAAGCGGGAGCGCCGCTACTCGGAGCGGCTGGCCTGCCCCAACGAGCACGACATCTCGGTTGAGGAACTCGAGCCGCGGCAGTTCTCTTTCAACGGGCCGTGGGGTGCCTGTCCAGCCTGTTCCGGGCTGGGCACGCGGATGGAAGTGGACGTCGACCTGGTGGTGCCCGATCCAAGCAAGACCCTCGCGCAGGGCGCAATCACGGTCTGGACCACGCCCTACGTGGCGGGCTACTTCCAGAGCCTGTTCAAAGCACTCGGGGCACAGGAGGGCTTCTCGGTCGATACCCCGTGGGAGGAGTTGCCCAGCCGCGCCCAGAGCCTGCTGCTGATGGGCGCGCCGCACGCGATCACCGTGCACGCCACCTCGCGGCACGGACGCGAGCACAGCTATCGCGCCAAGTACGAGGGTGCGTTGCCCTACATCCGGCGGCGGCACGCCGAGGCCGAATCGGAGAACTCGCGGGAACGCTTCGCGGGCTACATGCGGGAAGTGCCCTGCCTCACCTGTAACGGCGCCCGGTTGAAGCCCAGTTCACTGGCAGTGACCATCGACGGACGCAACATCGCCGAGGTGTCAGCCATGTCTATCGACGAGGTGGCCGGGTTCATGCGCGGTCTCAAACTGCCCGAGCGGGAGGCCCAGATCGCCGAGCGGGTGGTCAAGGAGGTCAACGAGCGGCTGCGGTTCCTACTAGACGTCGGCCTGGACTACCTGTCGCTGGCGCGTCCGGCGGGCAGCCTTTCCGGCGGGGAGGCGCAGCGGATTCGGTTGGCCACCCAGATCGGTTCCGGTCTGGTCGGCGTGCTCTATGTTCTGGACGAGCCATCCATCGGCCTGCACCAGCGGGACAACCGAAGACTGATCGACACCCTCGTGCGGCTCCGCGACCTTGGCAACACCCTGATCGTGGTCGAGCATGACGAGGACACCATCCGCACAGCCGACTGGGCGGTCGACATCGGCCCGGGTGCGGGGGAGCATGGCGGCGAGGTGCTCGTGTCCGGGCCGGTGGCCGAACTCCTGGCGCACCCGACCTCGCTGACCGGCGCCTACCTGGCCGGACGCCGGCGCATCCCCATGCCGAGCCGGCGACGTCCGGCCACTGGCAAGGCGATCACGGTGCACGGCGCGGCCGAACACAACCTGCGCAATGTGACGGTCGAGTTCCCGCTCGGCCAGTTGATCGCGGTCACCGGCGTCTCCGGATCGGGCAAGTCCTCGCTGGTGAACAGCATCCTGTACACAGCGCTGGCGAAGAAGTTGTACAACGCGCACACCGTTCCCGGACGGCACCGCACGATCACGGGCATCGAGCACATCGACAAGAGCATCCATGTCGACCAGTCACCGATCGGGCGGACGCCGCGGTCGAACCCGGCCACCTACACCGGCGTGTTCGACCACATCCGTCGGCTGTTCGCAGAGACTCCCGAGGCCAAGGTGCGGGGCTACCAGCCGGGACGGTTCTCCTTCAACGTGAAGGGCGGGCGCTGCGAGAACTGCGCCGGCGACGGCACCATCAAGATCGAGATGAACTTCCTGCCGGACGTCTACGTGCCCTGCGAGGTCTGCCACGGCGCCCGGTACAACCGGGAGACGCTGGAGGTGCACTACAAGGGCAGGACGATCGCCGAGGTGCTGGACATGCCGATCGAGGAGGGCGTGGACTTCTTCGGCGCCATTCCGGCGATCGCCCGGCACCTGCGCACCCTGGTGGATGTCGGGCTCGGCTATGTGCGGCTCGGACAGCCAGCCACCACGCTGTCGGGCGGGGAGGCCCAGCGGGTGAAGCTGGCTGCCGAACTCCAGAAGCGGTCCACCGGGCGCACGATCTATGTGCTGGACGAGCCCACCACCGGCTTGCACTTCGAGGACATCCGCAAGCTGCTCCAAGTGCTCCAGTCGCTGGTCGACAAGGGCAACACGGTGGTCGTGATCGAACACAATCTCGACGTGATCAAGGCGGCCGACTGGGTGATCGACCTCGGCCCCGAAGGCGGTTCCCGCGGCGGCATGGTCGTTGCCGAGGGCACACCCGAGCAGGTCGCCGACAACCCGGCGTCGTTCACCGGAGCGTTCCTGAAAGCGGTGCTGGACGGCCAGCGCGTACCTGTGGGCGAATCGGAACCAGCCCTGCTCGCCTAGGAGCCTGTTAAGAGATGCTCAGGCTGTTGCCGTTCACGGTGACCGTGGCCTTGGTGAGTCCCTTGGTGGCCGGACCGGTGAGTACCGAGCCGTCGGCGAGAGAGAAGGTGCTGCCGTGGCGTCCGCAGATGATCGCGGCGTCGCTGACGTCCTGCACGGGCAGGTTCTGGTGGGTGCACAGGTAGCTGAACGCCTGGAAGTCGCCCTCGGTGGCCTGCGTCACTACGTACTGGCCGACGATCTTCCCACCGCCAACGGGCACATCGGCCGCGCTTACGGTGTTCCCATCGGCCGCGGCGCCACCGGACGCGCCCCCGCCGGCTGCTTCCGTTCCGGAACTCGACGGCGCACAGCCCGACAGGCAGACCGCGAGGGTGGTGCCGCCGATCGTGATCAGCGCGGCGCGTCGGGACGGAAGCGGGTTGGTCATCGGAGCTCCTCTTAGTTGCCGTTTCAACAGTCTAGGGTCGGCGGGTTCGTGCTGGCTGTGGTTGGGCTGTGAATGCTCCGCCCTTTCAAGCCCTCGTTTCGGCTGGTCGAGCTTGTCGAGACCCCTCGTCAGGCTCAGGGATCGCTGATCAGGCTCGGGGACCGTTCCGTCGGCGGTGGTGCCTATGCTGACTTACGTGCCGGAACGTCCGGTGGGAGGGGAGGTGGTCGTGGCTGATCCGGCCAGCTACCGTCCCGCGCCCGGCACCATTCCGACCGGCCCGGGCGTGTACCGCTTCAGTGACCGTGAAGGTCGCGTGATCTACGTCGGCAAGGCCATCAACCTGCGTCAGCGGCTCAACTCGTACTTCGCCGACCCGTCCGCGCTGCATTTCCGTACCCAGACCATGGTGCGCACCGCTGCTGGGGTCGAATGGACGCTGGTGCGCAACGAACTCGAAGCCCTTCAGCTTGAGTACACCTGGATCAAGCAGTTCGACCCGCGCTTCAACGTCAAGTACCGCGACGACAAGTCCTACCCCTGGGCCGCGGTCACCTGGTCGGAAGAGTTCCCCAGGGTCTTCGTGGGCCGCGGCAGCAAGCGCAAGGGCGTCCGCTACTTCGGTCCGTATGCCCAGGCTTGGGCCATCCGGGACACGATCGATTCGCTGCTGCGGGTCTTCCCGATGCGGTCCTGTACCAACGGCGTCTTTCGCAGCGCCCGCGCCAGCGGCCGACCGTGCCTGATGGGCTACATCGGCAAGTGCGCCGCCCCTTGCGTGGACCGGATCGACCCGGACGCTCACCGGGTGCTCGTCGAGGACGTCTGCGACTTCCTCGCCGGACGGACGGCAGCGCTCACCCGGCGCCTCGAAGCCGAGATGCGGATCGCGGCCACCAACCTCGAATACGAGCGCGCCGCCGTGATCCGCGACCAACTGGTAGCGCTCAAGCAGGCCAGCGAGCGCAATGCGATAGTGCTCGGCGACGGCACGGACGCCGACGTCATTGCCCTGGCCGAGGACCCACTCGAGGTCGCCGTCCAGGTCTTCAACGTGCGGGACGGACGCGTGCGCGGCGAACGCGGCTGGGTGGCCGAGCGCAGCGACGATGCCGACACCGGCCGGCTGCTGGAACAGTTCCTGCTGCAGCTCTACGCAGAGGACGCCGAGTCGATTCCGCCCGAGATCCTGCTGCCGGCCCTACCCACGTCGCCAGAGGTCTTGGCCCAACTGCTGGGCGACGAGCGCGGCACCAAGGTGAAGCTGAAGGTACCCAAGCGCGGCGATCGAGCCGCGCTGCTGGAGACCGCAGCCCGGAATGCAACGGACGCGCTGACGCTGCACAAGGTGCGCCGGGCCAGCGACCTGTCCACCCGCAACCGGGCACTGGAGGAACTGCAGGAGGCCCTCGGCCTGCCCGAAGTGCCGCTGCGGATCGAGTGCTACGACATCTCGCACACTCAGGGCAGCGAGGTGGTCGGCTCGATGGTCGTCTTCGAGGACGGTCTGGCGCGCAAGAGCGAATACCGAAGGTTCATCATCCGCACCGTCGAGGGCAGCAACGACGTCGGTGCGATGCGCGAGGTGATCACCCGCCGGTTCAACCGGCTGCTCGCCGAGAACGAGCGCACCGGCGAGGAGTCCGGGCCGCTGCTGGTCGACCCGACCACTGGCGCGCCGCGCAAGTTCGCCTACCTGCCGGGACTGGTTGTGGTGGATGGCGGCGCTCCCCAGGTGGCCGCAGCCCAGGCTGCGCTGAGTGAACTCGGCATTCAGAACGTCGCACTTTGCGGCCTCGCCAAGAAACTGGAGGAGGTCTGGCTGCCTGGTGAGGAGTACCCGCTGATCCTGCCGCGCGCCAGCGAGGGGCTGTACCTGCTGCAGCGGGTCCGCGACGAGGCGCACCGCTTCGCGATCACCCACCATCGCAGCCGTCGCAGCGCGTCCATGGTCGAGTCTGCGCTGGACGACGTCCCCGGGCTGGGGGAGATCCGGCGCAAGGCCCTGTTGAAGTACTTCGGCTCGCTGCGAAAGCTGCGGGCGGCAACGGTCGAGCAACTGGCCGAGGTACCCGGCGTCGGCCTGAAGACCGCAGCCGCGGTGAAGGAGGCGCTTGCTCAGCATGGGCCGGCCGAGGCGATCAACCTGACCACCGGCGAGATCATCCAGACCTGACCGGTGTGGACGCAGCGGCGGTGATAATGAAGCCATGCAATCGACGCCCGCAGTCCGACTACTGGTGCTGACCGGCCTTTCCGGATCCGGGAAGCGGACCGCAGGGCACACCCTCGAAGACCTTGGCTGGCTGGTGGTGGACAACCTGCCGCCGAGCCTGCTGCCCGACCTGATCGAGGTGAGCCGGCAGCGCGAGTTCAACCGCGTGGCCGTGCTGCTGGACGTCCGCAGCCGGTCGGAGTTCCAGCAGATTCCGGAAGCGTTCGCCACTCTCGGTGAAGCCGGAATCGTGCCGCAGATCGTGTTCATCGATGCCAGCGACGAGACGATCGTGCGCCGGCAAGAGTCGGTACGCCGGCCGCTCCCACTGCAGGGCCCCGGACGCATCCTTGACGGCATCCGCCGCGAGCGCGAGTTGCTGGCCGGCCTGCGAGCCAGCGCCGACCTGGTCATCGACACCAGCGCGCTGAACGTGCATGACCTAGCCGCCAGGGTCACGGTGGCCTTCGCGGACGAGGACGAGGCGCAACTCAAGCTCACTCTGCTGTCGTTCGGCTTCAAGAACGGCATCCCGATCGACGCCGACATCGTGCTGGACGTGCGCTTCCTGCCGAACCCGCACTGGGTGCCGGCCCTGCGTCCGCAGTCGGGCCTGTCGCAGCCCGTGGCCCACTACGTGCTTGGCCAACCTGATGCGGAACCCTTCCTCGACCATGTGCTCGGCATGATCCGGCTGATGATCCCGGGCTACGTCCGCGAAGGCAAGCGGCACGCCATGGTGGCGATCGGCTGCACCGGCGGCAAGCATCGTTCGACCGCGATCGTGGAGGAGATCGCCCGTCGCCTGGCCGTGGACGGGACCCCGGCCGAGGTGGTCCACCGCGATCTGGGCAGGGAATGAACTTCACCAAACCGCCGGCGGTGGTTGCCTTCGGTGGGGGACACGGACTCGCGGCCAGCCTGAGTGCGCTGCGCCAGCTGACCCATCGGCTGACCGCGGTGGTGACGGTCGCCGACGACGGTGGATCCTCGGGCCGGCTCCGCGACGAGTTCCCGATCCTGCCGCCAGGCGACCTGCGCATGGCGCTCGCCGCGCTCTGCGGAGATGACGAGGTCGGTCGTGCGTGGGCCGAGGTGCTCCAATCACGGTTCCCTGGCGAGGGTCCATTGGGCGGGCACAGCATCGGCAACCTGCTGATCGCCGGGCTCTGGCAGCAGCGTGCCGACCCGGTAGCCGGCCTGGACATGGTGGCGTCCATGCTGCACGTCGAGGGTCGGGTGCTGCCGATGGCAGCGGTTCCGCTGGTGATCGAGGCGGACGTGATCGGCGCCGACCCCGAGTACCCAGACGACACCATGGTGGTGGTGGGCCAGGAAGAGGTTGCCCTGGCCAATGGCGACATCGGGGACGTCCGGCTGGTGCCGGCCAACCCGCCGGCCGTGCCTGAGGCGCTGCGCGCGATCGCCGAAGCCGACCACCTGGTGTTCGGGCCCGGGTCCTGGTACTCCTCGGTGATCCCGCACGTGCTCGTCCCCGAACTGCTGGATGCGATCCTCGCCTCGCCGGCACAGCGCATCCTCACGCTCAACCTGGTGCCGACCGCGGACGAGACGCCGGCCTACACCGCGTCCCGGCATGTGGAGGTGCTGGCCGAGCACGCACCGGGCCTTCGCCTGGACGCGGTGGTCGCCGATCCTTCGTTCGCGGACGGGGACACGCACCTGGCAACCTACGTCCGCTCCCTCGGCGCCCGCCTGGTGGTGGCACCGGTGCGGATGCGGGACGGTTCCCCCCGGCACGATCCGCACCTGCTGTCCGCGGTGTATGCCGGGATCATGGGTCTGTAAGCTGAGCCCCACTCCCACCCAGGCTCGATCGAGAGGTAGCAGCGCGCAGATGGCGATGACGCAGCAGGTGAAGGCCGAACTGGCCACCCTCGAGGTGACCAAGCCGGAGCTTCGCAGGGCCGAAGTCGCCGCGTTGCTGCGCTTCGCCAACGGCCTGCACATCGCCGGCGGACGGATTGTGGTCGAGGCGGAACTCGACACCGGCGCTGCGGCCCGCCGCCTGCGCACGGCGATCGGCGACCTGTTCGGGTTCAACTGTGAGTTCGTGGTGATCGCCGGCAGTGGCCTGCGCCGCGGTGCGCGCTACCTCGTGCGCCTGATCCGCGACGGTGAAGCTCTGGCCCGCCAGACCGGACTGATCGATTCCCGCGGCCGCCCCGTCCGCGGCCTGCCGGTGCAGGTGGTCAGCGGTGGCCTGGACGTCTCCGTCGCTGCCTGGCGCGGGGCCTTCCTCGCCCACGGCTCGCTCACCGAGCCGGGCCGGTCGATGGCGCTGGAAGTCACCTGCCCTGGATCGGAGGCCGCGCTCGCGCTGGTCGGCGCGGCCCGTCGGCTCGGGATCAGCGCCAAGGCGCGGGAGGTCCGGGGCATCGACCGAGTGGTGATCCGGGACGGGGACGCGATCGCGGCGATGCTTACCCGGCTTGGCGCGCACGAGTCCGTCCTTGCCTGGGAGGAGCGCCGGATGCGCCGGGAGGTGCGGGCGTCCGCCAATCGGCTGGCCAACTTCGACGATGCCAACCTGCGCCGCTCGGCTCGGGCGGCGGTGGCGGCCGGTGCCCGGGTGAAGCGGGCACTCGAGATCCTGGGCGACGACATTCCCGAGCACCTGCTGGAGGCCGGCCGACTGCGGCTGGACAACAAGCAGGCGAGCCTTGAGGAACTCGGCCAGCTGCACGTCCCGCCCTTGACCAAGGACGCAGTTGCCGGCCGGATCCGGCGGCTGCTGGCCACCGCGGACAAGCGCGCGGCAGAGCTCGGCATTCCGAACACTGAGGTCGGCCTGAGCCCCGAGATGTTAGACGACGACGGATAACCGGCGTCAGCCGGTT
>DAOPRQ010000013.1:0-39104 GCA_035349055.1 Propionicimonas sp.
GAACCCGCGACACAGCGATTATGAGCCGCTTGCTCTACCGCCTGAGCTATCCCGCCCCCGTTCGGATCCAGCTTCGCTGGGACGCGGGCGGTAACTCCGCAATCCGAACACAGAGCCCCCATGCGGAATCGAACCGCAGACCTTCTCCTTACCATGGAGACGCTCTGCCGACTGAGCTATAGGGGCCGGACAGCGGTTGACACTACCCCAGTTTGGGCGTTCGCCCCAAATCGAGCGTTGGGACGCGGTTCGGCCGCCTCGATCAGTCGAGTTCGGCGCGGTAGCGGGACAGGTCTACGCGTCCTGCGCGGACGCTGACGCCCTCCCCGATGAGCCGCTCGGACGCCTCCGCGACCAGGGGCGCGGCGATGGTTCCGTCCGCTCGGATCACCCGCCACCAGCACGTCTCCCCGCCGCTGCCGGCGAGGACCCGGGCCACCAACCTCGGCCCGCAGCCGACCACCCGGGCGATGTCGCCGTAAGTGCTCACCCGGCCGGAGGGGATCGCGTCCGCCACCAGCAGGATGCTGTCGGCGAGCTCGGCCATGCTGGGCATGACTGCACTCTACGAGGCCGCGGGCGGCGGGCCTATCGTGGAACCGAGTGAGAGGAGCACCATGACCGAGTACCGCATCGAACACGACACCATGGGCGAGGTCCGAGTTCCGGCGAGCGCTCTGTACGCAGCCCAGACGCAGCGCGCCGTCGAGAATTTCCCGATTTCGGGACGCGGCCTGTCCAGCCACCACATCGCCGCGCTCGCCCAGATCAAACGCGCGGCCGCTCTGGCCAACGCCGAGCTGGGCGTGCTGTCACCGGATGTGGCGGACGCGATCGTGGCCGCGTCCGAGGAGGTGATCGCCGGTCAGCACGACGACCAGTTCCCGATCGACGTCTTCCAGACCGGCTCAGGCACCTCGTCCAATATGAACGCCAACGAGGTGGTGGCCAATCTGGCCTCGCGAGGGCTCGGCCGTCCGGTGCACCCGAATGACCAGGTGAACGCGTCCCAGTCGTCGAACGACGTGTTCCCTTCGTCGATCCACATCGCGGCCGTGCAGGCTATCCACGAGACGCTGTTCCCAGGGCTGGAGACGCTGGCCGCGTCCCTGGAAGCGAAGTCGGCCGAATACGCGAGCGTGGTGAAATCCGGTCGCACCCACCTGATGGATGCGACCCCGATCACGCTCGGCCAGGAGTTCAGCGGCTACGCCACCCAGGTGCGCTACGGCATCGAGCGGGTGCGCGCGGCGCTCCCCCGGCTGTGCGAACTTCCGCTGGGCGGCACTGCGGTCGGCACCGGCATCAACACCCCGGACGGGTTCTCCGCGCGGGTGATCGAACTGATTGCGGCGAACCTCTCGCTGCCGTTCGTGGAGGCGCCAAACCACTTCGAGGCCCAGGCCGCCCAGGACTCGCTGGTGGAGACATCCGGGGCGCTGCGGACGATCGCGGTGAGCCTGACCAAGATCGCCAACGACCTGCGCTGGATGGGTTCAGGACCACGCACGGGGATCGGCGAGATCTCGCTGCCCGACCTGCAGCCGGGCTCCTCGATCATGCCCGGCAAGGTGAACCCAGTGCTGCCGGAGGCGACGGTGATGGTGGCCGCGCAGGTGATCGGGAACGACGCCGCGATCGCGTTCGCCGGTGCGCAGGGCAACTTCGACCTGCTGGTGATGCTGCCGGTGATGGCCCGCAACCTGCTGGAGTCGATCACCCTGATCGGCAACGTCTCGCGAGTGCTGGCCACCCGCTGCGTGGACGGGATCGAGGCCAACGTGGAGCGGTGCCGGCAGTTGGCCGAGTCGTCGCCGTCCATCGTGACCCCGCTGAACCGGATCGTCGGCTACGAGGCGGCGGCGAAGATCGCCAAGCATTCGGTGAAGGCGAACTTGACCGTGGCGGACGCCGTCCGCGACCTCGGCTACGTCGAGCGCGGCGAAATCACCGAGGAGCAGGTGGCCACGGCGCTGGACGTGACCACGATGATCGGGGTCAATCGCTGATCGCCAGCCGGGCGCCGAGGGCGATCATCACGCCGCCGCCGGTTGCGCTCAGCCGACGCAGCCGGCGCGGCGAGGACGCGAACCAGCTGCGTGCCGTGCCGGCGAACAGCCCCCACAGCGAGTCGCAGAGCGCTGCGATCGCGACGAAGACCGCACCGAGTAGCAGCAATTGCGGGAGGGCCGGCTGCGCCGGATCGATGAACTGCGGCAGCATCGCGGCGAAGAAGACCGCGGTCTTCGGGTTGGTGAGTCCGACTACGAAGCCTTCGGCGAGCACCCGACGGTTGGACGGAGCCGCGTCCGGCACGGCAAGTTCACGCCGGTGTCGGATCGCCTGCACACCGAGGTAGATCAGGTAGGCCGCGCCGGCCAGCCGGATGATCTCGTAGCTGATGGTCGCGGCTGCGATCAGCGCACCGAGGCCGAAGGCGACGGCCGCGACCAGCACCAGTGTGCCGATGGCGTTCCCGAGGGCGGTGCGGACGGCCGCGCCGCGACCCATCGCAACTGCGCGGCTGACGACGAACAGCACGCTCGGCCCGGGAATCAGGATCAGCACCACGGCCACGGCGAGGAACGCCAGCAGTTGCGAGGTCGGCGGCATGGCCGAAGCGTAGTCGTGCCCGGTAGCGGCTACGAGATCACATCCACCGGACCGCAGCGATAGAGCTTCGGCACGGCCCCGCCGTTGGTGCGATAACAGACGAGTTCTCATCTTCCCAGGAGAGAACTGAGCTTCGGCGAGCGACTCAGGACTCGTCGCGCAGCCGCACGCGTGAGCCAGCGTGAGCTGGCTCGAACCTCAGGCGTCAAGCAACCGCTGATCGCCGCCATCGAAACCGGAGCCCGCCAGCCAAGCGAGGCCGTCCGAACGGCTCTCGAAGAAGCGATCCAGGTGCGCCCATCCCGACTGCTCGAACTGGCGCGCGATCAGGTGCTAGCTGCTGTGCAGGCGATCGGCGGCGAGGACGTCCGGGCCTTCGGCTCCGTCGCCCGCAGGTCGACGTGGTCTCCACGGGCAGTTCAGGCCCGGTGTTGACCCGGGCACTCGCGGAAGCGGTGGCCCTGTGACCGACGACCGGGTTGCTCGCCGGCTTGAAGACCTGGCTCAGATCGGCGCCGAGGCCGCCTACCTGGTCGCCAAAGGTGCGGACGCCTATCTGGCCGACACGATGGACGGTGCGCTCCTCCAAGACGCCGGCGAACGAATCCTGATCAAGATCGCGACTGTCGCCGAGAAGCTGCCAAACGACTTCAAGGCAGCCCATCCGGACATCGACTGGGCCGGCATCAACCGGATGCGCAATCTGGTCGCACACCACTGCGGCAAGGTCAATGACGACTTGATGTGGCAGGCGCTCACCGGCCGTATCCCGAATCTTGTGAACCGCATCGTCGCCTAGCCCGCCGCGTCGGTCACGGCCGGTGTGGCAATGCACCAAAACGGCCCCTGACCAGGGGTTTCACCTGATCAGGGGCCGATGCGTGGCAGGTGTAGGGTTCGAACCTACGTAGGCTTAGCCGACGGTTTTACAGACCGCTCCCTTTGGCCACTCGGGCAACCTGCCGTGCGTCGGACACTGTAGCAAAACGCGCGAGCGGTCACGAATCCGCCTCATTGGGCCAAAACACGTCCGATCGGACGCGACCCGCGGCCCATCGCCAGATGGACTCACAGCGGACGCGATTCGCGCCGGCGAAGCTCCCGACGCAGCCGTCGGATGGTCTTGATCCCGACCACGGCCGCTGCCTCAGCCCGCCCACGGTGACCCGGCGTGCCCGGTTTCCCCCACGTCCGCCGAACCATTCGAGCACTTCGGCCAGGTCTTCGTCGCCGGCCGGTTGCGCAATCAGCAAACGACCCAGCGCCACCCCCGTCGGTGGCGGCGAGCGCCACGGCTGCGACCAGCGGCTTGGCGAACCGCACACCGTCCCGTTCATCGACGAACTCGGGAGGAACGTCGGCGGCGTACCAGGCGCTGCCGTCACGCGGCGGTTTCGGCGCTCCGGCGAGGGTGATCGTGTCGCGAGCGCGGAACGGCGCCAGGCCGCCGCCGGCCGCATCCAGAGCGGATCTTCCCCACCGGCAGGCGTGCGGCGCGCACGCGCACGCCGCCTGCCAACGCACCCAGCGGACCGTCACGTCAACAGGCCGAACGTAGGTTCCGGGAAGCACCCGAACCAGCTCGCCGACGCGCCAGCCGACTGAGCGTCGACCGCCGCAGGTCAGCCGCCCGGAAGATGCGCTGGTCGGGCCGTCTCTCCAGAAACAAAGCGGTCACAATGGCATCTTCGGTAAGCCGAGCAGATTCCCGTCAGCGGGTCGACATCGACCCTGTGGATGGCGCGCAACGCGTCCAGGTGCTGTGGAAAACCCGACTCGCCGCGGATCCCGTCCGATCCGTAGCGAAGCGTCCCGCCGATTGCGGGCGTGACCGCAGATCTGGTGACAATGGACGCAAGCACACCAGGAGGACACGTGGCAGCAGAGAACTCGTTCGACATCGTCAGCAAGGTCGATCACCAGGAGGTGGACAACGCCCTCAACATGGCCGCCAAGGAGGTGCGCAACCGCTTCGACTTCAAGGGCACGGACGCGTCGATCCGCTGGTCGGGCGAAGCGATCGAGATGGAGGCCAGCGGCGAGGAGCGGGTGAAGGCCATCCTTGACGTTTTCCAGACCATGCTGGTGCGGCGCAAGATCGACCTGAAGTCGCTGGACGCCGGCGAGCCGCGGCTCTCGGGCAAGATGTGGAAGCTCACCGCCTCCGTGAAGCAGGGCATCAGCCGGGAGAACGCGGCCAAGATCGCCAAGCTGATCCGCGACGAGGGCCCCAAGGGCGTGCGCACCCAGGTGCAGGGCGAGGAACTGCGGGTCTTCTCCAAGAAGCGCGACGACCTGCAGGTCGTGCAGCAACTGGTCCGCGGCGCCGATTACGACTTCGCAGTCCAATTCGACAACTACCGATAGTCGATGGCCCGGTTTCCGAGGGCAGGCCGTTGACGTGGGCGTCACTCCCTACCTGAGGCTCGACCTGGACGTCCTCGAACGCAACCTGGACGCGATGGCCGCGCACGCCCGCACGCTCGGCCTGGCGCTGCGGCCGCACGCCAAGACCCACAAATGCCCGCAGATCGCCGACATGCAACTGGCCCGCGGGGCGGTCGGCCTGACCGTCGCGACCATCGGCGAAGCCGAGGTTTTCGCTGCCGCCGGCGCAGGCGATCTGTTCATCGCCTACCCGCTCTGGGTGGACGCGGACGACGCCGACCGGCTGCATCGCCTGGCTGAGGGCGGCGTCCGGCTGAGGGTGGGCTGCGACTCGGCCGAGGCCGGCGCCCAACTGCGTGGCCTGCCGGTCGAGCTGGTGGTCGAGATCGACTCCGGCCACCACCGCAGCGGGGTTGCACCCGCAGCAGCGGGCACGCTCGCGTCCGGGCTTGCCGACCTAGGAATGGCCGTCGCCGGGGTGTTCACCTTCCCAGGACACAGCTACTCGCCGGACGAGGCGTCGGCTGCCGCTGCGGACGAGGCCGGCGCGTTGGCCCTGGCGGCCGCCGCAATGACCGAGTCCGGAATCTCGGCGCGGGTCATGAGTGGCGGCTCCACCCCGTCCGCTGCACGCGTGCAGGCCGGTTCGATGACCGAACTGCGTCCGGGTGTCTACGTCTTCGGCGACGCCCAGCAGCTCGAACTCGGCACGATCGACTGGTCGCAGCTCGCGCTGACCGTCGGGTCCCGCGTCGTTTCGCACGCCCGTGGACGCGTGATCGCAGACGCCGGCAGCAAGGCGCTCGGCGCCGACCGGGCACCCTGGACGTCCGGCTACGGCCGGGTCCTGGACGAGCCCGAAGCGCGCATCGTTGCCCTTTCCGAGCACCACGCCACCATTGAGTGGCCGGGAGCCCTGCCCGCGCTGGGCAGCACGATCCGGATCGTGCCGAACCACGTCTGTAGCGCGGTCAACCTCGCCGAGGAGTACGTGCTGCCCGACGGTGGACGCTGGCCAGTGGCCGCTCGCGGACGCAACCACTGATGCGGATCGCCACCGTCAACGTCAACGGCATTCGCGCATCCACCCGCCGCGGTTTCGCCGAATGGTTGGCTGCCCGCGACTGCGATCTGATCGCCCTGCAGGAGGTGCGCGCCCGGGCCGACCTGGTGCCCGCCGAGGTGGTGGCCGGCTACCACTTCGCCTATCACGAGGGCGATCGCGCCGGACGCAATGGCGTGGCATTGCTCAGCCGTGCGCCACTGCTGAACGTACGTCACGGTTTCGATCATCCGTCCGACAGCGAAGGGCGCTACCTCGAAGCGGACGTGGACCTCAACGGCTGGCGCTTGACCGTCGGCTCGCTCTACCTGCCCAAGGGCGGACGCGCCGACGACACCCCCACCGAGCTGTCCAGATACCGGCACAAGCGGCGATTCATGCGTTCGTTCCGTCCGTATCTCACCAGGGCGCGGCTGCGGGCTGCCGCGTCCGGACGGGAGTTCCTGGTGATGGGCGACTTCAACGTCGCGCACACCACACTCGACGTCCGGAATTGGCGCTCGAATCAGAAGAACGTCGGTTTCCTGCCCGAGGAGCGGGAGTGGTTCGGCTCGCTGCTCGGCCCGCGAACGCTCGTGGATGTGGTGCGCCGATTGCATCCGGACACCTACGGCCCCTACTCCTGGTGGAGCTGGCTCGGTAACGCCTTCAACAACGACGCCGGCTGGCGGATCGACTACCACCTGGCGACGCCGGGTCTAGCGCGGGCGGCGCTGGTCGGCGGAACCGATCGCGCAGTCAGCTACGAGGCCCGGCTCAGCGACCACGCGCCCGTGGTGGTCGACTACGCCGACCAGTAGTCGGTTGATGGGTTCTCCAGGTCTCGACCCTTCGACAAGCTCGGGGCAGGCCAAGCTCGACCAGCCGAAAGGTTGCCCACGTCATCCCGGCGAAGGACGGGATCTCGGTTCCGATTGGCGAAGACTGGCCACTTTCGCGCCCAAGCGTAGAGGCCGATTGGTCTCAACCCGCCAGGGGCTCGAAGTAGGCGAGCACCTCGGCTCGGGTGACAGCTTCGATCGAGTCGTGTTGCCATCGGGGGTTGCGGTCGCGGTCCACGAGCTGGGCGCGGACGCCCTCGGCAAAATCGTGGCCGGTGGCCAGGCGGACCGCGAGCGCGAGTTCGGTCGGCAGCTGGTCGCCGAGTGCAACCGTGCGGGCGGCCCGCCGCAGCGCCTCCAGGGTCACGCAGATCGAGATCGGGCTGCGTCCCCGCAGCTCCGCGGCAGCCGCTCGGGCGGCCGGATCGGCGTGCTGCTCCAGGCGTCCGATGATCTCGGCCGGATCGTCACCGGCATAGCCGTCGGCGATCCAGCCGGCGTCCAGACCGGCGTCCGGCTCACCCACTGAGCCGGCTGCCACGTCGGCGAGACCCAGCCGGAGCGCGTCCGCCGCACCAACGGACGCACCGGTCAGCGCCAGGTGGGTGCCGATCTCGCCGGGCATCCGGGCCAACAGCGGCGTCACGAAGACGTCCGGGAACAATCCGATCTGGGTCTCCGGCATTGCCAGGCGACTGGTCGCGTCCACCACCCGCTGGGAGCCGTGCACGCTCAACCCCATGCCGCCGCCCATGGTGATGCCGGTCATGACCGCGCGATACGGCTTCGGGAAGCTGGCAATCTGCAGGTTCACGCCGTACTCGGTGGCGAAGAAGGGGGTCACATCGTCCCCGCTCAGCGCGAGCTCGCGCAACGCGCGCACGTCCGCGCCCGCACACAGCCCACGCTCGCCAGCGCCAGTCAGCTCAACCGATGAAACCTCGGCATCCGCGGCGAACAACTCCAACGCGTCCCCGATCGCGCGCATCATCGCGACCGTCAACGCGTTGATCTGCCGAGGCCGGTTCAACCTGATCCGGCCGACCCCGGCCCGCACCTCGACCAGCACCTCGGCTTCGCTCATGCGGACGCTCCTTCGGACTCGAGTCGTTCGTTGTGTTCCTGCACATGCCGGTAGAGCAGCACCAGCATCAACGCCAGCGCAGCGAAACCGAGCGCGACCGCGCCATTGCGCCAGGCCAGGTTGCCGGCGCCGTAGGCCAGCAGAATGGTGGTCAGCGTGACCGCGGTGCCGATGATCCGGTTGGTCGGTTTGGTCAGCGGTAGCAGCAGGCCACCCCAGGTCAGGTACCAGCTGTTCAGCGCGATGCCACCGAACGCGAAAACCAAATACGACCAGGACAGGAACTTCACCGGCTGCCGCCGGCCCACGCCCAGACCAAGCCAGCCGATAACCACCACGGTGAGGAGCAGCCCGAGGTAGCGCAGCCCGTCCTTGATCCACTGCCCGGCAACCGGCTGGCCGAAGAACTCGAACGCCAGCCGCAATCCCTCGCCGACCAGAGTGAACGGCGCGAGCGTGACGATCATGCCGGGAACGTCGGCTGCGTCCACCCAGCCGAAGCCGAGCCCGGTCGCCAGCGAGATCGCCACGAAAGCCGCGACCGCGGCGCCCAGTGACCCGACCAGCCGGAGCATCGCGGCGGACGTGTCCGGCCAGCTCAAGGTCTTCCACGGATGCCGGATCAGGGCCACCGGATAGAAGGCCAGCAGCGCCGGCTGCTTGATACAGGCCGCCACCCCGACCGTGATCGCCGCCCACCAGAACCGCCGCTCATAGGCCAGCCAGATCGCCAGCACCACCAGGCCCATCATCAGCGCGTCGTTGTGCGCGCCGCCGACGAAGTCGATGATCAACAGCGGGTTGATCGCCGAGAACCAGACTGTCAACTGCACGTCCGCGCCCATGTGCACCGCGATCCGGGGCAGGAAGTAGACGATCAGCGCCACCCCGAGCAGCGCGGGCAGCCGCATGGCCATCGCCGAGAAGTACGGGTTGTTGCCGGCCAGCACGACCAGACCGTGGAACATCTCCAGGCTCAGCGGTGGATACATGGCCGTGGTGTAGCGCCACAGCCACGCGGTCTGGTCGGCGAAAGCGCCGGGGAGCACAGAGATCGGGTTCGTGTAGGGGTTCAGCCCGTTTCGCAGCAGCCAGCCTTCGGCGGCATACGCATAAGCGTCGTGGCTGAAGATCGGCGGCGCCAGCAGCAGGGGCAGGCTCCACAGCAGGGTGATCGGCCAGTGCTTGACCTCGTGGTGGAGGCTGGGCCGCAGCTTGAACCAGGCTTCGACGAGCAGTGCGACCGCGGCCACCACCAGCGCGGTGCCGAGGACGCGGGCCGGCCAGTTGTCCAGGCCGAGCGCGCGCATCGGCTCCCACCAAGGACTGTTCTGCGGCAGGTATGCCGGCGTCAACGAGCCCAGGAAGAGCAGCACCGAACCCAGGAGCCCACGACGCACCGGACGGTGGGTCCAAGCGGTCGCGATGTCACCTCGCATCTCTCGGACGCGGGCGCGCCAAAAACCGGACCGGCTCTGGGCCGGCCTGGTCTGCGGGGTCACTGCCACTCCTCCGGGCTCGCTGGCGGCATGGACGCAAGCCTACCGAGGCCCCCACCCCCCGCCAGCCGACGGCTCCGGCGCGTTCGAACACCTGGTGAAGAAATCGCTCCTGGCTAGCCGCCTCGCACTCACCAACCCTGCCCGGACCCGGCGCCAACATCTCAGATTCCGGCCGGCGAGTGAGCGAATGTACGCAGTCGTCGGAATACGGCGGGCATCATCGGCGCTTGTGATGAAGGCTGTCGAAGGTTGCCTTGCGCTGGAAAGGGTAGCCAACAACTAGACTTGCCCGACGCGCCGGCTTCCCAGTCGGCCGGCCGCGGGACCGAGAAGAGAACTCATCGCATGACCGAAGTGACCACCCTCGACCACGTCGTGATCCGGTTCGCCGGCGACTCTGGCGACGGAATGCAGTTGACGGGTGACCGGTTCACCCACGACACCGCGAACGCAGGCAACGATTTCTCGACCCTGCCGAACTTCCCCGCCGAGATCCGCGCCCCAGCAGGCACCGTGGCCGGGGTGTCCAGCTTCCAGCTGCACTTCGCCGACTTCGATATCCGCACCCCGGGCGATCGTCCCGACGTGCTGGTGGCGATGAACCCCGCCGCCCTCAAAGCGAACCTCGGTGACCTCGCTGCCAATGGCCTGATCATCGCCGACACCGCCGACTTCACCGCGCGCAACCTCGCCAAGGTCGGGTACGGATCAGACCCGCTCACGGACGGGACGCTGCACGGCTACCAGGTGGTGGCACTCGACCTGTCCGGGCAGGCGTCCGCGGCGGTCGCGGAGTTCGGCCTTGGCCGCAAGGACGCCGTCCGCACCAAGAACATGTACGCCCTTGGCCTTCTGGACTGGCTGTACAGCCGTCCGGTCGAGGGCACGATCGCATTCCTCGAACGCCGGTTCGCCACGTCTCCGCAGATCCGGGACGCGAACATCGCCGCGCTCAAGGCCGGATACGCCTTCGGCGAGACGACAGAGGTGTTCACCAACCGGTTCGCGGTGGCCCCGGCACCCGCACCGTTGGGCACGTATCGCCAGATCTCCGGCAACCGGGCGCTCGCCTTCGGCCTGATGGCCGGCGCGGCGAAGGCCGGGCTGCAGCTGTTCCTTGGCGCCTACCCGATCACGCCCGCGTCCGATGTGCTGCACTACCTCGCTGCGGCCAAGGACGCCGGGGTGATGACCTTCCAGGCCGAGGACGAGATCGCCGCGGTCGGGGCAGCACTCGGCGCCTCCTTCGCCGGGCAGCTGGGCGTGACCACCACGTCCGGGCCAGGCCTTGCGCTGAAGATGGAGACCATCGGCCTCGCGGTGATGCTCGAGCTGCCGCTGGTGATCTGTGACGTGCAGCGCGCCGGCCCAGCCACCGGCATGCCCACCAAGACCGAACAGGCCGATCTCACCCAGGCGCTGTTCGGACGCCACGGCGAGGCCCCGCTGCCGGTGATCGCGGCCCAGTCCCCGGGCGACTGCTTCGCCGCCGCCTACGAGGCGGTCAAAATCGCGATCGACTACCGGACGCCGGTGATCCTGCTGTCGGACGGCTACCTGGCCAACGGCGCCGAGCCCTGGCTGGTGCCCGATCTGGCCGACCTGCCGGAGATCGACCCGAAGTTCGCAGCTGAACCCAACCGTCCGGACGGGGAGTTCTGGCCCTACCTGCGCGACGAGAAGCTCGCCCGCGCCTGGGCGGTGCCCGGCACCGAGGGCCTGGAGCACCGCATCGGCGGCATCGAGAAGGCGGACGGTACCGGCGCGATCTCCTACGACCCGGCCAACCACGAGTTCATGGTGAACCTGCGCCAGCGCAAGGTGGATGGAATCCAGGCCGTGGTGCCGCCGGTCGAAGTGGACGATCCCAGCGGACGCGCGAAGGTGCTGGTGGTCGGCTGGGGCTCGACCTACGGCCCGATCTCGGCGGCAGCCCGCCGGGTGCGGCGCACCGGACGCGAACTGGCGTGCGTCCAACTGCGATACCTGAACCCGCTGCCGGCCAATCTCGGCGAGGTGCTCGCAGCCTACGACCGGGTGATCGTGCCGGAGATGAACCTTGGACAGCTGGCCATGGTGCTGCGGGCCAAATACCTGGCGCCGGTCGTTAGCTACGCCCGCGTCCGCGGCCTGCCGATCTCGCTGTCGGAGCTGGCCAAGGATCTGACGGAGATGATCGACGAGGAGGCGGCGAAGTGACCGCGATCCCATCCGTACCGACTCCTGAGGCGACGTCCGGACTGGCCAAGGTGCCGCTGTCGATCAGCCCGCTCACCCGCAAGGACTTCACCACCGACCAGGAGGTGCGCTGGTGCCCCGGTTGCGGCGACTACGCCGTGCTGGCCACCTTCCAGGGCTTGATGCCGACGCTCGGCATCAAGCGCGAGAACACCGTGATCGTCTCGGGCATCGGCTGCTCGTCGCGGTTCCCGTACTACGTCGACAGCTATGGCATGCACTCGATCCACGGCCGGGCGCCGGCCATCGCGACCGGCGTGGCGATGAGCCGTCCGGATCTGGCGGTGTGGGTGGTTACCGGCGACGGGGACGCGCTCAGCATCGGCGGCAATCACCTGATCCATGCGCTGCGCCGCAACGTGAACATCACGATCATGCTGTTCAACAACCGCATCTACGGGCTCACCAAGGGGCAATACTCCCCCACGTCAGAGCAGGGGAAGGTGACCAAGTCGACGCCGGCGGGTTCGGTGGACCGTCCGTTCAACCCGGTCTCGCTTGCCTTGGGCGCCGAGGCCACCTTCGTCGCTCGGACGGTGGACTCGCATCGCGCACACCTCTCCGAGGTGCTCACCGCCGCGATCAGCCACCGCGGCGCGTCGTTCGTGGAGATCTACCAGAACTGCCCGATCTTCAACGACGGCGCCTTCGACGCCCTGAAGGGTGCCGACAGCGGGCTGATCCCGCTCAAGCACGGCGAGCCGATCCGGTTCGGTCCGGAGAACTCTAGGGGTGTGGTTCGGGACGCCGGTGGGCACCTGCAGATCGCCAACGTCGCCGAGGTGGGTCTGGAGCGGGTGCTGGTGCATGACGCCCACCACGACGATCCCGGGCAGGCGTTCGCGATTTCGCGGCTGACCGACCTGGCCGGCCTGGCGTCCTCGCCGATCGGGATCTTCCGCGACGTGCAGCGTCCGGCCTATGACGATCTGGCCCGCGATCAGCTCAGCGTGCTGGTCGATCCGGCCGCGCGGCTCGCCCAACTGCAGGACCTGATCACCGGCGCCGATACCTGGCAGGTCTAGCCTCTCGTTCCTGCCGAGGGAAGAATCGGGGCATGGACGTCGACGAGGGCGCGCTGGCCGAAGCGGTCGCCGAAAATCAGTTCAGCGGTGTGGTCTCGCTCGCCAGCGGCGACGAACCGCCGAGGGGAACGGGCCTACGGCTTCGCCCACCGGGCCTTCGAGGTGCCGAATCGCGTTGACACCCGGTTCGCCCTGGCCAGCGGGAGCAAGACCTTCACCGCGCTGGCGGTATTGCGCCTCGTGGAGCAGGGTCTGATCGCACTCGACGCACCGGTGCGGCCGATTCTCAGCGACGACCTGCCGCTGGTCGATGCGGGGGTGACGATCGAGCAACTGCTCACCTCCGCCAGCCCCGGCAACTTCGCTCCCGATTGGAACCCTCGCCACCGATAATTCGGGAGCGGGAGTCCCATTCGGGAGCGAAGTTGGACTCGATCTGGCGAGACCTCAGCAGGCCTGCGGCTCGGTGGCGGCCAGCCGGAACCAGCGGTGGGCGGCGAACCGCCGGGTGTGCATGGAGTACTCGCGCAGCGAGAACCGGCTGCTCGGCACCAGCCGGGCCTCCGGGATCGCCGGAGCCGGCACGCGAACCGGCAGGGTGCCGAGTTCGGCCATCTGCGTGAACGTGACCATGTGAGTGGTGTGCATTGCTATCTCCTTGAAATGTGCAAGTCAGTTGAGTGGGGCCGGCCCGGTGCTCGCCCGGACCTTGAGTTCGACCGGCAGGAGGACCTGTCGATCGGGGTAGTCGGGATCCATCGCCAGCCGTGCGGCCAGCCGTCCCTTCTCAGCGATCGGTTGGCTCACGGTGGTGAGACCGAGGAAGCCGGCGTCCGGTAGGTCGTCAAATCCGGTGATCGACACGTCGCGTCCCGGGGTCAGACCGCGCTCGCGGACGGCGTCCCAGACGCCGATGGCGAGTACGTCGCTCAAGGCGACGATCGCGGTCGGCCGATGCTGGTCGTCCAGGACGTGCGCCCCGGCCCTGCGTCCAGACTCCTTGATGTTCTGGCCGGCACAGACCAGTCGGATGCTGGCGCCGGGCAGCGTCTCCTGCAAACCGCGGACGCGCTCGGCGGCATATCCGACCCGGACGCCCGGGAAGCCGACCGGCCAGGCTCCGCCAGGAGCGAGCTCGACGTCCAGTACCTCGCGGCCGGCGGGCAGCGTCCCGGGAACGATCACGACGATCCGGGAGTGGCCAAGACGGGCCAGGTGCTTGCCGACCAGGCGGCCGGCCTTGGCGTCGTTGATCGCGACCCAATCGCCCTCGCTACCGCGATGGGTGCCGACGACGGGTACGCCGCGGCGGCGAAGCATCCCGAGGCCGGGGTGCGGCTCGAACGGCATCGCCGCGACCACCGCGTCCACGGCGGCCCGCTGCAGCACCTCACTCTCGCCGTCCGGGGAAGCGTGCAGCAGCAGGACCGAGGAGCCGAACTCCTCCAGCGTCTCGCCGATTCCGGAAAGCAGGATGACGGTGTACGGGTCGGAGAACGCGAAGGCCAGATGGCTGCCGAGATAGAAGCCGCAGACGTCGGTCCGGCCTGATCGCAGCGCCCGTCCGGCAGCGCTGGGGCCGCAGTAGCCGAGCGCCTCAGCCTTGGCAAAGACCTGCTCGCGCAGTTCGGCCGACAGCCGATCCGGCTTGCTGTAGGCGTTGGACACCGTGGTGATGGATACGCCGAGTTCGGTGGCGATGGTCTTCATCGTCACTGGAATGACCGTCCTGCCCATCTCTCACCACCTGAGTTGATCGATAAAGTGAACGTTACACTTTATCGATCAACCTGGCAAGCCCTGAACGGTTGCTCACCGCTGTTGTCGATCGCTTTCACCGGACTGCGGATCGCGCGTTGGGAGGGCGGACTGTTCGTCGGCTACTACCTCGCCTACCTGGTCTTCATCGTGCTCACCGCAGTCGAGCACGACCGGTTGGGTTCCTTCAGCCAGGACATGGCTGGGTTCGTCCTGCCGCTGACCGTCCTCACCCTGATCGTGTTGAGCCACGGGGAATGGCGGCAGCGGCGCGCACGGACGAGTCCGCCCCGCCCGAGCAGCCCATGAGCTGGCTCCGACGGCTACTCTGAGCCGCGTGACCGACTTCGATCTGGACCCTGCTGTCCGTCCGCAGGACGACCTCTTCCGCCACGTAAACGGCCGCTGGCTGGCCGCCACCGAGATCCCGGCCGACAAGCACGCCGCCGGCGCCTTCATGGAACTGCGGGACGCTTCGGAGCAGGCGATCAAGGACATCGTCACCGGGTTGACCGGCGCCGAGCCCGGCACCGAGGCCCACCTGGTGGAGCACCTCTACGGCAGCTTCATGGACACCGAAGAGGTGGACGCGCGCGGGCTGGCGCCGCTGACTCCCCTGCTGGCAGAGATCGACGCGATCGCCAGTATCGACGACCTGCTGGACTATTTCGGCCGCAGCCTGCGTCGCGGTCTGGCTGCTCCGATCGGAGTGGAGGTGGAGGCCGACCCGGGTGAGCCGTCCCGCTATGCGCTGTTCGTCGGACAGTCGGGCATCAGCCTTCCCGACGAGGAGTACTACCGGCTCCCCGAGCACGCCGAGATCCTCAGCAGCTACCGCGACCATGTCAACCGCATGCTCATGCTCGCCGGCATTTCGGCGAGCGTCGCCGGCATCACCGTCGACCTCGAAACCGACGTGGCCGCCAAGCACTGGGACAAAGTGCGCACCCGCGACATGGTCGCCATGTACAACCCGACCGACTGGGCCGACCTCGATGCAGCCGGGGTGCCGTGGACGCGCGTCCTGCTGGCCGCAGGGGTGCCGCAGGTCGAGCAGGTGATCGTCGCACAACCGTCCTTCCTCACCGATCTGGCCGCGCTGCTCACTCCCGGACGGCTGGACGACTGGAAGCAGTGGTGCCGCTGGACGCTCGTCTCCGGCTTGGCGCCGTTCCTGCCCGAAGCACTGGTACAGGAGCGGTTCAACTTCTACGGCACCACGCTGCAAGGCGTGCCGCAGCTCAAGGAGCGCTGGAAGCGCGGCATCGACCTGGTTGAGCGCAGCCTCGGCGAGGCCGTCGGCAAGCTCTACGTCGAGCGCCACTTCCCGCCCGCGGCCAAGGAACGCATGGACGAGCTCGTGGCGAACCTGCTCGCCGCGTACCGCGAGTCGATCACGAAGCTCGACTGGATGACCGACGCCACCCGCGCGGAGGCGCTGCTCAAGCTGGCCAACTTCACCCCCAAGATCGGCTACCCGACGGTCTGGTTGGACTACTCGGGCCTGGCGATCGACCCACGCGACCTGGTCGCCAACGTGCTGGCCTGCGCGGAGTTCCACACCACGGACGAGTTGAGCAAGCTCGGCGGCCCGATCCGCGAATGGGAATGGCTGATGACCCCGCAGACGGTCAACGCCTACTACCACCCGCTGCGCAACGAGATCGTCTTCCCCGCGGCGATCCTGCAGCCGCCGTTCTTCGACGCCGAGGCCGACGATGCCATCAACTACGGCGGCATCGGCGCGGTGATCGGTCACGAGATCGGCCACGGCTTCGACGACCAGGGTTCGACCTGCGACGGCGAGGGACGCTTGCGGGACTGGTGGACGCCGGCCGACCGGGAGGCCTTCACCGAGCGGACCAAGGCCCTGATCGGCCAGTACTCGGCGCTCGCCCCGGCCCAGTTGCCCGAGTTGCACGTTAACGGCGACCTCACCATCGGTGAGAACATCGGCGACCTGGGCGGTGCGGCCATCGCCTACGAGGCGTGGCAACTGGCTTTGGGCGGTCGGGCAGCCGAGCCTGTGGACGGCATCCCGGCCGAACAGCGGTTCTTCCTCTCCTGGGCGCGGGTCTGGCAGAGCAAGCGCCGTGACGAAGCGCTACGCCAACAGATCGCGACCGACCCGCACTCCCCCGAGGAGTTCCGCTGCAACCAGGTGGTGCGCAATCTGCCTGCGTTCTACGCGGCATTCGACGTGACCGAAGCGGACGCGGCGTGGCTCGATCCGTCCGACCGGGTCAAGATCTGGTGACCCAGACGCCGGTCACACTCGCCCGGGGCGCATACGCCGAACTGCAGCGGATCAACCGGATCCTCCGCCGGGAGTCGGTGGGCGGCATCCTGCTGCTGGTGGCTGCGCTCGCCGCGATGCTCTGCGCCAACTTCGCACCCGGGTTCTACTTCGGCCTGCGCGACCTGCACCTCGGTGGCGACCTGCTCGGCCTGCACCTCGACCTGTCGATCGGCCACTGGGCGGCGGACGGGCTGCTGGCGGTCTTCTTCTTCCTGGTGGGCCTGGAACTCAAACGCGAGTTCGTGACCGGCGACCTGCGCGATCCGAAGACCGCACTGGTGCCGGTGGTGGCGGCCGTGGGTGGCGTGGCCGTGCCGGCGTTGATCTACTCCGCGTTCACGTTCGCCTATCCGGACATGCTGGCGGGCTGGGCGATCCCCGCAGCGACCGATATCGCGTTCGCCCTGGCCGTGCTGGCCGTGATCGGTTCGCACCTACCGGCTGCCCTGCGGACGTTCCTGCTGACCCTCGCGGTCGCCGACGACCTGATCGCGATCACGATCATCGCGTTCTTCTACACCCGCGATCTGAAGTTGGAGTACTTCGTGGCCGGACTGGTGCCGATCGTGGCGTTCGGCCTACTGGCTCACCTGGCCCAGCGCTTCCTGGTGCGGCACGGCTGGGCGGCGTTCCTGCTGCTACTGCCGATCGGGCTGGTGGCGTGGGCGCTGGCCTACAACTCAGGGGTGCACGCGACTGTCGCCGGCGTGCTGCTGGCGCTCGGCGTGCCGGTGCGTCCGGCCAAGGGCGATACCGCCGAGCATGGCCTGGCCGAGGTGCTGGAGCACAAGGTGCGGCCGTTCTCAGCCGGAGTCGCGGTGCCGGTGTTCGCGTTCTTCTCGGCCGGGGTGCTGGTGGGGGGCTTGGACGGGTTCGTGGCGGCCGTGACCAGCCCGATCGGATTGGGCGTGATCGTGGGCCTCGTCGTGGGCAAGGCGATCGGCATCTCGGGCGCCACCTGGTTGGTGACGCGGTTGCGGCACGCCCAGCTGGACCCGGATCTGGCCTGGATCGACGTGTTCGGCCTAGCCGTGCTCGGCGGTATCGGCTTCACGGTTTCGCTGCTGGTGAGCGAGCTCAGCTTCGGCCAGGGCACACCGCACGACGACATCGGCAAGGTGGCCATCCTGACCGCGTCCGTGCTCGCGGCTACCCTGGCCGCAGTGCTGCTCGGTTCCCGCAACCGCCACTACCGCGCCGTCGAAGTCGCCGAACAGGTGGACGCCGACGCTGACGGTGTACCCGACCGCTTTCAGCACTGACGACCATTGGACCTGACGACGGGCCGCCGCCACTATCCAATCCCGACGGCCACCTCAGCGCTGTATACGTCCCGTCGATGACCAGAGGGTTACGACGACGATCAGCAACACTTCGTCGTCGATTGTGTAGAGGATGCGATAGTCGCCCACGCGCACGCGAAGGCCATCCCGGCCACGGAGTGCGCGCGCCGGGCGGGCGGGGGTTCTCGGCCAGCAGTGCGATCTCTCCGTCGATCCGTCCGCGATCTCTCGCCGCTATGTGACGTAGCGCATTGAGCGCCGCGAGCCGCACTTCGACCCGGTAGGTCACACCCAGCCCAGATCGGCCTTGACCTGTGCCCAGGGGATGTTCGGACCACTCTCCGCCGGCGCCGCGGCGAGTTGGTCTCGACCGGCTCGACCAGCCGGATCGATGGATGTGCTGCGCTTAGCCCTTGGGGTCGGAAACCAGGAACGGATGCTC
This sequence comes from Propionicimonas sp., assembly GCA_035349055.1. GTDB lineage: Bacteria > Actinomycetota > Actinomycetes > Propionibacteriales > Propionibacteriaceae > Propionicimonas. The sequence continues at coordinate 18,517 of DAOPRQ010000013.1, forward strand.
CCAGCCGACTGCGGCCTCCAGCTGGCCGGCGAGGCTCAGCAGCAGCTCCTCGGCACCGTGGGCGGCGCCGAACATCACTCCGATCGGCACTACCGCTCCGTCCACCTCGGCAGTGTGCAGCGGCAGGGAGATCGCCGGGCCTCCGGACAGGTTGTAGACGCTCGTCCACGGGGTGAAGCGGGTCTGGGCGGCGAAGTCCTCGGCGGGGTCGGCGTCATTGCGCAGCGAGCCGACCAGCGCCGGGGGTTGGGCCAGCGTCGGCGTGAGGATCACATCGAACCCTGCCCAGGCCCGGGCGATGTCCACCCCGATCCGCTGGACGGCGGCCGCAGCCCGCGCGTACTCCAAGCCAGTTGCCTGCCGGCCGCGCTCCCGCAGCCATCGAGTGAGCGGACGCAGCTCCGCCTCGGCCTCTGCCGGCAGTGGCACCATCGCCGCGCCCACCGCCCACAGCTCGGAGAACGCCTCCCAGCGGTCCACAGTGAACGGCTGCGGCGCGGCCACCACCTCGTGGCCAAGCTCAAGCATCGTGGCCGCCGTCCGGTCGACCGCGTCCAGACAAGCCGGATGCACCTCGGCCACAGCGATCGCGGGCTCGACCAGCACACCGATCCGGAGGCTCCCCGGCGATCGGGTGACCGCGTCGAGGAACCGGCCCGAGGGTGCCGCCGCCACATACGGCTCACCTATCCCATGGCCGGCCAGCACATCCAGGGCAGCCGCGGTGTCAGCCACCGTCCGACTCAGCACCCCGTCGGTCCCCAACCCCGGGCCGGGCTCCCGGAATCGGCCGGTGCTCACCCGGCCACGACTGGCCTTCAAGCCCACCAGCCCGCACGCCGAAGCCGGGATCCGAATCGAGCCGCCGGCGTCCGAGGCGTGCGCGATCGGCGCCAGCCCCGTCGCCACCGCGGCAGCTGCACCACCGCTCGAGCCGCCGGCAGAGCGGCGCACGTCCCACGGCGTGCGCGCGGCCGGGCCGGTCTCCGGCTCGGTGTAGCACGGCAGCCCGAACTCCGGGGTTGCGGTCTTGCCCAGCAGCACCGTGCCCGCCTCGCGGAACCAGCTCACGATGTCGTCATCCACCTCGGCCACGTAGCCGGCCATCGCGGCGCTGCCGGCTTCGAAGCCGACGCCCGCGACCGGACTGAGGTCTTTGATCGGGCAGGGCACGCCCAACAGCGCACCGTCCGCCTCACCGGAACGAACGCGAGCGTCCACTGCTGCGGCCTGAGCGAGGGCCAACTCGGGCGTCAGTCGGGCGAAGGCGCCGACCGTGTCGCTCAAGCGATCCGCGCGGGCCAGGTGTGCCTGCGTCACCTCGACCGCAGCGAAATCACCCCGGCGGACGCCGCGGGACACCGCCAACGCGTCCAGTTCAGTCAGTTCCGTCATGGCTTGATCTTGTCAGGTGCCAGCGTCCCGGTGATCGTCGGCTGGAAGTCGTCACCGCGTTGCAGCACCGCGAGGCGTCCGACCATCTGCTGCTCGGTGATCACCCGCTCGCAGCGGCCGCGGCCGATGAACGTGATCGCCCAGTGCAGCAGCGTCGTCAGCCGGTTCTTGAAGCCGACCACGTAGATCAGGTGCACGAACAGCCAGGCGAACCCCGCCGGGAAGCCGGTGAGTTCCAGCCGGCCGACCTTGGCAACCGCGCCGAAGCGGCTGATCACCGCCATCGACCCCTTATCGTGGTACTTGAAGTCCGCGGTCACCGGGTGGCCGGTTTGCTCGCCGATGATCTTGCTGGCCGCGTACCGCGCGCCCTGGATCGCCACTTGGGCAACGCCGGGAAGGTTGTCCAGCGCGATCATGTCGCCCAGCACGAACACCTCGGGGTGCCCGGGCAGGGTCAGTCCGGATTCACCTGCACGCGTCCCGCGCGATCGACACCGGCGCCGGACTGCTCGGCGAGCGTCCGGCCAAGCGGGCTGGCCTGCACCCCGGCGGCCCACACCTTGCAGCTGGCCTCGATCCGCTCGGTCCGGCCGTCCTGGTAGCGCACCTCCAGTCCGTTGGCGTCCACGTCGGCGACCAGGGCGCCCAGCCGCACCTCCACCCCGTTGCGCTCCAACTCGCGCCGAGCCGCGACCGAGAGCTTCGAGCCGAATGGGGCCAGCACCGCGCTGGCGCCGTCCAGCACGAGAATCCGGCTCTTCGTGGTGTCGACCCGCCGGAAGCTGCGCCGCAGCGTCTGCCGGGTCAGTTCAGCGATCTGGCCGGCCATCTCCACGCCCGTCGGTCCGGCACCGACTATCACGAAGGTGGTCAGTGAGCGCCGCTCGGCTTCGCTCTCGGTGAGCTCGGCCATCTCCAGCGCCCGGACGCCCCGGACCAATCGACTGGCTGACCAGCAATCAGGCCGTCTGCAGGCTCGCCGCCGGCTCGAAGTGCACCACCTCACGCAGTTCGTGGGACTGCACGCAGGCTTCGAGCAGGCGCATCGTCCGCAGCACCTGGGCGTTGGTGATCACCGGCTCGGCACCAGCGTCCACCACCGCGAGTGCGTTGCGGTAGAAGTCGCGGACGTCCGCCTCGACCACCGGCACCGGCAGGTCCTCCAGCGACTCGTCCAGCTTGTAGCTGTTGGAGTAGTCCTTGACCCGCGGCGCCATGGTCTTGGTCATGCCGGCGCCGGCCTGGATCGGCGCGGCATCATCCTCCTCGACCACGCCGAGCCGCAGGATCCGTCCGGGCGTCGCCCAGTTCTCGATGCGAGCCGAGCCGCGATTGGCCTGCAATGACCACAGGGGCATCGGCTGGAAGCTGGTCGTGCTCACATCCACCAGGGCGGTCACGCCGTTGCCGAAAGTCAGATAGGCCTTGAAGCCGTCGTCGACTTCCTGGCCCAGGGCATAGCTGAGGTTCGCGTAGACGTCGGTCACGGGCGCGTCCACCATCAGCAACAGCCGGTCGACCAGGTGAACGCCCCAGTCCAGCAGCATGCCGCCGCCGTTCTCTTTCTTCGTGCGCCAGTCGGACGGGATGCCGCGCGACCCGTGCACCCTGGTCTCCACATAGGTGACCGGACCGATCGTCGCCTCGTCGTAGACCGCCTTCATGCTCAGGTAGTCCGGGTCCCAACGCCGGTTCTGGTGCACCATGAACAGTTTGCCCGCCTGCTCGGCAGCGGCGATGACCTCCACCAACTCGAGGCTCGTGACCATCGCCGGCTTCTCGCAGAGCACGTTCTTGCCGGCGGCAAGCGCGGTCATGGCCAGGTCGTGGTGGCTGTCGTTCGGCGTGGCGATCATGACGAAGTCGAACTCGAGTTCGGCGATCGCCTCCGGCAGGGACGCGTACGCGTGCACGCCCTCATCCTGCGCGGCAGCGCGGGCCTGCTCGTCGATGTCGACCACGCCGACGACCTCGAAGCCGTCGATCGTCGCCAGGTTGCGCCGGTGGTAGTCGCCCATCGTGCCGTAGCCGACGATCACCAGTGGGTGGCTCATGCTGGTTCCTTCGCTGTTGGTTCTTGCCGCCGGGCGATCACCGCCCGGCCTTGCCGACGGCCCGCGTCCACTCCGAACCCGGGCCGCCGACCTTGCTGCTACTACTCGCCGGGCTGCACCTGGGTGCTGAACGCGGCGTCGAAGGATGCGGTGGGTGCGTCGAACAGGTTGGCCCGAACGAAGTCGATGGCCTCCTTGCCGCCACGCAGCCGGTCCATCCCGGCGTCCTCCCACTCGATGCTGATCGGGCCGGTGTAGCCGATCGCGTTCAACGTCCGGAAACACCGCTGCCACGGCACATCACCATTACCAGTCGACACGAACGTCCAACCCCGCCGCGGATCACCCCACGGCAAATGCGAACCCATCCGACCATTCCGACCATTACCGCAAGCCATCTTCGTGTCCTTGCAGTCCACGTGATAAACCCGATCCGCAAAATCCACCAAGAACCCCACCGGATCAATCTCCTGCCACATCATGTGCGAGGGATCCCAGTTCAACCCGAACGCCTCCCGATGCCCAATCGCCTCCAACGTCAGCTTTGTCGACCAGTAGTCGTAGGCAATCTCGGAGGGATGCACCTCGTGCGCGAACCGCACCCCCTCGGAATCGAACACATCCAGAATCGGATTCCAACGCCGGGCGAAATCGGCGTAACCATCCTCGATCACGCTGTCGGGCACCGGCGGGAACATCGCCACGTACTGCCAAATCTTGCTGCCGGTGAACCCCACCACCGTGTCCACGCCAAGCTTCCGGGCAGCGATCGCGGTCAGCTTCATCTCCTCAGCCGCACGCTGCCGCACCCCCTCGGGGTCCCCGTCGCCCCAAACGGCGTCGGACACCATGTCGCGGTGCCGGAAATCGATCGGATCATCACAAACCGCCTGACCCTTCAAATGATTGCTGATCGCCCACACCCCAAGGCCGTACTTCGCCAACGTGGCCTTCTTCTCCGCCACATAAGCGTCATCGGAAGCAGCACGGTAGACATCCAGATGATCACCCCAACAAGCAATCTCCAAACCGTCATAACCCCAACCCGAAGCCAGCCGACAAACCTCCTCAAACGGCAAATCAGCCCACTGACCAGTAAACAAAGTGACCGGACGCGACATCTTCGCTACTCCTTGTTCAGAACTTGACCGGCTCGCCGGAGGCCGACGAGGCATAGATGGCTTCGAGGATCTCGGTCACCCGGCAGGCCTCGTCGGGCAGCACGACCGGATCGGTGCCGTTGCGCAGGGCTTCCAGCCACTGCCTGGTCTCAGCCGCGCCCAGCCGGGCGAAGTCCTCCGAGCCGGGGCTGCTGGGGGTCGGTTCGGAAACGATCATGCGGTTGGCGAGCACCTTGTTCACCGTCGCCTCATAGCCCTTGCCGTGGTGCTCGATCTCGGCGCCCCCGTCGGTGCCGATCAGGGTGACCGCGGCCTCTCGCGGATCCTTGACGTTCAGCGCCCAGGCCGCCTCAAGGAAGATGGTGGCGCCGTTCTTCATCCGGATGTAGCCGAAGGCCGAATCCTCAACGCTGAAGGTTTCCGGATCCCAGCCGCCGCCGGGGTTGCCCTCCGGCTTGTCACGCAGCTTCTCGAAGACCGAACCAGTCACCGAGTCGACCTCGTAGTTGCCCATGTACCAGAGCGCCAGGTCGAGGGCGTGGGTGCCGATGTCGATCAGCGGACCGCCGCCCTGCTTCTCCTTGTCGGTGAACACGCCCCAGGTCGGCACGCCGCGACGGCGGACGGCGTGGGCCTTGGCCACGTAAATCTCGCCGAGCTCGCCCTCGTCCACGACATCGCGGAGGAACTGCGCGTCCTCACGCAGCCGGTTCTGGTACCCGATGGTTAGCTTGCGGCCGGTGCGACGGGCGGTCTCGACCATGCGCCGGGCGTCCTCGCCGGTCACGGCCATCGGCTTCTCGCACATCACGTCCTTGCCCGCTTCCAGGGCCGCGCAGGTGATCTCGGCGTGGCTGATGTTCCAGGTGCAGACGTAGATCACGTCGATGCTCTCGTCGGCGACGACTTCGCGCCAGTCGGTGGTCACGTAGGCGTCCGGGGTGCCACAGCGCGCCTTGCCCTTCTCGGCCCGGTCGAGCTGCAGGTCACAGAACGCGACCACGTCGCAGAGGTCGGCGTTGGCGGCCAGGCCCTCCAGGTGCTTGTAATCGGCGATGAAGCCGACGCCAATGATGCCCACTCGGTACTTACTCACTGATCTAGCTCCGTTCGGATCGCGGCCGGTACTGCACTGTAACGGCCCTTGCTGGAAGTTATGAGAGCCCTCTCATCCTCAGGCTCGATTCTGCCCTACCGGGCACCCTCATGGACACTCGTGGGACGGATCGGCGCCAATTTCGCGCTGATCTGCCGAGTAGCAACCGGCAGCCGTCCGACTTCGCTCCCCGAGCGGGCCCGTTCGCGCCAGCGATTCGGACGTTCGCCAGGGAACCTTCCCCGGCGAACGTCCGAATCGCTGGCGTAAATGAGTGCCCTTCGGGAGCGCAGCAGCGGGAGGAAATGCGGACGCGGAACTTCGGGCCGGCCCGGTGCGCGGACGGACCTCAGGACGAGCGCGAGATGACGCCGTCGCACAGCGAAGACAGCGCCTGCTTGACCGGCCCCTCGGGCAGCGGCGCCAGGTGGCCCCGGGCGATCTCGGCGCGGGTGTGGATCACTTCTCGGGCTTCGGCCATCGCGGGGTGCGCGCGCATCAGACCGAGGGCTTCGGCGAGATCGGCGTCCGCGCTCAGGTCGGCGTCCAACAGAGCCAACAGCCGGGCGTCCGACGGCTCGGCCGAGCGGCGGGCCAGCAGCGTGGGCAGGGTGGGGACACCCGCGCGCAGGTCAGTGCCCGGGGTCTTGCCCGAGGTATCGGATGCGATGTCGATGATGTCGTCGCTCAGTTGGAAGACCACGCCGATCTCCTCGCCGTAGGCGGCCAGAGCTGCCAGCTCGTCCGGCGACACCGCGGCCACCATGCCCCCGAAGGTCGTGGACGCGGCGATCAGCGAGCCGGTCTTGTCCGAGACCACGTCGAGGTAGTGCTCCAACCGGTCGTCGCCGTCCAGTGGTCCCCTGGTTTCGGCGATCTGGCCCTGCACCAGCCGGGCGAAGGTGTCGGCCTGCAACTTCACGTACTCGGTGCCCAGTGTCGCCACCAGTGCGGACGCCCGGGCGAACAGGAAGTCGCCCACCAGGATGGCCACCGTGTTGTCCCAGCGCTGGTTGGCGCTCGGCGCACCGCGGCGCAACTCCGCCTCGTCCATGACGTCGTCGTGGTAGAGGCTGGCCACGTGGGTGAGCTCCATCACCAGCGCAGCGCGGATGATCAACTCGTCGTCCGCGTCTGCACGCAGGAGCGCGGCGAGCACCACCAGCAGCGGACGGAAACGCTTGCCGCCGGCGCTGATGATGTGCTGGGCCGCCTCGGTGACGAAATCGGTCTGCGCGATCGCCGCGTCCGCAAGGCGCTGCTCGATGCGTTCGAGCAGTTCGGTGACACGCTGGGTGAATTGCGGATCCAACTCACCCACGAGATCGGCGGGCTGGGTGGCTACTGGCACGCCCGACAGCATAGCCTCAGGCTCAGCGCAGGAACGTGCTGGCCGACGTCACCAGGTCGAGCAGCGGCCCGGGGAACAGCCCGAGGTACGCGGACGCGACCGCGCCCAGCACCACCGGCACCCAGGTCATTCCGCTCGCCTTGCCCACGCCGACGCCGAGAGCCGGCTCGGCGAAGAACATGGTGACGATCACCCGCAGGTAGACGTAGGCGGCCACCAGGCTGAACGCGACCGCGGCCACGACCAGCCAGGAGTACCCGCCGCGCCAGGCCGCCGAGAACACCGCCCACTTGCCGATGAAGCCACCGGTCAGCGGGATGCCGGCGAAGCTCAGCATCAGCAGCGCGAAGATGCCGGCCAGCCAGGGGTGCTTACGGCCGAGCCCGGCCCAGCCCGAGATGGCGTGCACCTCGCCGGCCGAATCGCGCACCATGGTCACGATCGCGAAGGCCGCGATTGTCGCGAAGCCGTAGGCCACCAGGTAGAACAGGATCGAGCCGAAGCTGTTCACCTGGCCGGTCACACCGGCGGTGGCGCCGACCACGGCCACCAGGATGAAACCGGCGTGCGAGATGGAGCTGTAGGCCAACAGCCGCTTCATGTCGGTCTGGGTCAGCGCAACCACCACGCCGATGCCCATGGTGAGCACCGCGACCGTGGCCAGCAGCGGCTGCCACGTCCAGCGCTCCGCGCCGAAGGCCACGAAGAACACCCGCAGCGTGGCACCGATCGCGGCCAGCTTGGTGCAGATCGCCATGAAGCTGGTCACCGGGGTGGGCGCGCCAACGTAGACGTCCGGAACCCAGTTGTGGAACGGCACCGCGCCGATCTTGAACAGCAGGCCGATGGCCAGCAGCGCGATACCGGTGAAGAGCAGTCCACGGCCGTAGACCGGGTTGGCGATGGCGTCATTGATCGCGCTCAGTTGGAACGACCCGGAGAAGCCATAGACCAGCGCCATCCCGAACAGGAAGAACGCGGACGACAACGCGCCCAGCAGGAAGTACTTGAGCGCGGCCTCCTGGCTCAGCAGGCGACGCTTGCGCGCCATCCCCGACAGGAGGTACAGCGGCAGCGACATGACCTCAAGGGCGACGAAGGCCGTGATCAGGTCGTTGGCCGCGACGAAGACCAGCATGCCGGCCAGCGAGAACATCGCCAGCGGGAAGACCTCGGAGTGCTCATGCCGGGCCGAATTGGCCTCGGCCTCGGCTGGGCTGCCCGGCACCGAAGCAGCGGACGCGGCGAAGGCGGTGGCCCCGTTGTCGAGGTCACGCTCGGAAAAGACCAGCAGGGCGAGCAGACCGAAGACCAGCAGGGCGCCCCACATCAGGTAGGTCGGGCCGTCCAGCGAGATCGAGCCCATGGCCAGTAGGCCCTGGCTGTGCTCGGGCTGCCGCCAGCTGATCACCAGGAACGCGAAGGCGACACCGATCGCCACCTCGAAAAGACCGATCTGGGCGAGGAAGCGGAGGCGCCGCGGCAGCACGGCTTCAATCACGATGCCAAGGCAGGCCGCCAGCAGGATGGTCAGGACGGGCGCTAGCTGCAGCCACTCGAACGTTGGCGCGGCAATGCTTTTCACTTGGCTTCCCCTCCCAGCGGAGCCACCGGGTCAGCGATCCCGACGATGCTCATCGTCTGGTGCGCGGTGGGTTCGATGACGTTCAAAGCGATGTTCGGCAGGAAACCGAGCAGCAGGATCACCGCCAGTAGCGGGCCGATCACCCACTTCTCGGACGCGGTCGCGTCCCGGGTGAAGTGCTCAGCCACCGCAGGGGTGACCGGGCCGGTCATGGTGCGCTGGTACATGAGCAGGATGTAGACCGCCGCCAGCACCGTGCCGAGCGAAGCGACCGCCCCCACCCACGGAATCGCCGACCAGGCGCCGGCGAGCACCATGAACTCGGAGACGAAGCTCGACATGCCCGGCAGTGCCAGGCCGGACAGACCGGCCATCAGGAAGACACCGGCGAGCACCGGAGCGAGTTTCTGCACGCCGCCGAAATCGGCCACCGCAGCCGAGCCGCGGCGCGAGATCAGGAAGCCGATCACCAGGAACAGCGCGGCGGTGGAGAAGCCGTGGTTGACCATGTAGAAGATCGAGCCCGAGATGCCCACACTGGTGAAGGTGTAGATGCCCAGCACCATGAAACCGAAGTGGCTGATCGAGGTGTAGGCCACCAGGCGCAGCAGGTCGCTGCTGCCGATCGCGGCGATCGCGCCGTAGATGATGCTGACCAGGGCCAGGCCGATCATCACCGGCGCCACCCAGGTGCTGGCTTCGGGGAAGAGCCCGAGGCAGAACCGGATCATGCCGAACGTGCCGATCTTGTCCAGAATGCCCACCAACAGCACCGACGACCCAGGCGTCGCCTGCTCGGTCGCGGTCGGCAGCCAGGTGTGGACGGGCACCATCGGCGCCTTGACGATGAACGCGACCAGGAAGCCCAGCATCAGCCAGCGTCCCAGCATCGGGTCGATCTGCAGCTGCTGGAGCTCGCTGAGCAGGTAGGTCGGCGCTCCAGTGGCCTGCACCGACCAGGCGTAGATGCCGATCACCGAAGCCAGCATGATCAGGCCTCCGGCAAGGCTGAACAGCAGGAACTTCACCGCCGCATAGGCCCGCTTGGGACCGCCGAAGCCGCCGATCAGGAAGTACATCGGGATCAGGGTGGCCTCGAAGAACAGGTAGAAGAGCAGCACGTCCTCGGCCATGAAGGTGAAGATCGAGAGGCTCTCCAGCGCGAGCACGAGGGCGAAAAAGACCTGGGGCGACCAGCGTCCGCCGCCCCCGACCCGCCATTCGGCCAGCAGCACCACCGGCACCAGCAGGACGGTGAGTAGCACCATCACCAGCGCCATGCCGTCCAGACCGACGGCCCAGCCAGCCCCGAAGGCCGGAATCCAGGGAGCGCGTTCGACGAAGGTCTGGCCGGCCAGGTAGAGGCCGCCGATAACAAGGCCGATCACCGCGGTGATCAGGGCGAACGCCATGCCCACCCAGCGGGCGGCGTGCTTGAGCGGCAGGCAGAGCACGGCTGCACCGAGCAGCGGTGCCAGACCCAGGAACGTGAGCCAGGGGAATGTCATTGTCGGCTACCTCCCTCAGCCCAGCTGACTGAGAATCATCACGACGCCGACCAGCACAGCGCCGATCGTCATGGTGAGTGCGTACGTTCGGACCTGCCCGGTCTGCAGCTTGCGGGTCTGCGTGGACAACCCGTTGAACATGTCGGCCACCTTGTCGGCGCCGACATCGATGATCCGGTCGTCGTTGGCGACCAGGCCGTGAGCGGCCACCATCGTCGGCTCGACCACGAGAACGTTGTTCACCGCGTCCCCGAAGAGGTCGTTGCGTCCCATCACCGTGAACGGGTTGGTGGACGCGGGCGCGACCGCCGGTATCGGCTTGGTACCGAAGAGCCACCAGGCCAGCGCCACGCCAGCGGCGACGAGAAGCAGGGTGAGCCAGCCGATCGGGGTCGGAATCAGCGACACCTCGTGGGCGTGGGCACCGGTGGCCGGCTCCAGCCAGTGCTGGATCCAGCCGTTCATCAACGCGCCGGCGACCACCGACAGCGTTGCCAGCACGATCAGCGGGACGGTCATCGTCCGCGGCGACTCGTGCGGGTGGACGCCCGGCTGCCAGCGCTTCTCGCCGAAGAAGGTGAACAGCATCAGCCGGGTCATGTAGAAGGCCGTGATCCCCGCGCCGATCAGGGCCGCGGTGCCGGCGATCGGGCTGTGCTCGAAGGCCGCCTCGATGATGTGGTCCTTGGAGAAGTAGCCCGCCCAGCCCGGGAAGCCGATGATGGCCAGATAGCCCATCGCGAACGTCCAGAAGGTGACCTTCACCACCTTCGCCAGCGCGCCGTAGTGGCGCATGTCCACGTCGTCGTTCATCGCGTGCATCACCGAACCGGCACCGAGGAACATGTTCGCCTTGAAGAAACCGTGGGTGAGCAGGTGGAAGATGGCGAACGCGTAGCCGGCCGGGCCGATGCCCGCGGCCAGCATCATGTAGCCGATCTGGCTCATCGTCGAACCGGCGAGCACCTTCTTGATGTCGTCCTTGCTGGTGCCGATCCAGGCACCGGCCAGCAGGGTCACCGTGCCGACCACGACCACGGCCGTGCTGGCCGCCGACGACATCTCGAAGATCGCGTGGCTGCGCACCACCAGGTAGACGCCGGCGGTGACCATCGTGGCCGCGTGGATCAGGGCCGAAACCGGGGTCGGGCCCTCCATCGCGTCCAGCAACCAGGCCTGTAGTGGTACCTGGGCGGACTTGCCACAGGCGCCTAGCAGAAGCAGCAGGCCGATCGTGGTGGCCCAGAACGGATCCAGGTGCTCGGCGTTGGCGTTCACCGCCACGAAGGCCGAACTGCCGAACAGGGCCAGCATGCTCATCACGGCCATCGTCATGCCCAGGTCGCCGACCCGGTTCATCACGAAGGCCTTCTTGGCCGCAGCGGCGGCGGACGGCTTGTGCTGCCAGAAGCCGATCAGCAGGTAGGACGCCAGACCGACGCCCTCCCAGCCGACGAACAGCACCAGATAGTTGTCGGCCAGCACCAGCACCAGCATCGCCGCGATGAACAGGTTCAGGTAGGCGAAGAAGCGGCGCCGGCGCTCGTCGTGGGCCATGTAGCCAACCGAGTACAGGTGGATCAGCGCGCCCACTCCGGTGATCAGCAGGGCGAACAGGATCGAGAGCTGGTCGATCAACAGACCGGCGCTCACCTGCCAGCTGCCGAGCGTGATCCACTCGAACATGGGCACCGCAACCGCGCGGGCGTCCTCGGGTGAGAGCAGCTGCTGGCTGAACAGGCAGACCGCGATGCTGAACGAGAAGGTCACGGCCGCGACCGCGATCCAGTGACCGATCCGGTCGAGAATGCTGCCCGCCAGCAGCAGCAGCGCCGCCGAGACCGCGGGAACGGCGATCATCAGCCAGGCGTAGGCGAACATGCCGGTGGCAGCCACCGGAGCCAGGGTTTCCAGAGTGATCATTCGGCCCTCACAGCTTCAGCAGGCTTGCCGCGTCCACTGAGGTGGATCGCCGGGTGCGGTAGATGGTGATGATGATGCTCAGGCCGACCACGACCTCGGCAGCGGCCACCACCATCACGAAGAAGGTGGCCACCTGGCCGTCCAGACCGCCGCGGGCCATGGCGAAAGCGACCATCGCCAGGTTGGCCGCGTTCAGCATCAGCTCGACCGACATGAACGCCACCAGGGCGTTGCGCCGGACCATGACCCCGACCGCACCGATCGTGAACAGGATCGCTGCCAGGTAGAGGTAGTTGTCGGGGCTCATCACTCGTCCTCCTCGCCCTGGTGGGACTCGATCGACTCGAAGGCCCGGGCCGTGGCCAGGCTGGCCGCGGGCGCGTCCACGATCACGCCGCGTCCGGCCAGGGTCGGCGAGATTGACGCCTCGCTGACCGTGCCGTCCGGCAACAGGGCCGGTGTGGCGATCGAGTTGTGGTTGGCCAGAACACCGGAGTTCGGCAGCGGGCCGGGGTGCGTGCCCAAGGCCCTGTAGTCCCGCATGCGCTTCTCGGCGAGCTCCGGCTGCGTCGCTCGCGGCCGGACGCGGAAGTGCTGGCCCAGCACCATCGCACCGACGGCCGCGGTGATCAGCAGCGCAGAGGTGAGCTCGAACACGAACACGTAGCGGCCGAAGATCAGTGCGGCCAGCGACTCGACGTTGCCGCCGTGGGCCGCGTTGGCCGCATCCAGCCCGATCCGGGGACCCCCGACGAGCGAGCCGCCGATGCCGAACAGAATCAGGCCGAGCAGGCCCAGGCCGGCCAGCCCGGCGAGCCAACGCTGCCCGGGAATGGTCTCGACGAGCGAATCGGCCTGGTGTCCGATGCCGACCAGCATCAGCACGAACAGGAACAGCATCATGATCGCGCCGGTGTAGACGATGATCTGCACGAAGGTGAGGAACATCGCGTCCATCGAGGCGTAGAGGACGGCCAGGTTCACCATCACGAAAGCCATGCTCAGCGCGGCGTACACGGCCTTACGGAAGACCAGCAGTCCGAGCGACCCCAGCACCATCAGCGGCGCCACGATCCAGAAGGTGACCTCTGCTCCGGTCACGAGTGGAATCATCGAGTCCCTCCAGGGGTGTCCGTGACCACCGGCGTCCGATTGTCCGGCTTGCCGGTAGCAGGCAGGCCGAGGAAGTAGTCCTTCTCGTCGGCGCCCAGCCGGCGCGGGTGCGGCGGCTCCTCCATGCCCGGCAGCAGCGGTGCCAGCAACCGGTCCTTGGTGTAGATCATCTTCTCCCTGGTGGTGTCCGCCAGCTTGAAGTCGTTGGTCATCGTGAGCGCCCGGGTCGGGCAGGCCTCGATGCACAACCCACACAGGATGCAGCGCAGGTAGTTGATCTGGTACACGCGGCCGTAGCGCTCACCGGGTGAGTAGCGCTCCTCCTCGGTGTTGTCCGCGCCCTCGACGTAGATCGCGTCCGCGGGGCACGCCCAGGCACACAGCTCACAGCCGACGCACTTCTCCAGCCCGTCCGGCCAGCGGTTCAGCTGGTGTCGGCCGTGGAAGCGGGGCGCGGTGATCTTCTCCTTGCCCTTCTCCGGGTAGCCCTGGGTGAAGGTCTTGCGGAAGATGGTCCGGAAGGTGACTCCGAACCCGGCCCACGGGTCGAAGATGCCCATTACTGCTCCTCTCCTGCCGGCTGTGGCGCCGCCTCTGCGGTGGACGCGACCACGTCCTGCAGTTCCGGCAGTACCTGCCCTGGCATCGGTGGGACGGGATAGCCGCCCGCGAACGCGTCGAACTCCCCCTGGCTGGCAGGCTCGGGCTCGGGCTCGGCACTCGGGCTCCAGAGCATGAACGCGACCAGCAGGGCGAGGATGATCCCGATCGCCAACCACAGCACCGGCCCCTGCAGCAGGTTCTCCTGCCGCAGCGACTGGAAAGTGGCGATGATGATGATCCACACCAGCGAGATCGGGATCAGCGCCTTCCAGCCCAGCTTCATGAACTGGTCGTAGCGGAAGCGGGGAAGGGTGCCGCGCAGCCAGACGAACAGCGAGATGAACAGTTGCACCTTGATCGCGAACCAGATCGGGCCGAGCCACGGATTGTTCAGTACCGGGATCAGGTTCAGCGGCCAGAACGGCAGGTAGCCGCCCACGAAGAGCGTGGTCGCGATCGCCGAGACCGTCGCCATGTTGATGTACTCGGCGAGGAAGTAGACCGCGTACTTGAACCCGGAGTACTCGGTGATGTAGCCCGAAACCAGTTCGGACTCGGCCTCAGGCAGGTCGAAGGGTGCCCGGTTGGTCTCGCCCACCATCGAGATCAAGTAGATCACGAAGCTCGGCAGCAGCAACAGCCAGTACCAGGACTGCAGCCCCACCCATTCCGGGCCGAGCGGCGCACGCTGTGCCTCGACGATCTGGTGCGTCGACATCGAGCCGGCGTAGAGGAAGACCGACACCAGCGAGAGGCCCATCGCGATCTCGTAGGAGATCATCTGCGCGGACGATCGCAGGCCACCGAGTAGCGCGTACGGCGAGTTGGACGACCAGCCGGCCAGCACGAAGCCGTAGATGCCGACCGAGGTGACCGCCAGTAGCACCAGAACGCCGACCGGCAGGTCGGTGAGCTGCAGCAGCGTCTTCACCCCGAAGATCTCGACCTCACCGCCGAACGGGATCACCGCCCAGGCTGTGAAGGCCGCGGTGCCGGCGATCAGCGGTGCGATCACGAACAGTGCGCGATCGACCATCGAGGGCATGAAGTCCTCTTTGATCAGGAGTTTCATGCCGTCGGCGAGCGCCTGTCCCAAGCCAAACGGGCCGTTCATGATCGGGCCGAGGCGGTGCTGCATCTTGCCGACCAGTCGGCGCTCGTACCAGACGTTGAAGATCGTCCAGAGCAATAGGACGACGAACAGTACGACGACCTTGATCAGTACCAGCCACCACGGATCGTTCATGACCAGCCTCCCGCGCTGATGGCGACGACATCGCCGTGGACGAGTCCGAGTTCGCCAAGTGGCGTCCCGGGCGAGTTCGTGGGCACCCAGACCGTTCCGGGGGCGAGATCGGGGGTGATCTGCACGGGTAGGGAGTACCAGCCAGTCGCACCACCGACGGTGACCTCGTCACCGTCGGCTACGCCGAGTCGTGCCGCCAGTTCACTGCCCACCCGGGCCACGGTCGGACGCGCGGTGGCCGCGAGGGCCGCTTCGCCGTCCTGGCCGCGGCCACCGTCGATCAGCTGCCGCCAAGTGGCTAGCTTGGCTGCCACCGACCCTGCGTCGAGTTCGGGGAGCGTGTCCGCGGTCGGACTGGTCGGGACCTTCTTGGTCTTCGACTTGGTCCTGGCCGGCTTGGCGTCGACCATCGGCGTCCAGGCGCCCAACTCAGTGAGCTCGGCCAGCGCAGCGCTCGGCGTCCGGATGCCCATGGGCCTGCCCAGCGCGTCGGCCAGTGCGGCCAGCACCCGCAGGTCGGTCATCGGCGGGGTCTGGCCCTTGATCACGGTGTTCACGCGTCCGGGTCGGTGCTCCCAGTTGAGGAAGGTGCCCGGGCGCTCCTCGATCAGCGCGACCGGGAAGACGACGTCTGCCCGTTCGGTGACCTCGGAGAGCCGGTTCTCCAACGCAACCACAAACCCGGCGGCTTCCAGTCCGGCCCGGGCCGCCGCGGCGTCCGCGAAGTCGACCGGCTCCAGGCCGGAGACCAGCAGCGCCTTCAGCTCTCCGGACGCGGCTGCGGCCAGCATCGCCGGCGCGTCCAGCCCCGTCTCGGTCGGCAGGCTCGCGCTGCCCCAGGCAGCGGCCACGTCGACGCGCGCGCTGGCGTCGTCCACCGGACGGCCTCCGGGCAGCAGGCCCGGCAGGCAGCCGGCCTCGACCGCGCCACGATCACCGGCCCGGCGCGGCACCCAGGCCAGCCGGGCACCAGAGGTTGCCGCGACCTCTGCCGCAGCGGCCAGGGCGTCGGGAGCGAGCGCTGCCCGCTCCCCCACCAGGATCACGTTGCCCGCATCGAGGGTGAGGCCACGCAGGGCGGCCGCCTCCTCGCCGGGAGCGGTGACGACCAGTTCGGCGTTCAGCTTGGCGCTACCAGTGCTCGCATACGGCGCGACCGCGGTCACCTTCAGCCCGGACTTGCGGACGCCCTTGCGCAGGCGAAGGAAGATCAGCGGCGACTCGTCCTCGGGCTCGAAGCCAACCAGCACCACGCGTCCGGCGGCCTCGAGTTCGGAGTAGGTGACGCCATCACCGAGCGCGCGTCCGGCTACCTGTGCGGCCAGGAACTCGGCCTCGCCCGCACCGATCGGACGCGAGCGGAAGTCGATGCTGTTGGTGCCGAGCACCGTCCGGGCGAACTTGCTGTAGCCGTAGGCATCCTCAAGGGTGAGTCGTCCGCCGGTGAGCACCCCAACGCTGCTGCCGGCCGCAGTCAGTCCGGCGACGGCGGCATCAATGGCCTCCGGCCAGGAGGCGACCCGCAGTTCGTCGCCCTCACGGATCAGCGGACTCCTCAGCCGGTCGTCCCCACGCGCGGAGACGAAGGCGAACCGACCCTTGTCGCAGTTCCATTCCTCGTTGATCTCGGGAGCGTCCCCAGCGAGGCGTCGGCGCACCTGGAAGTGCCGGTGGTCGACCCGCAGCTGGCAGCCACCAGCGCAGTGCTCACAGGTCGATGGCGTGCTGACCAGGTCGAACGGACGCGCCTGGAAGCGGTAGGCGGCCGAGGTCAGCGCACCCACCGGGCAGATCTGCACGACGTTGCCGGAGTAGTAGGAGTCGTACGGTTCCTTGGCGTACTTGCCCACCTGCTGCAGCGCCCCGCGCTCGACCAGCGCGATGAACGGGTCGCCAGAGATCTGCTCGGAGAAGCGGGTACAGCGCGCACACAGGACGCAGCGCTCGCGGTCGAGCAGGATCTGCGCCGAAATCGGCACCGGCTTGGGGAAGGTGCGCTTCACGCCCTCGTAGCGGGACTCGCCGCGGCCGTTGGACAGCGCCTGGTTCTGCAGCGGGCACTCGCCGCCCTTGTCGCAGATCGGGCAGTCCAGCGGGTGGTTGATCAGCAGGAACTCAAGCATGCCCTTCTGTGCCTTCTCGGCCACCGGCGAGGACAGCTGGGTCTTGATCTGCATACCGGGCGCGCACTCCAGGGTGCAGGACGCCTGCGGCTTGGGCATGCCGCGGCCGTTGCCCATGTCGGGCACCTCGACCAGGCACTGCCGGCAAGCGCCGACCGGGTCGAGCAGCGGGTGATCGCAGAACCGCGGGATCGCGATGCCGATCATCTCGGCCGCGCGGATGGCCAGCGTGCCCTTGGGTACCTGCACCTCGGTGCCGTCGATGGTGACCGTGATGGTCTCCACCGGCGCCACCTGGTCGGGCTTGGTGACCACGCTCATGCGTGCGCTCCCTTCGTGCTCGTCGCCAGTTCGCGATCGGGCACCTCGAACAAGGCGCTGCGGCCGTACGGGAACAGCTCCCAGGCCGGCGTGCTGTAGCCGGCCTCGAACTCGCCCCGGAAGTGCCGGACGGCGGACGTGACGCAGGCCACGGCACCGTCCGCTAGCGCGCAGAACGACTTGCCGCCGATGTCGTCGCAGATGTCGAGCAGCTTCTCCACATCGCCGGAGACCGCGGTGCCGGACTCGAACTTCTTCAGCAGCTGCACCAGCCACCAGTTGCCCTCACGGCACGGGGTGCACTTGCCACAGGACTCGTGCTTGTAGAACTCCACCCAGCGCAGGGTCGTGCGCACCACCGAAGTGGTCTCGTCAAAGACCTGCAGCGCCTTGGTGCCCAGCATCGAGCCCACGCTGCCCATGCCTTCGTAGTCGAGCGGCACGTCCAGGTGCTCGGGGGTGAGGATCGGGGTGGACGAGCCACCGGGCGTCCAGAACTTCAGCTCGTGCCCAGCGCGAATGCCGCCGGAGAGCTCCAGCACTTGCCGCAGGGTGATGCCCAGCGGCGCCTCGAACTGGCCCGGACGGTTCACGTGCCCGCTCAACGAGTAGATCGTCATGCCCTTGGACTTCTCGGTGCCCATGGACGCGAACCAGGCCGCCCCGTTCGCCACGATCGCCGGGACGCTGGCGATCGACTCGACGTTGTTGATCACGGTCGGCGACGCGTACAGGCCCGCCACCGCCGGGAACGGCGGACGTAGTCGCGGCTGGCCACGACGGCCCTCCAGCGAGTCGAGCAGCGCAGTCTCCTCGCCACAGATGTAGGCGCCGGCGCCGGCGTGCACGATGATGTCGAGGTCGTAACCGCTGCCGAGGATGTTCTTGCCCAGGTAGCCGGCCTCGTAGGCCTCAGCGACCGCGGCCTGCATCCGGCGGATCACGTGCAGCACCTCACCGCGGATGTACACAAACGCGGTATGGCAGTTGATCGCGTAGGAGGCGATGATCATGCCCTCGACCAGGGTGTGCGGGCTGGCCAGCAGCAGCGGCATGTCCTTGCAGGTGCCGGGCTCGGACTCGTCCGCGTTGACCACCAGGTACTTGGGGTTCGGGTTGTCCTTGGGCACGAAGCTCCACTTCATGCCGGTCGGGAAACCCGCGCCCCCGCGTCCGCGCAGGCCGGAGTCCTTGACCAGGTTCGTGACCTCGTCGGGGGTCAGCTTGAGCGCCTTCGGCAGTCCCGCGTAGCCGCCCGCGTCGCGGTAGGCGGCCAGCTTCCAGGACTTGTCTGTGCCCCAGTTCGCCGAAAGGACGGGGGTGAGCAGGTCGCTCATCAGGCCTCCTCTGCGGCCGGTGCCGACCAGGAGTTGGCCTCGGCGATCTTCTTGCCCAGCAGCGAAGCCTCACCGGCGCTCGGGCCTTCGTCCGCGCGTCCGTCCGGGAAGCCGGCGAGCACCCGCTCGGCCTCGCGCCAAGAGGTCAGCGTGGCCCCGCGGGACGCCTTGACCTCCTTGCCCGCAGCCAGGTCTTCCAGGAGGTGTTCGGCCTTGTCAGGGTCCATGTTGTCCATGAACTCCCAGTTGACCATCATCACCGGGGCGAAGTCGCACGCCGCGTTGCACTCCAGGCGCTCCAGGCTGAACTTCCCGTCCGGCGTGGTCTCGTCGGGCTCGATACCGAGCTTCTCCGAGACCTTCTCCAGCAGCGCATCGCCGCCCATGACCGCGCACAGCGCGGTGGTGCAGACGCCCACGTGATGCTCGCCGGCCGGACGCCGGCGGTACATCGTGTAGAACGTCGCCACCCCGGAGACCTGAGCGGTGGTGATGCCCAGCACCTCGGCGCACGCCTCGATGCCGCGCGGGGAGACCCGGCCGTCGACGCTCTGCACCAGGTGCAGCATCGGCAGCAGCGCCGAGCGCGGCTGCGGGTAACGGGCCGCCAGTTCGCGCAGCTCGGCCATCGTCGTCTCGTCGATGTTGGTCGAGGTGTCGGTCAGGTCGACCGAGCCCGATTCGGGGAAGAAGGACTGGAACTCGTGGCCGCTCATCGGTCGACCCCTCCCATCACTGGATCGAGCGAGCCGATCGCGACCACGACGTCGGCGAGCATGCCGCCCTCGCACTGGATCGGGACGGACTGCAGGTGGTTGAAGCCGGGGTCGCGCAGGTGGCAGCGGAACGGCTTGGTGCCACCGTCGGAGACCACGTGGCAGGCGATCTCGCCCTTGGGGCTCTCGATCGGCACGTACGCCTGGCCGGCCGGGACGCGGAAGCCCTCGGTGACCAGCTTGAAGTGGTGGATCAGCGCCTCCATGGACTCACCCATGATGTGCTTGATGTGCTCGTGGCTGTTGCCCTGGCCGTCCGGGCCGACCGCGAGCGTCGCCGGCCAGGCGATCTTCGGGTCGTCGATCATCACCGGCTGACCGGTGGACGCCTCCAGCCGGTCGGTGGCCTGCTTGACGATCTTCAGGCTCTCCCACATCTCGTCCAGCCGGACGCGGAAGCGGCCGTACGCGTCCGAGGTGTCCCAGGTGATCACGTCGAAGTCGTAGTTCTCGTAGCCGCAGTAGGGCTGCTGCTTGCGCAGGTCCCAGGCGTAGCCGGTCGAGCGCAGCACCGGGCCGGTGACACCGAGCGCGAAGCATGCGCTCAGGTCCTGGACGCCGATCCCGCACATGCGGCCCTTGAAGATCGGGTTCTCGTTGCAGAACGCCGCGTACTCGGGAATGTGCTTGTCGAGCCAGGCGATCACGTCGCGCAGCTGGGCGATGCCGGTCTCGGGCAGATCGTTCGCCACACCACCGGGACGAACGTAGGCGTGGTTCATCCGCAGGCCGGTGACCGCTTCGAAGAAGTCGAGGATCATCTCCCGCTCACGGAAGCCGATCGTCATCACGGTGAGGGCGCCGATCTCCATGCCGCCGGTGCCGATCGCGACCAGGTGGGACGCGATTCGGTTCAGCTCCATCATCAGCACGCGAATGTCGCTTGCGCGCTCGGGGATCTGGTCCTCGATGCCCAGCAGCCGCTCGACCGCCAGGCAGTAGGCGACCTCGTTGAAAATCGGGGCCACGTAGTCCATGCGGGTCACGAACGTGGTGCCCTGGGTCCAGGACCGGTACTCCATGTTCTTCTCGA